>JAICJV010000078.1 GCA_025928265.1 Thermoleophilaceae bacterium
CCGGGGTGTTGCCGTTCACGCCGCGGCCCCACGTGCTCCAGCCGCCGTTCATCTCGTGGGCGAGGCGGACGAAGAAGGGCTGCCCGAACGCCTTGGCCTCGCGCGCGGCACGGTGGATGTAGGGGTCGAAGTCGCCGCGTGCGATGTTGCGCGGGGCGTAGGCCGGCTGGTCGATCGTGCCGGCCGTGTCGAGGCACGGCTCCCACGTGATCATCGGCGTCACGCCGCGCGCTGTGGCCTGCGACACGAAGTTGGGGTTCACGAGCGCGGTGCTCCAGCCCTCGTACCAGTCCTGGTAGTACATGGCGATCTGCGGCATCGCGCCGGCCTTCGCGGCGAATGTGTCGAGCGCGCTCCCCATCGTCTGCGGAATGCCCGCGGTGTTGACGCCGAGCACGACCGGCTGCGGCGCCGTGGCGTTCGCCGCTCCGGGCAGCGCTGCGCTCAGCGCGAGCGCGAGGATGAGCTTTCGGGCATGGCGACGCATACCCGTTCTGCATCGTGCTCGCGCGAGCGCGTCTTTACGTGCGCTGACGCCGCTGGACGGACGTCAGGCTCAGCGGAGCTTGACGCGCTTCGGTCCGGCCTTGCCGGCCGCGGACGCGGCGCTGAAGCGGATCGAGACTCGCGCGCGGCGGATGCCCTTGCGGACGTTCTTCGCGAGCTTCGTCTTCGCCCGGTAGCGGCAGTGGCGGTTGACCGTGCCCTTCGAGCGGAAGCGCTTGTGGCCAAGCCGGATGACCACCTTCACGCGCCCCTTGCAGCTCGGCGCCGCGGCGCCCGCAGCGACGGCGGGGAAGCGCACGCGGCCGACCGTGGCGCACACGGGACGGTGCCCGTGCCGGCGGCAGCGCGTGGAGAAGCTGAGCCGGGCGCGCACGCGCGGCTTCGCGATGCCCCCGTAGAGCGGGCTGGCAGCCACCTCGCGGAAGGCGGCGAGCGCGGAGCTCGACGAGTTCACGCGCCAGTCGGTCTCCTTGGTCCGATCGAACCAGACGGCGGCGCGTACGCGCGGGAGGCGGTTGGGGATGTCGCGGAGGAAGCCGTGGCGGATCCAGGCCGCCTTGTCGCCGCCGCGCTCGGGAGCGGCGGTCTCGGCGATCATCACGGGCTTGTCGCTCAGGCGCGTGATCCGGTCGTACGAGGACCCGAACACCTGACCGAGGCTGCGCCAGCCGGACTGCTTCTGTGTGCCCCAGTTGTAGCCGTCGAGGCCGACCCAGTCGACCCACGCGTCACCCGGGAAGTACGCGCTGAACGGCGCGTCGCCCCAGTCGACGTTCGGCGACCAGACCCACTGGACGTTCGTGACGCCCTCCGAGCGGAAGATCGACACGACGTGGCGCCACGCGGCCACGTACTTTGCGGGCGTGTTGCCGTACCGGCCGGCGGCCCACGGCGAGCCCTGGAGGTTCATCTCGTGCGCGAGCCTGATCAGCATCGGGCGCCCGAACGCGCGGGCCGCGTCCGCGCTCTGCCGGATGTAGTCGTCGCGCGCGCCCGCGATGATCTGGCTCAGGGGGATTCCGCGGTCCCCGTCGGCCGGCTCCCAGGTGATCATCGGCGTGATCTGCCGGTCGGCTACGGCCGCCGCCTGGGACGAGTAGTAGAGCGGCTCGCTCCAGCTCTGGTACCACATGACGATCGCCGGCTTGGCGCCCACGAGCCGCGTGTAGGAGTCGAGCTTGCCCGCGTTCCCGGGAGCGTCGTCAATGTTCACGCCGAGGGCGATCGGGGGCCTGGCCGCGAGCGCCGCGGGCGCGACGAGGAGGCCGATTGCAAGCGCGCAGAGGAGCGCACGGCCCAGATGGAGGGTTCTGGACATCCCGGTCCAAATCGGACCGCTGCCCATAGCCTCCGAGCGTGCGGCTGCGCAGTCGAATGTTCGTCCAGGCGGCGATCCCGGTGTACCTGGGCGCGATCGCTATCGCGGATCTGCTCCTGTGGCAGACCGACCTCCCCCTTCTGGGGGACGGCGTCCTGGACGAGATCGCGCACGTCGCCACGGCGGTCCTGCTGGTGGCCGCGGTGCGCATGTCGGTCTCGCGCGAGTTCCTCGCGGGGCTGCTGGCCGGAGCGGTGCTGATCGACGTCGATCACGTGCCGGTCCAGTTCGGCTGGCACGGCCTCGAGCCGGGCACGAGCCGGCCGTACACGCACTGCCTGCTCACGCTGGTAGTGGTCGCGCTGCTCGCGCTCGTCGCTCGCGGGCGCGCGCGCACCGTCCTGACCGGCGCGGCCGTCGGTCTCGCGGCGCATTTCTTCCGCGACCTCGCGGAGCCCGGCCAGAACGGCGCCGGCGTGATGCTCCTGTGGCCGGCCTCCGACCACGCATTCGTCCTCCCGTACGCGGTTCAGGCGACCGTCGTCGTCTTCCTCGCGGTGGCCGCCTGGCTGCGTCGCGTGCCGGTTTCCAGGGCCTTTCCGTAGGCGAGCATCGCCTCTACACTGGACTCGTCGCCGGGTTTATGGATGGGCTCGGCCGTGGAGATTCGAAGGGGCTCAACATGACAGGGGACGTCGTCGGCGATGTCGCGCATCGCAACGGAAATCAGCTGACCACCGGCTGGCTCGGGTCGAACCGCGTCACCGTCGTGGTCCCGGCGCTGGACGAGGCGGAGAACCTGCCGCACGTCCTGCCTCGCATTCCCGCGTGGGTGCACGAGGTGGTGCTCGTGGACGACCACTGCACCGACAACACCGTCGAGGTGGCGCGGCAGCTCATGCCCGACATCAAGGTCGTGCGCAACGAGCGGCCGGGCGGCAAGGGCAATGCGCTGCGTGCCGGCTTCGAGGCCGCCAGCGGCGACATCATCGTCCAGCTCGACGCCGACGGGTCCGAGGACCCGATGGAGATCCACGCGTTCGTCGGGGCGTTGCTCGCGGGCGCCGACTATGCGAAGGGCTCGCGCTTCATCCCGGGCGGCGGCACCTCGGACATGACGCTGCTGCGCAAGGCGGGCAACTTCGGGTTCGTGCTGCTGGTGCGCGTGCTCTTCGGCGTCCGCTTCACTGACCTCTGCTACGGGTACAACGCGTTCTGGAAGCGCGTGGTCCCGGAGCTGGCCCTCGACGCCGACGGCTTCGAGATCGAGGCGATGCTGAACCTCCGTGCCCACCGCCGCGGCCTCAAGATCGCCGAGGTGCCGAGCTACGAGGCCGACCGCATACATGGTGAGGGCCGCCTCGTCACGTGGCCCGACGGCTGGCGCGTCCTGAAGACGATCTGGCGCGAGCGCACGACGCCGCTGCGCGCACCGCAGGACTCCTGACCGCAGGGCGGGCGCGGCGGGCGCGCCGCGATGGCACGATGTCGGGCATGCGGCACGAGGTCGACCGGTGAGGCTGCTGAGCGGGCGCCCGCGCGGCGACTCGCCGATGGCGGCCGGGCCGCGAGTGGAGCGCTTCGACCGGCTGTCGGCGACGGCCACGCACGCGCTGCTGCGGCTGGTCGCGGGGTGGCCCGATCAGGCGGCGCCCGAGCCCGGCGAGGACGTGGCTCTGGTCGCCGTGATCGGCGGCGCCGCAGAGCGCGGAGAGCGGCTGCCCGCGCCGCCCGCCGCCGCCGGCGCGAGCTGGCAGGCGTCCTTCGCGATGGCTGTCGACGTGGCGGCGGACCCCGAAGCGGTGTTCGTGCTCGAACGCGGCGAGGACTCGTGGACCCTTCCCGGGCCCGTCGACGTCGACGGCGGCCCGCCCCCGTTGCCCGAGCGTGCGGATGCCGGGCCGGCCGAGCTGCGTCGCGAACTGGTCCGCACGCGCGACCTTCTCGCCGACCGCGAGGCCGAGCTGGAGGAGGCTCAGGAGGCCGCGCGGATGGCCTATCAGCACGCGCACGAGGCGCGGCTCGAGCGGTCCGGGCTCATGGCCGACATCGAGGAGCGCGAGGCGGCGCTGCAGGAACGCGACGCCCGGATCGCGGCGCTCGTCGAGGAGAACGACCGCCACGCGCGCGATCAGGTGACCCTGGAGGCGCTGGTCGCGACGCTCGAGGAGAAGAACGAGCGCGGCAGGCGCGCGCTCGAGCGCGCGAAGGAGCAAGCGGAGGCCGAAGCTGCCGCCGGAGCCCGCTCGGTGCTCGCTGAGGCCCGGCGGGACCTGGCCGCGCGCGACGGCCGGATCCAGGACCTCGAGATGGCGGTCGAGCGCGCGCGCCTGGCGATGACGGCCGCAGAGCAGGCCGCGGAGGAGGGCACGCGGACGCAGGCCGCCCTGCAGGCCGACGCCCAGCGTCGCGAGGGGCAGCTCGAGGAACTGCGCGAGGAGCTCGAGACCGAGCGCGCGACGGTCGCCGTGCTGAGCGAGTCGCTGGACGCGATGAGGGCCGCCAGCGAGGGGCTCGAGGCTCAGCTGGCCGAGCTGGCCGGCGAGGTCGACTCCCGCGACGAGCGCATCGCGGAGCTCGAGGCCGAGCTGTCGCGGGCGCAGGCCGAGCTCGAGGACGCCCGGGAGCAGATCGAACGCGCCGGTGCCGCGCGCGCCGAGGTCGAGGAGGCCCTGGCGGAGGCGGAGAGCGAGCTGACCAGCGTCCACGACGAGCTGACCGACGCCCGGGCGCTCGTGGCGCGCGAGGAGATGGAGGTCGGGGACCTGAGCGAGCGCGACGACGAGTCGCTCGCCGATCTCTTCAACGCCGCCCGCCGCGCCTACACGGAGAAGTGGGGCAGCGACAGCAGCGAGGCCGCACGCTGGCGGGCCATCGCGCTCGCCGCCGTGGAGGAGGCGATGCGGCGCCCCGACTTCGCGAACGACGACGAAAGCGGCGAGCACGGCCTCGCGAACCGCGTCCGCCGCCGGCGCCGGCAGCGCCTGCTCGCACCTCTGGCGGATGCCCGCGCCGAGGCGCTCGAAAGCGACGACGACTAGCGCACGCGCCGGTGCGGGCCGTACTTGCGCCGGCTCTTCGCGTACGCGAGCGGGCCGTAGAGCATCCCCTTCAGCTCGAGGCGCGTCAGCTCGGTGGGGTAATCGCTGCCCTTGTGCTCGTTCTTCTCCGAACCGCCGGCCAGGGCGAACCGAAGCCCGCGCGGCACCAGCGCGACGAAGCCGGGCACCAGGCGCGGGTTCTGCATCATCGTCTTGAGCAGGTACGCGGTGAGCCCCGTGCCGTACGAGTAGACCTGCCGGCGCAGCCCCTCGTAGTCGGGCCGGTGGGCGTGCCAGACGAGAGCACGCGGCTCGTAGACGATCATCTGGCCGTTGATGATCGTGCGGGCGAGCACCTCCGTGTCGACGCCGCCGAGCGCCGGGGTGCCGTTGCCGAGCGCGGGGTCGAAGTTGCCGATCGACGCGAGCTTGGAGCGCCGGAACGCGAAGTTGTTCCCGGTCCCGAAGATCCCCGCGGTGTACGGGTAGAGCGGCTCGTCATCGCGCGGCGGGCGGTTCTCGCGCAGGTCGAAGACGCGCCGGTCGAAGCCGCGGCTGAAGCCGCCGTACTGCTCGAACCAGATCTGCGGCTTGCTGTCGAGCTCGGCCGGCATCAGCAGTCCTGACACGCAGGCCGCCTCCGGCGCGTTCGCGAAGGCCAGCGCGATCTCGGCCACCCACCAGCGGTCCACGACCGTGTCGTCGTCGGTGAACAGGACGATCTCGTTCTCGGCCACCTCGAGGCCGCGGTTGCGCGCGCTGGCGCTCCCGGTCGCGTCCTCCCGGGCGTAGCGAACGGGGGCCTCGCGCCCCAGTCGCTCGACGAGCTCCCTGGTCTCGGTGGTCGCGGGCGCGTTGTCCACCACCAGCACGTCGAGACGGTCATGCGGGTACTCGCACGTCAATATCGAGCGGACGCAGCGCTCGAGCCGCTCCGGGCGTTCGCGGCTCGGGATGATCACCGTGACTGGCGGAGCGTCGGCGAGGAGGCGGTTGCGGGGTTCGAGACAGCGCAGCTCGCCGGCATCGGCGTCGAGGTGGGCGCGCACGGCATGCCCGAGCGACTCGTCGATCCCGGCGCGCAGGGCCGCTGCCGAGAGGGCGCCACCCGGCAGCTCGAGCTCGACCGCCCCGAGCGGGTGGGTGTGCAGCCGCACCAGCACGAGCGCCTGCTCGTAGGGCTCGCCGCCGGGGGCCGCCGCCGTATCCAGGGCCGGCAGGTCCTCGCTCAGCTCGACCTCGAGCACGCGAATCGGCCGAGCCCTGTCGCCCGTCCCCGCGAGTCCCCGCCCGCGTGCCTGATTTGCGCCGTTCTGAGCCATGTGACCGCGCGAGGAGTCTAGGTACCCGAAGGTAGGATGTTCGGCCGAGTTGCGCCCGGCCGTCATGGAACGCACGGCCTGCCCGCCGCTCATCGAGGAGGCTCTTGACCACTGCGAAGTCAGCCGCAACGCCCAAGCCCCTGCGTGTCTGCGTGGTCGGCTCGGGCACGCGCTTCCTGAGCGGGATCACCGTCTACACCTACCGCCTCGCCAACGCTCTGGCGGGCGCGAATCGCGTGTCGGTGATCCTCATGCGCCAGCTCCTGCCGACGCGCCTCTACCCGGGCCGCGACCGCGTCGGAAGCGATCTCAGCGAACTTCGCTTCGACCCCTCGGTGCGCCACTTCGACGGCGTCGACTGGTATTGGCTGCCGAGCATCCTGCGCGCCCTTCGGCTGCTCGTGCGCGAGCGGCCCGACGTGCTCGTCTTCCAGTGGTGGACCGGCACCGTCTTCCACACCTACCTGCTGCTGGCGCTCGTCGGGCGGCTGCTCGGGGCGCGCGTCGTCGTCGAGTTCCACGAGGTGCTCGACACGGGCGAGGCCAACATCCCCGCCGCGCGCGTCTACGTGCGCGCGATCGCGCCGGCCATCCTGCGGCTGGCGTCCGGGTTCGTGGTGCACAGCGAGGCCGATCGCGAGCTGCTCGAGGGCCACTACGCGATGCACGGGCGACCCGTGGCGCTGATCCCGCACGGACCCTACGAGCACTACCTGACGGAGGAGCCCGTAGAGCCGCTCCGCGACGCGCCGCCGGACGCGTTCAACCTCCTCTACTTCGGGGTGATCCGCTGGTACAAGGGCCTCGAGGACCTGATCGAGGCGTTTGACCTGCTGGACCCCGAGCAGGCGCGGCGGATGTGGCTGACGATCGTCGGCGAGACGTGGGAGGACTACACCGCCCCCGCCGAGATGGTCGCGCGCAGCCGCTACCGCGAGCGCATCACCTTCGTCAACCGGTACGTCTCCGACAGCGAGGTGAGCGCCTACTTCGCGGGAGCCGACGCCGTCGTGCTGCCGTATCGCCGCGCATCGAGCAGCGGCCCCCTGAACGTGGCGGTCGGCCACGGGATGCCGGTGGTGGTGACCGATCTCACGAGCCTTCGTGACACGGTGCGCGGCTACGAGGGCGCGGTGACGGTGCCGCCCTCCGATCCCGCCGGGCTGTCGCGGGCTCTCGTCCGGGTCACCGAGCTGCACGGGCGCACGTTCGAGCACTCCTACTCGTGGGACGAGACCACGGCGCGCTACGCGAAGCTGCTGGAGGCCGCGCTATAGGCCGCGGCAACGGGCTGTGCCTCATCCGGGCGTCGCGCCCGCGGCCGGCGCGCGTTCGCCTGGGGCGTCGGTACGCCACGCAACGACCGGCTCGTGGGCGCCGATCGCACGGAGGTGCGCAGGGTGCTCGGGCACGGGGACGAGACGCGCTTCCTCTGGCTCCCGACGTACCGCCAGGCGACCAGCACCGGCCGCGTCGACGGGCGTGCGCAGGGCGGCATGCTGCCGGTCTCCGACGCCACGACCGCCGCGGTGGACAGGTGGCTCGCCGCCAACGGCTGCCGGATGCTGGCCAAGCCGCACCCGCTGTCCCCGCGCCCGCCGGAGGGCGCCTACCAGCGCATCACGGTGATCGGCGAGGACTGGCTGGCCGAGCGCGGGTTGAGCCTCTACCAGGCGCTGCCCGCCGCCGACTGCCTGATCACCGGCGCATCGACCGTGTGGGTGGACTTCCTGCTCGCCGACCGGCCGATGATCTGCGCATTTCCTGACGCCGCGGAGTACGTGGCCACTCGCGGTATCCACTCGACCCGTACGAGGTCTGGTTCCCGGGACCGCTCGTCACCGGGCCGGCCGAGCTGCGCGACGAGATGGCGCGGGTGGCGGCCGGCCGCGACCCGTTCCGCGCCACGCGGCGCCGCATGCAGCTGCGGCTGCACCGCTACGACGACGCACGCAGCACCGGCCGTCTGCTGGACGCGATCGGCCTCTAGCCGCGCGCTCCGGGCCGGACCATGGCTGCCGCCATGCGCAGCTTCGCGAACGCGTCCTTCGCCACGAGCGGCAGCGCGGCCAGGTAGGCGGTCACGCCGGCGGCGACCTCCGCCAACAGTGCGAGCCCGTCGGGTGCGTCCGTCACCGCGCGCTCCACCCCGAACACCACGGCGGCCATGACCGCGGTGGCCAGAAGCGGGCCCAGCAGCCGGCGCGCGTACTCGCCCGCGCTGATGCCCGTGAGGCGCGCGACCATCGCCACCCGTATCGGCCAGAGGACGAGGTTCGCAGCGCCCAGGCCGAGCGCCACCGCCACGATGCCGAGGTGCGCCGTCACGGCGAACGCGCCCACCTGCACCGTGGTGGCGAACACGTTCCAGCGGAACTCGTTGCGGACGTGGCCGATGGCGATCGTCAGGTTCTGGGTGAACACGATCACCACCTGGACCGCGCCGCTGATCGCGAGCGCCTCCATCACGGGCACGCTGCCGTCCCACTTGTCGCCGAACAGGAAGGGGATCAGTCGGTCGGCGACCAGCGCGAGCCCGGCGAACACCGGCCAGCCGGCGGTCGCTCCGAGCGTGACCGCGCTGTAGAAGGTCTCGTGCAGCCGCTCGCGATCGTTCTGGAAGCGGGCGAACGTGGGCAGTGCGACTTGGTTGATCGCCAGCGTGACCAGCTCGATCATCACGAACAGCACGCGGTAGGCGATCACGTAGAGCCCGAGCTTCACCGGGCCCAGCACGGCGGCGATCAGGAAGTTGTCCGCGTTCTGGCTGAGGTAGAAGAGCGCGCGGATCCCGACGTAGTTGAGCCCGAAGCCGAAAAGGTCGCGGAAATGCGCGGCCGAGAAGCGCAGCCGCGGGCGCCACTGGGTCAGCGACCAGAGCGCCACCACGAGCGTCGCCTCGAGTGCGATCAGCTGGCCCACGAGCGCCCACACCCCAGCGCCGCCGAACGCCAGGCCGAGCCCCACGGCGGCGCTCACGACCGACGCGATGAAGCGGCGGACCGCCTGCACGCCGAATGCCATGCGGCGGTCCGCCAGCGCGCTCTGGGTGCTCTCGAAGCCGGCCAACACGAACACGACGCTCAACGCGCGCACGACCGGCACCAGGTCCGGCTCGTCGAAGAGGTCGGCCAGCGCCGGGGCACACGCGATGGTGAGGAGCGCCAGTGCGACCCCGGTCCCGAGCGAGGTCCAGAACGCCGCGTCGACGTGGTCGTCACTGAGCTCGTCACGCTGCACCAGCGCGCGCGCGAAGCCGGTGTTCACGAGCACCCGGAGGAAGAAGACGACCACCGTGGCCGCCGCCATCACGCCGAAGTCGTGCGGGGCGAGCAGACGGCCCAGGACCACGAAGACGGCGAACGCGAGGAACTGGTCCACGATCCGCTCGACGCCCAGCCACGCGACTCCGCGCACGGCGGAGCGCGACACGGCCTCGGCCGGCGGCCGGTCGTTCAGGGGCGCCTCCATCCGGTGCATACTTCCGCACAGATGCGATGGACCGGGATCTGCGCGGCCGCCGTGGCCCTGGCCGTCAGTGTCGGCACCGCTTCCGCGCTCGCCGCGCCGATCCAGCTCGGAGTCCACCTCGCCACCTCCGAGCCGGACGGGTCGGACATCGACGCCTACACGCGGCTCGTGGGCGCACCGCCGTCGATCGTCATGAGCTACAGCGACTTCGGGACGCCGCTGTTCTACTCCGGACAGGTCGCTCCCGTGCAGAAGCGCGGCGCCGCCGCGCTGCTCACCTGGGACCCGGTCGGACCGGGGGGCGGCATCCCGCTCAGCGAGATCGCCGTGGGCGCGTACGACGGGTACATCCGCGAGCAGGCGAGGCTCGCGGCGACCTGGGGGAAGCCGCTCTACGTCCGCTTCGCCCACGAGATGAACCTGCCGGAGGCGGCGTACGGGCCGGGGGCGAACGGCAACACGCCCGCCACGTTCGTGCGCGCGTGGCGGCACGTGGTGTCCCTGTTCCGCTCCGAGGGCGCGACCAACGTGCGCTGGGTCTGGTCGCCGAACGTGCACTGCGGCGGCCGCTGCCCGTTCACGGCGTTCTACCCGGGCGATGCGTGGGTCGATTGGCTCGGGCTCGACGGCTACAACTACGCCGGCGCGAGCAACATTCGCTGGATGAGCTTCAGGGAGATATTCGGGAAGTCGTACGAGCTGATCACGAAGCTCTCGTCGAAGCCCCTGATGATCCCCGAGACGGCGTCGACCGAGCGCGGCGGCGACAAGGCCGCCTGGATCACGAACGCGTTCATGCGCGACATCCCGCAGCGCTTCCCGCGGATCCGCGCGGTGGTGTGGTTCAACAAGGTGAAGGAGACCGACTGGCGCGTGCAGTCGTCGCCGGCTGCGCTTCAGGCGTTCCGCGAGGTCGCGCGGTCGCCGCTCTACTCGGGCGGCTCGCTCGATGCCGCGGCGCGCGCCATCCCGCCGGCCGGGGGCGCTCCGCAGCCGGTCGCGGGCGGCTCGTTCTCTGCGATCGTGATCGGCGCGATCAACGGCTTCGGCTGCCGCGTGTTCGGCGCCGAGTGGCGGCGCGGCTGCGTGGCCTGAATCAGGGCGGCGGAGCGCCGACCGCGACGCGCGACGAGCGGCGCCAGACCTCGCCGACCGGCATCACGGGGATGTCGCGCCTGGCCACGTAGTCCACGATCTCGCGCAGGTGGCCGGCGGAGATGGCGCTGCCGTCCGAGGTGGCGCTGGTGTCGTCGTGGAAGCAGAGGATGAGCCAGCCGCCGTACTCCCGGACCTGGTCGATGCGCCACTTGATCGTCCCCAGCCGCGAGCCCGGCGAGATGGTCACGGTGGCGTCGTAGGAGATCGTCCGCAGTCGCAGCGGGTCCGATACCGGCAGCGTCTCGACGCTGCGGAAGCTCGTGGTGCGGGCCGTGTCGAGCTTGCCGTAGCGCTTGGCGGCGGCGAGCACACGCGCGTCGAAGATGCCCTGCGGGTAGGCGCTGTCGCGGCTTCCGGAGAAGCCGTTCGCGCGCAGCCACGCCGCCTCGTCGCGCCATTCGCTCACGATCCCGGCGCTCGAGAGGCTCGTGAACCCGCCGCGCGCGTTGTGCGCCGCGACGTGCTCGGCGTGCAGGGCGATCTCCCAGCCACGCCGGTCGAGGTCGCGGAGCTGCGCGAGCGTCATGTATCCCGCCTGGCCCACCAGATCGCGGATCACGTAGGCGGTCCCGGTGTAGCCGTGGCGGGCGAGGATCGGCGCCATCAGCGAGTAGTGGCTGGCCACGCCGTCGTCGAAGGTGAGCGACACGGCACCCTTCGGGAAGGCGGGGTCGGCCGGGATCACGTCCATCCCGCCGAGCAGGACGCGGGCGGGACCGTGGCCGCGATCGACGATCTCCACGGCGAAGTCGCGCGCCGCGCGGAAATCGGTGGCGCCGATCGCCCCGCTCGCCAGTGACGCCGGGACCACGGTCACGCCGAGCCATTCGCCCGGCTTCAGGTACTCGGTGCCGTAGTCGCCTCCCGGCGCGGGAATCACGATCGACTGGAAGGTGCTGTCGCTGAAAGCCCACTGGCCCGAGCCCACCTTCACGTTGATCTGGTGAAGTTGGCGCGCGCTGTGCTCCTCTATTCGTAGCCAGAAGCGCAGGATCTGCCCGCGCAGGTCCACCGGAGCCACCCGGTCGAGCCGGGCGCGCGCCGAGCTTCTGTCGCCGATCGTCACCAGCTCGATGGTGGGGCCGGCCAGCGCACCCGGGCCGCGGTAGTCGAGCGTCCCCTCGACGGTGTCCTCCAGCCGCCAGGCCGAACCGGCCTGGAGCTTCCGGCCGATCTTCCGGGGGCCCGAGTCGCAGGCGGACAGCACCGTCCCGGCGCCAGACATGGCCACCGCCGCCGCTGCGCTCGAGCGCAGGAACTCCCTGCGTGTGGCGCGCTCAGGCGCCGGATCGCCGGCAGGGTGCTCGTTCACGCTCTTGACATATCGCCGGATCGCACGTAGTCAGGCGAAATGCACGTGGGGGAGTTCGACGCAAAGCAGTACTGGGAGGACCGCCTCGAGGCGCGCGAGGGCCTCGACGCCGTGGGGTGGGCTGGGCTCGGCAAGGGCTTCAACCGCTGGATGTACAAGGTCCGCCGGCGGGTCTTCGAACGTGAGGTCGTGCCGCGCGTGCCCGCGGTCGCGAAGGCACGCGTGCTGGACGTCGGCTGCGGGTCGGGCTTCTACATCGACCGCTGGCTCGACGCCGGCGTGGCCGACGTTACCGGCTGCGACATCACGTCGGCTTCGGTCGAGCGGCTCGGCGAGCGCTATCCGGGCCGGCGCTTCGTGCGGTTCGAGCTGGGCGAGGACGATCCCGAGCTGCTCGGCGAGCGCTTCGACGCCGTTTCGGCATTCGACGTCCTCTTCCACATCGTCGACGACAAGCGCTTCGAGAAGGCGATCGCGACGCTCGCGAAGCTGGTTCGCCCCGGCGGCCTCGTCGTCTTCTCCGACAACTTCGTGCACGGCCCGGCCAAGCGCAGCCTTCACCACGTGAACCGCTCGCTGGGCGAGGTCGAGGCGGCGGTGGCCGATGCCGGCCTGGCCGTCGAGCACCGCTGTCCGGTGTTCGTGCTGATGAACGAGCCGGTGGACTCCGACAGCAGCGCGCTCGGCGCGTGGTGGCACGCACTGTCGGGTGGCCTGACTCGGGCGAACGCCCTCGGGCCGGCCGTGGGCGCTGCGCTCTACCCGCTCGAGATGGGGCTCGTCCGCGCAAAGCGCGAGGGCCCGTCCACCGAGCTGATGGTCTGCCGCGCGTCCTAGCCGCGAATCAACCCCAGCACCTCGTCCCGCTTCTCCTCCATGTGCTCAGGAGAGACGAGCGACTCGAGATTGAGCCGCAGCAACGGCTCGGTATTAGAAGGGCGCACGTTGAAGTGCCAGTCCTCGTAGTCGATCGACACGCCATCAAGGTGGGTCACCTCGCCGTCGGAGTAGCGCTCCTCGATCTCGCGCATCTTCGCGTCCTGGTCGGCGACCTCGGAGTTGATCTCGCCCGAGATGAAGTAGCGCGAGCGGAAGTCGGCCATCAGCTCGCTCATCCGGCGGCCCTTCTTCGACAGCAGTTCGAGGATGAGCAGCGCGGGGATCGTGCCTGAGTCCGCGTTGTAGAACTCGCGGAAGTAGTAGTGGCCCGACACCTCGCCGCCGAACGCGCCGCCCACCTCGGGCATGCGCGTCTTGAAGAACGCGTGGCCCACCCGGTTCACCAGGGCGGTGCCGCCGCGCGCCTCCACCACGTCGCGAACGGCGCGAGAGGCGCGCACGTCGTAGAGGATCGTCGCGCCCGGCTCCTTCTCGAGCACCGACTCGGCCAGCAGCGCCGTCAGGAAGTCGCCGTCCACGAACTTGCCGCAGTCGTCGATGAAGAAGCAGC
>JAICJV010000010.1 GCA_025928265.1 Thermoleophilaceae bacterium
GCGCGCCGCCGACCGGCTGCGCGCGGAGCACGCGCTGGCGGAGATCAGCGACGTGCGCGCGCAGGGCTTCGACGAGCGCGCGGCCGCGCACGAGGAGCGCGCGAAGGCCGAGGACGCCGGCGACGACGAGGGCGCGCGCAACGCGGCGCTCGAACGTGCGGCCGCGGCGGAGGAGCGGGCGCGCGCACTGGACGAGCGCGTGCGGTCGCTGGCCGCCGAGCACGACCAGGAGGCCGAGGCGCACGCGGCGCTGGCCGACGCCGCCGGCGAGCGCGCACGCGCGCGCGAGCAGCGCGCGGCGATGGAGCAGGCGCGCGCGGAGGCGGGTGCGGCGGAGGGCCCCGAGTCGGAGGAGGCCGAGGCGCGCGCCGAGATGCACGAGCGCTGGGCGGCGATGCACGCCGAGCGCTCGAACGCGCATGCCGCACGCGCGGCGAACGACACCGAGGCGCAGCGCCGGCACGAGCAGATCGCAGCCGAGAACGAGCAGCTCGCCCTGGCGGCGGAGCAGCGCGTGAGCGCGGCGAAGCACCGCGTCACGGCGCGGGAGCTCGGGGGCGCGCGCGAGCAGGTCGAGCAGACGCAGGCGCAGCTCGACGAGGCGGCGCGCCGCGAGCGCGAGGCCCACGAGCGCGAGGAGCGGATCCGCGCGCGCATCAGCCGCCGCCGCGCGCGCGAGACCGAGGGGCTCCGGCGCTTCCGGCCGGGACCGGGGTCCGGTTCGGCGTTCTACTCGCCCGGCATGTTCGGCACGGCGAGCCACTGGACCGCCGACACCTCCGACGATGACCTCGACCGCGAGATCGACGTGATCGGGCGGGCCCTCGACGAGCGCGGGGCCACCGAGCGCGACCAGCTGTACGAGCTCGTCGGCGGCCGCTACTGGGGCCCGGGCCGCTTCCGCAACGCGCTGCGCGAGGCCGTCGAGGAAGGACGGGTGCGGCGGCTGTCGCGGACCACGTACGCGCCGCCGGAGCTCAAGTCGTCGCCAGCTTCACAATCGCGATGACCATCCCGATCACCACGAAGATGACCAGCACCACCTGCATCCACAGCCACCACGGCGGAAGGTCCCGCACAGCCGCCTAATCGATGATCGCCTGGCGCAGGGCGATCGCCACGGCGTGCGTGCGCGTGTCGGCCTGGAGCTTCGCGATCACGCGCTTCGTGTCCGACTTCACCGTCTCCACGCTGAGGCCGATCCGCCGGGCGACCTCCTCGGTGTGGAAGCCCTCCGCCAGGAGCTGGAGGATCTCGCGCTCACGCTCGGACAGCGGCTGCTCGCCGTCGGCGGCGTCGGTCATGAGCAGCGCGGGGGAGAGCGAGGGGTCCACGAACGCCTTGCCGCCGGCGACCGTGCGGATCGCGCGCAGCAGGTCCTCGGGCGGCGACCCCTTCATCACGTATCCGCGCGCGCCCGCCGAGATCGCGTCGGACAGGAGCCGCTTGTCCCCGTACGCGGAGAAGATCACGAACTTCACGCTGGGCACGGCCTGGTGGATGCGCTTGACCGCCGACACGCCGTCGATGCCGGGCAGCCGCACGTCCATCAGGACGACCTCGGGCTGGAGCCGCTCGACCGCCTCGAGCGCCTCCTCTCCGTTCGCGACTTGACCGACGACCTCGAGGTCGTCCAGATCACCGATGAGTAGATCGAGTCCCTGCCGCACCACCGAGTGGTCATCGACGATGAGACAGCGTGTGCCGGCCATAGCTGGACCATCCTATCCCGGGGCCCGCGCGTCAACAGCGACGATGCCCGCATATGATCCGCGCGCACCCACGAGGTCCCGCGGGAAGGGAGACAGATGTTCGGCTCGATCGTTGTAGGTACGGACGGCTCGGACACGGCCAACGAGGCCGTGCGGCAGGCGACCGAGCTGGCGAAGGCGGTCGGGGCGAGGATCTTCCTGGTGAGTGCGTTCGAGCCGGTCGGGAACCAGCGGCTGCGCGAAGAACGCCAGCAGGTGCCCGAGGACATGTCGTGGATGGTCAACCAGCGCGAGGACGTGGACGCGACGCTGCGCGCTGCGGCGGAGAGCATCCAGGGTGCGGGCGTGGAGGTGGAGACGTTCGCGCGCCAGGGCGACCCGGCCGACGCCATCCTCGACGTGGCCGAGGAGAAGACCGCCGACCTGATCGTGGTCGGCAACAAGGGCATGAGCGGCGCCAAGCGCTTCCTGCTCGGCAGCGTGCCCAACAAGGTCTCCCATCACGCTCCGTGCAGCGTGATGATCATTCGGACGACCTAGGGAGTCAGCGCCGCCGCGGCGTCCACGATTCCCGCTCCGTAGTGGGAGTCGTAGCCGGGCGGGCCGATGTCGCGCGCCGTCGCGATGATGCGCGCGCGCACTGCTGACGGCGTGGGGTGGCGGCCGATCACCTTGGTCGCGATGATGAGGGCCGCTATCGCGCTCACGTGCGGCGTGGCGAACGACGTGCCCTCGAAGCCCACGAGCCGGAAGTGCTTCGTGTTGCCCCACAGCGTCTCCTGGAAGATGCGTTTGTCCGGGTTGTCCGGATCGCAGTGGGTGTCGTCCCACGGGTTGCCCGACAGCGGAGCGTCCTCGCCGCCGCCCGGGGCGACCACGTCGAGGCCGCGGCCGGCGTTCGAGTAGTCCGCCAGGCAGCCGCTCGCCGTGGTCGCGCCCACGGAGATCACGCCGCTCGCGCGCGCGGGATACGCGACCTTGCTGATGCCCTCGTTGCCCGACGCCGCCACCAGCACCACGCCCTTGCGGCTGGCGTAGCGGATCGCCGAGATCACGTCCGGGATGTCGCGTGCGGTCTCGCTCGTGTTGAACTCCACGCTCATGTTCACCACGTCGGCGCCGTGCCTGGCGGCGTAGCGGATGGCGCGCGCGATGTCCGAGCCGTTGCCGTTGCCGTCGCGGTCGAGCACCCGCAGCGGCATGATCTTCACGCCGTATGCGAGCCCGGTCACGCCGAACTTGTTGTTGGTCTTCTGCGCGATCGTGCCGGTCACGTGGGTGCCGTGGCTCTCCTCGTCGTCGGGATGGCGATCGCGGTCGACCCAGTCGTAGCCGCGCACGAAGCGCGACGCGTACAGGTCGGGAGCACGGCGGAAGCGGCGGTAGTTCTCGTACGCGACGCCGGAGTCGAGCACGGCGACCAC
Organism: Thermoleophilaceae bacterium; assembly: GCA_025928265.1. Classification (GTDB taxonomy): domain Bacteria; phylum Actinomycetota; class Thermoleophilia; order Solirubrobacterales; family Thermoleophilaceae; genus JAICJV01. The sequence goes on from JAICJV010000010.1 coordinate 3,137, forward strand.
CACGCCGCGGCCGCCCGGCGCGCGCGCCTGGCGCGCGAGGTCCCAGGCGGCGGGGGCGTTGACGCTGTTCTCGCCGATGAAGTTCCACTGGAGCTGGCGCCAGCCGCCCGCCACGGACAGCTTGCCGGGGTCGTTCGGGATGAAGTCGGCCGAGTGCGCGACGTAGTCGGGCACCGCGTAGGCCACGGAGCGGTGGCGGCGCAGCTCGGCGAGCGTCTGGTGCAGCCCGTCGCCGTCGGCGATCTCGAGCTCGCGCGTCCCGCCCGGCAGCCGCGAGAGAGTCGACGTGCCGGTGCGCCGCTGGACGATCACGCGCTCGGCGTGCGTCGTGTCGGAGTGGTACCGGACGATGACCTTGCCGGGCGCGACCGCGGCGTCGGCCACGGCGGCCGGACCGGTCACGGCACAGGCGGCCGCGGCGGCCGTGAGGATGCAGCGGAGACGCATTGGGCTACGGTGCCGGTGAGTGTACGCGGGACAGGAGAAGAGCGGTGAAGGCGCGCCGACCGCGCGCACGGCCGCGCAGACCGTCTGCGTGACGGGCGCCACCGGTTTCGTCGGCGGGCACGTCGCGCGGCTGCTCGCAGAGGCGGGCGACAGCGTGCGCGTCACGTACAGAGACTCCGCACGGCTCGGGCGCCTGGGCGAGCTCGAGGTGGAGCCCGTCAAGGCCGACGTGCTCGACCGCGCGGCCATGCGCCGCGCGCTTCGCGGCTGCCAGGTCGCCTTCCACACCGCCGGCTTCGTGAACTCGCGCCCGGCGGAGCGGGTGTGGCGGGTGAACGCGCTGGCGCCGCGCGTGGTCGTCGAAGCGGCCGCCGCCGAGGGTGTCGAGCGCGTGGTGCTCACCTCGACGGTGGCGGCGATCGGCACGGCTCCCGGCGACGACGTGGCGGACGAGACGCACGTGTACCGCGCCGGTGGTCCCGGGATGGTTTACGCGGATTCGAAGCACGAGGGAGAGCAGGAGGCGATGGCGGCAGGAGCGCGGCTCGGCGTGGACGTCGTGGTCGTTAACCCGTCATACGTGCTCGGAGTTCCGGTGGACCGTACGCAGCCGGGCGAGACCTCCACGAGGACCGTCGCCAACTTCCTTCTCGGCAGATTGCCGGCGATCGTCGATGGCGCCACCAACATCGTGGACGTGGGCGACGTGGCCACGGGCCACGTTCTTGCTGCAAAACGAGGTAAACCGGGCGAGCGCTACATCCTCGGCGGCTACAACGTGACGTGGGTCGACCTGATCGACCGGATCGCTCGCATCGCGGGTGTCAGCCAGCCGCTGCTGGTACTCCCGCGTGACGTGGCCACGCTGGCCCGGCTTCAGGACGAGCTGCGGCTGCCCGGGCCGATCGCCCCGGAGGCGCTGCTGCTGATGGCCCAGAACTGGCGCTACTCGTCGCGCAAGGCGAAGAAGGAGCTCGGCTACAGGACGCGGCCGCTCGAGAAGACGCTGGGGGAGACGGTCGCCTGGTCGCGCGAGCTGATCGACGCAGGCGTCTTCCGTGGCCGCCGCATGAGCGCGCTGTCGATCGGCGCGGCGGGCATGCGGGCCGCGGAGCGGCTCGGTCTGGCGGCGGGGCTCCGGATGGCGGAGCGCTACGCGGGCCGCCGGCTCGTGGCGGGCCAGTGACGCAGCACTTCTTCCCGCGCGACGAGTACTTCATGAAGCTGGCGCTGCGCGAGGCGCTTCGCTCGACCGAGCACGACGACGTACCGGTCGGCTGCGTGATCGCCTACGAGGGCGAGGTGCTGGCCGCCGCGCCGAACGAGCGCGAGCTGCGGGGGGACCCGACCGCCCACTGCGAGGTGCTCGCCATCAGGGAGGCGGCCCGGCGCCTCGGCACGTGGCGGCTGAACGCCACCGTGCTCTATGTGACGCTCGAGCCGTGCGCGATGTGCGCGGGCGCGATCGTGCTGGCGCGCATCCCGCGCGTGGTCTACGGCGCGGCGGACCCGAAGGCGGGTGCGGCGGGCAGCGTGCTCGACGTGCTCGGCGAGAAGCGGCTCAACCACCGGCCGGAGGTTGCCGGCGGTCTTCTGGCCGAGGACTCGGCGGGGATCCTGCGGGAGTTCTTCCTGACCCGCCGCTGATCGCGCCGGCGCTCACGGCCCAGGCGTCGAGCTCCGGGTCGCCGCTCGAGCGCTCGAGCTCGAGGAACGTGTCCACGAGCTGCGGGTCGAAGTGGCTGCCGCGCTCGCGCACGATCTCGGCGAGAGCTTCTTCACGTGTCCACGCGCGCTTGTATGGGCGGACCGACCGCAGCGCGTCGTAGACGTCGCAGATCGCGCAGATGCGCCCGGCGAGCGGGATGTCCTCGCCGGCCAGGCTCTGCGGGTAGCCGCTGCCGTCCCAGCGCTCGTGGTGCGTGAGCGCGATCGTCTCGCCGAGCTGGAGCAGCGGCGACACGGAGCCGGCCAGGATCTGGGCGCCGATCGCGGCGTGCGTCTTCATGACCTCCCACTCGTCCGGGTCGAGCTTGCCCGGCTTGAGCAGGATGCGGTCGGGGATGCCGATCTTGCCGACGTCGTGCAGGACGCTGGCGTGGCGGATCAGCTCAGCCTCGGACTCCGGCAGCCCGATCGCCAGCGCGAGGTCGTAGCACCGGTCGCTGATGCGGTCGATGTGCGCGCCGGTCTCCTCGTCGCGCTGCTCGGCGGCGAGGGCGAGGCGGCGGACGATCTCGAGCTGCGCGTCGTGCAGCTCCGCCGTGCGCTCGCGCACGCGCGCGTCCAGGACCTCGTTCTCGCTCGCCACGCGCGTCCGCTCGCTCGACACCACGCCGTGGCTGGCGACGATCGTGGCGATCGTCGAGACCACCAGCGCCGCGAGCGGCGCCACCACGGCCACGATCAGGCCGTGCTCGAACGCCAGTTGCGCGCCGAACAGGTACAGGAAGCCGAGCGCCGGTGCGAGCAGGGCGGCGAACTGGATGCGCATCGACGTTGCCGCCAGTGCCGGGAGCGCGGCGCACAGCAGCACGAGCAGCAGGTTGAGCACGAGCGAAGCGCTGCGGAGCGGAAGCCTGTGCAGCGCCGTCCAGATGGCGTTCGCCTCGACCTCGGGGCCGGACATCGGGCCGCCGCCCACCGGAGTCGAGTGGACGTCCTGGAGGCTGGGGGCGGTCGCGCCCACCACCACGATCTTCCCCTTGAACAGCGCGGGGTCGAAGCGCCCGCGAAGGACGCTCGAGTAGGACACCGTGGGGAACGTGCCCGGCTCGCCGCGGTAGTCGATCCATGCGCCGCGGCGCGGGAACATCGACGGGTCGAGCTTCGGTCCTCCTGCGCGGTGCGCGGCCACCACCGCCAGCGAGGTGAGGCGGTTCACCGAGTAGTTGAAGCGGCTCTTGAGCCCGTCGCCGTCGACCGGCAGGTTGCTCGACGCGGCCTGCGCGTGGATGGCCCGCAGGTTGTCGTCGCCGCCGAGCACGTTCGAGTGACCGTGCCCGTCGGTCTCCGTGGTGGCCAGCACGGCGCCACCGGCGCGGCCGATCGCGTCGTAGAGCGCCATGTCCTCGGCAGGCTTCGTCGGCTCGGTGAACTGGACGTCGTAGACGATCTCCTTCGCGCCCGCGTGGTGCAGGCGGTCGATCAGCCGGCCGTGCAGTGAGCGCGGGAATGGCCACTGGCGCCGGAGGTCCGAGAACGTGACGTCGTCGATCGCCACCACCACGATCCCCTGAGGCGGCGGCTGGTGGCGCAGCTGGAAGCGGACCCCGACCGTCTGCCGCTCCGATCCCGCGAGCACGCCGGTGACCTGTAGGACGACGCCGGTGAGCGCCGCGATGACGGCGGCGATGATCAGCGCGGCGACGCGCGGCGCGCGCAGGCGACGCCACAGGGTTCCCGTTCCCCGGCTCACCCGCTTCTGATCGACCCGCGCGCCGCCGGGCTTGAACGACAGGCTGAAGTTCCGTGCCTTCGTGCCGATTCAATCGCTAGCCTTGCCGGCGCCTGACGCCCCGGTCGGGTGACCTTTCGAGGAGGGGTGCCGGAGTGGTTGAACGGGGCGGTCTCGAAAACCGTTAACGGCGGTTACGTCGTTCGAGGGTTCGAATCCCTCCCCCTCCGCTGAAGTACGTCTCTTAGCAAGTTCTCATGGCAGCGGGAACGCGCCCAGAGTTACGGTCGCCGGCATGTCGACCAACTCTGGATGGAACAGCGCAGCTCGCATCGCAGTCGTCGCCACGCTCGCGTTCGCAGCGGCCGCGACGCCGGCAGCTGCGCGCACGCTGCGGAAGGGAACCCCCTACGCCGCGGAGACCACCGCGAGCGTGATCGGCACCGCGGACGTTCATTTCGTGCACGACCAGACGACGAACAACGTCTGCGAGGCGGAGCCGTCGAAGAGCAACCTCGAGCAGACCTACATGCTCGACTGGACCGCCAAGTACCCGCACGTGACCGTGCCGGTGGCCGACAGTCGCGAGCTCGGCCGGGCCTATAGGCGACTGCACGTCCAGGAGCAGCCGACGTCATCCGGGAAGGGCGGCTTGATGCTCGGCGACTACGACATAAACGGCGGCGGTCCGCCGACCGAGGAAGGCGGTCAAGCCGCCGGCGGCAGCGACTGCACGGTGAAGCCCTACGGGCAGAAGGGCAGCTTCAAGAGCACCGGCAAGCCGGGCTTCACGCGCATGGACGTGAAGGACTTCTTCAACGCGCGGCGGCACCTGTTCTTCTTCGCGATGCCGCCGCTGACGGCCGATCCGCCCTCCTACACCGACAGCCTGGGAAACGTCGACGACGTGTACGGCGCCTTGAGCGATGCCGTCAACCTGGTGCCCGAGCCGGCGAACCTTCTCCTGGCGAAGGGCGGCTGGAACACGGTGCCGGCGGAGTTCTCGATCGGCGAGCTCAAGGGGCTGCGGCGCCACAGCACCGTGCGGCTGCCCGCGAACACCTACACGGGAACCCACGACTGCAGCGCCGAGTCGAACGCCGAGGGCTCCGACGTCTGCTCGGTGAACTGGACCTTCAAGTGGACCGTCGTGCTGCATCGCAGGTTCCTGTACCGCACGAGGCGCGCGTACCGCCGCTAGTCGCGAGGCCGAAAGCCCACGAGTGGGAGCAGCTCCACGACCTTGCGCCGAGCTGATTCGGAGCCGTCGTAGCGAACTCGCGTGAGCCTCGAGAGCACGCGGCGGAGGACGGGCGTGGCAACCCGATTGCGCTCCTCGTAACCAGCCAGCGCACGGGCGGCCTCCTCCGTGCTGAGCTCGCGCACCTGCGGGACAAACCGAAGCCGGGCGATCCGCACCTCGACAGGATCGTGTGCCAGCACATTTCTGTACCACTGAGACCCCCGCCCGAACCCGGACATCACAACTGCCTCGCGGGTCGTCTCATCCCATGCAATGACCTCGAGGACGGTGCGGTACACGCGGCCAGTCCGACGGCCGCGATGGGCGAGTAACAGGAAGCGATGGCCGAGCAGCCAGCCGGCATCCATCGAGTACAGGGCCACCGGTGCCCTGAGCAGCCACTTCGCCAGGCGACCGGGCCTCAAGGTGCAAGGGCCGGGATGATCTCCCGGCCGATCAGTTCGACGTGGTCGAGGTCGCGATGCAGCAGGTTCTGGAGCATCGCGCGCTCCACGCCGGCGTCCGCGAGCTCCTTCAGCTGCTCGACCGCCGAATCCACGTCGCCTGTGATCCACGCGTCGGCGACGTCGGCGCTCCCGCTCCACTCCTCGAGCCTCTTCACGCGCGCGTCGTATTCGGTGCCGTCGGCGCCCACCAGCACGCCGGTCATGATCGACAGCGGGAGCCGGTCGTCGAGCCGCTCGCGCAACTCGCGGCAGAACTTCGCGGTGGGGAAGACGGTGTTGTACTCGTCGGCGTAGGTGGCGGCCAGCCGCACGCTGCGCGCGCCGCCGCTGCCTCCGATGATGAGGCGCGGTCCGGGCCGCTGCACCGGCTTGGGGAGCGCGTCGAGCTGCTCGACGCGGTAGTGCTCGCCGTCGAAGGAGAACGGACCGTCGCCCCACTGGCCGCGGATGATCTGGAGCTGCTCCTCGAGCACGTCCATGCGCGTCCGGGTGTCGTGGAACGGGAAGCCGTAGGCGCGGTGCTCCGCCTCGAGCCAGCCCGCGCCCAGCCCGAGCTCGACGCGGCCGCCGGAGACGTGGTCGGCGGTCACGACCGACTTCGCCAGCACGGATGGATGGCGGAAGCTGGTGGGGGAGACCATGGTCCCGAGCCGGATCGTCTCGGTGCGCGCCGCGAGCGCGTTCACGGTGGACCACGCGTCGAGCGAGCCGCGCTCGGTGCGGCCCATCACCGACAGGTAGTGGTCGGAGCGGAACAGCGCGTCGAAGCCGCTTCGCTCGGCGGTCTGCGCGAGCGCCACCCAGTCGTCCCAGGTCACGTCCTCCTGGCCCTCGATCATCAGGCAGATCCGCATGTGGGAAAGGATTACAGGAGCGTTTCCGGGGTGAGCTCGTCGAGCGAGTCGAGCACCACGTCGGCCACCGCGAGCGCGTCGTCCGACGGCGGGTAGCGGCTGTCTGGCACGGCGATCACGTTCATCCCGGCCGCGTGCGCGGCGAGGAGCCCGTTGGTGGCGTCCTCGACAGCCGCCGCTTCGGCCGGGTCCGCGGCGAGCCGGCGCGTGGCCTCGAGGTACACGTCGGGCGCCGGCTTGCCGCGCGCGACCTCCTCGGACGACACGACCACGCGGAAGCGCTCGCGCAGGCCGGACAACTCGAGCGCGAGTTCGATCAGGGGCCGGTTCGCCGACGACGCGACCCCCAGCGGGAACGCGGCCGCCATCCGCTCGACGGCCTCGGCGGCGCCCGGCATCAGCCGCAGGTGGTCGCGGTAGACGGACTCGAGCCGCTCCACGACCGCGCGCGATATCTCCTCCGGCGGAAGCTGGACGCGCAGCTCGTCGTGCAGCCACCTCGACCACTCGGTCGAGCTCATCCCCATCATCTCCTGCTGCGCGGTGTCGCGCCAGCGGCCGCCGTTCTCGCGCGTGATCGCCTCGCGTGCCTCTGCCCACAGCTCCTCGGAGTCGATCAGGACGTTGTCGAGGTCGAAGACCATCGCGGCGATCGGCATGGGTGGCAGTATCGCGGCTTGCGCTTAGGCCGCCCGTTATCGGGGAAGACGAGGTTCACCCCTTATCTAGGAGACTTAGCGAATGATCTCGTACCTGATACTCAGCGCCATCATCGGCCTCGTGATCGGCGCGCTGGCCCGGCTGGCGCTTCCTGGCCGCGACCCGATGGGCCTCTTCACCACGATGCTCGTGGGCCTCGCCGGCTCGCTCGCCGCGAGCCTGGTCTACGCGGCGCTGTTCCACCGCAACGGCGGCGGGTTCCTGCTCGCGGTGCTGTTCTCGACGGGCATCGTGTACGTCATCCGGCGCTCGCGCGGCGGCTCGCTCACGCATCCGGGGCGCGACCCGCGCGCACGCGGCGCCTGGCGCTAGGCGGTCCGCTGCGCCGGCTGCCGCTTCTCCTCCTGGCGGTCGTCGCGCTGGCGGGCTGCGGCAAGACGACGATCGACGAGAAGAAGGCCGAGGACTTCGTCCGGTCCTGGTTCGACCCGCCGGCGCGGTCCGCCAGCTGCCCGAGCGGCGTGGAGGCGAAGAAGGGGGCCACGTTCACCTGCACGGCGGTGGCCGTCGACGGGCAGCGCTTCCGTGTGACCGCGCACATCGTCGACAGCGGCGGGCGGATCCAGATCAGCTCGAGCGATGTGACGCCGGCGGGCTGACGACTTCGAAGTCGCTGCCGTGCACCCTGCCGAGCTGGTGCAGGTCGTCGTTGTTCCAGCCCCTGCTGGGCGCGCCCGAGATGAACCAGTTCGAGCCGTTGTCGGCGACGATCATCCCGTAGCGCTTGAGCGCGTTCAGGACGATGCGCGACTGGCGCGGGAAGTGCGAGGTGTCGAAGCTCGCCTTGAGCCGGAAGCGCAGTCCCATCGGCGGGAGGTTCGGATCGGTCAGGTCCGACGCGAAGTGGCGGGCGGGGTAGACGTACGCGCGGCGCGTGCGCTCGACGGTGAAGCGCAGCGCGTGGTCGATCGAGCCGCGCTTCACCTCGTCGAAGCGCGCCAGGCCGGGCAGGATCGGCAGGCCGGCGGCGTCGGCTGAGGTCCATCCGGCGGGCCGCAGGTGGTTCGACCGCAGGTTCCAGATGGCGCCCGAGCCGGCCTTCCAGCCGCTACCTGATCGGTAGAGCGAGTAGAGCTCGTAGAGCTTGCAGCGGCTGCGATCGACGATGATCGCGTGACGGTCGCCGGTCGACTTGCGGCCGCCCTCGATCGGCACATTGCGCGGGATCGGGTACGGGCCCCTGTCGGACTCGTCCGCATACCCGAACTTGACGCGGTAGGAGTGCTGGTGCCTGCCCACGGTGGTGTACGGGATCCCGATCGGGCCGCCGCCGTAGAGGCCCGAGCCGAAGTCGGGGTGGACGGGGTCGCCGGGGCCGATCGCCCGCACGATCGCGGCGGAGTCCTTCGCGACGGGCAGCTTGTCCACCCGCTGGTTCCACGCGTTGCTGCGCGGAAAGAGCGGGCAGTGCTTCGCCTGTGGGAGGCGATGGGCGCTGCCGGTTCCCACTGCGGCCACGATCGCCGTCGCGGCCACCGCGATCCCCAGGACGAGCTTCGCGCGCACGGCGCGAAAGGCTAGAGGTCTTCGTGTTGATTGTTCGTACCCCTAGGGAGGTATATGGGAGGAGGTCAAACGGGTCGATACGGGTGATCGTGCGTCTCGCCGCCGCCACGTTCGTCACCGCCGTGACGCTCGCGCTGCCGAGCGCCGCCCCTGCCACACCGCTGCTGCCCCCGGCCGGCCACGTGTTCGCGGGCGTCAGCGGCGGCTACGACACGGCGAGCTTCCAGCACGAGACCGGCCGCCACCCGGCTGTCTTCCAGTTCTTCAGCGCCTGGGGCGGTTCGCTCGAGTACATGTTCCGCGGCGCCGAGCAGTCACGCGCTCGGCTCATGATCCACATCTCCACGCTGCGCTCGAACCGCGAGGTGATCACCCCGCGCGGCATCGCGCAGGGACGTGGCGACTACTGGCTCGTTCGGCTTAACAGCCGCATCGCCGACGACGGCCAGCCGGTCTACATCCGGCTGATGGCCGAGATGGACGGCCACTGGAACCCTTACTGCGCCTACGACGCCGCCGGTCACTCCCGCGGGCCCGCGCACACGACCAGGCAGTTCCGCCGGGCGTGGCGCCGCACCGTGATCATCCTCCGCGGCGGGCCGGTTCCCGAGCTGAACGCCAAGCTGCGCAGAGAGGGCCTGCCGCCGGTCGAGACGGGGCGGAAGGAGCTGCCGCGGGTGAAGGTGTCGTTCCTCTGGGTGCCGCAGGTCGAGGGTGCTCCGGCGACGCGCGCGAACTCGCCGCGCGCGTACTGGCCGGGCGCGAAGTACGTCGACTGGGTCGGCACCGACTTCTACTCGAAGTTCCCGAACTTCAGCGGCCTCGAGAGCTTCTACCGGCAGTTCCGCGGCAAGCCGTTCGCGTTCGCGGAGTGGGCGGTGTGGGGCGCCGACAACCCCGGCTTCGTGCACCGCCTCTTCTCGTGGGCCCGCTCGCACCGGCGCGTGCGCATGATGCTCTACAACCAGGGTGTCAAGACCGCGGGCCCGTTCAGGCTTCGCCACTACCCGCGCAGTCGCAAGGCGCTCCGGTCGGAGCTGCGTGCGGGTCGTTTCGCGCAGTTCGCGCCCGAGTACCGCCGCCAGAACTCGGGTAGGACCGGAGCATGACCCCGCAAGAAGAATCAGATCAGCTGCCCGAGGAGCAGCCGGGCAGCGCCGGCGGCTCCCAGGACACGCCCGGGAACGAGCGCCCGGAGGCCGACGAGAACGAGGGCGGCGGCGACCGCTCTGGCGACGAGACAGAGGGCCAGGGGACGGGCAATCCCGGCAACGCCGGCAGTGGCTAGACCTTCAGGCGCCTCCGCATCCAGAGGGCGTTGTTGATCGCGAAGCCCTCCCAGTCGTTGTTGAAGTAGAGGTAGACCTCGGTGCTGCGGCGCCACTGTTCGACGCGTTTCGCCCAGGTCTCGAGCTCGGTCTCGGAATAGTTGCCCCTGCGGCCGCGCCGCCCGTAGTGGAAGCGCACGAGCGTCCAGTCGGTGGTGATCTCGTGCTCGACATGCGGTCGGCTCGGGTGGTCGCCGATCGCGAGCGCCACGCCGTAGCTGCGCAGTAGCTCGTACACCTCCGCCGTGAACCACCCCGCGTTGCGGAACTCGACGCAGTGGCGGCCGGGCGGCAGGTGCTCGAGCAGGTTGCAGAGGCGCTCGTCGTCGCGCTTGAAGTTGTCGGGAAGCTGCCAGACGATCGGCCCGAGCTTCGGGCTGTCCGCGAGCGGCCCGATGCTCTCGTAGTAGCGCTTCACGCTCTGGTCCATGTCGCCCAGCCGCTTGATGTGGGTGAGGTAGCGGCTCGCCTTGAGCGCGAACTCGAAGTCGCCGGGCGTCTCCTCCACCCAGCGCGCGACCGCGTCGGGGCGGGCGAGGCGATAGAACGTCGAGTTGACCTCGACGGTGTTGAAGCGGCGCGAGTAGTACTCGAGCCAGTTGCGCTGGGCGCAGCCCTTCGGGTAGAAGCGCTCGCGCCAGTCCTTGTACTGCCAGCCGGAGCAGCCGATGCGGACTCGCTCCGCCACGGCGCCTACACCATCGTGCGCTTGTCGGCCTCCGAGAAGTTCACCTTCTGCGCACGCGCGTCGTGGCGGAAGCGCTTCATCTGCATGACCTTGCGCTGCCGGTCGAGGCCCTCCTTGCCGATCACGGCGCCGAGGAAGATCAGGACGAACGGGATGCCGAGGAAGATGCTGGCGAAGTTCAGGACCGAGCCGACGATGGCGCCGACGATCAGGATGACGAGGATGGTGATTGCGATCTGCATAGGGGCCGCAGTCTACGTGTAGCAATCGAATCGGTCCCGCTCGGCCGGCGCGTGAGGGTCCCGACCCGGCCGACGCGGACCGCTCGATTGCTCGGGTTCAGGGTTCTCTCTCGCGGTTGCCGCGCTCGACGTCCTCGCGCGTCTCGAACGTCTCTTCGATCTCGTCGCCGGAGCCCTCGACCACGGGTCGCGCCGCGGGGTCACGCGGGAAGCTCTCGTCCGCGGCGGCCAGCTCGTCGACGTTCCCGCCGATCGAACCGGCATCGCCGGCGGCGGCCTTCTCCTGCTCGCGCACGAGCGGATCGTCATCGGATGTGTCAGGCATGAGCGCTCCTTCTGGGGGACCGTGCTCGGGCTCGTTCAGCGCGCTGCCCGGCTGCGAGGCCGTGGGCGGCGCGTCGACCACGTCGGCCGCGCTGCTCGGCGGCCCTCCCGGGCTGCGCGGCTCCTGCGCCAGGCCCTCGATAGGCGGCTCGTAGCGCTCGCGCGGCTGCTCGTCGCCGCCACCCGGCGTGACCGTGTCGACGGCGCTCTTGACCGCCCGTGCGGCCTCGCGCCGCTTGACGACCGCGGCCAGCACGCCGGCGGCGCCCGCAAGGAAGAGGAGCGGCTTGAGTCTCATGGTTTCTGGCGTACCCAAGCGACCCGCCGCGAAACCGCGCGTAGGCTGGATGCAGATGGACTCGATAAGACCCGTTCTCCGTGCCGCCGCGATCGCCGCGTTCACCGTCGGCCTCGTGCTGATGCTGGTGAACCCGCCGTCGCTGTCCGGCGCGGGCGGGCTCGTCACGTGGATCGTGGCCGCCGTCGCCTTCGTGCTCGTGATGGCCTGGGGCACCCTCGCTCTCATGGGCCATCAGTCGATGAGCGAGCGCGAGTTCGACCGCCTGGTCGCGCGCTCGGAGAAGCTCGCGCGGTATCCGCAGCGCGCCGAGGAGGCCACGGAGTTCGAGCTGCTGGTGGCCGACGCGATCGATCGCCTGCCGCCCGAGTTCCAGAAGCTGCTCGAGACCACGGCGGTGGTTGTCGCCCACCATGGCGCGTCGGAGCACGCGTACGGGCAGTACTTCGGCGGCAACCTCACGCGCGGCGACTACGAGCACCGCATCGTGCTCTTCCAGGACACCCTGGAGCGCGACTTCGGCTGGGACCGCGACGTCCTCCGCGCCCAGGTCGAGCGGACGCTGCGCCACGAGCTCGCCCATCACCTGGGCTGGGACGAGGGCGGCGTCCGCGGGCTCGGTTTGTGACCGAGGGTCCCGGCTCCGCCCGCCGCGCTGGCCTGCGGCGAGCGGAGCGCTGACCCGTCGTTCCTAGATGGCCTCGATGGTTCCCGCGGTGAGTGCGATGGCCACGGCGTGCGCGCGCGTCCGAGCGTCGAGCTTGCGCATGGCCGCCTTCACGTGCGAGCGCACGGTGTGCGGGCTGAGGAAAAGGGTGGCTGCGATGTCCTCGGTCGCGTGGCCGCGGGCGAGCTCGCCCAGCACGGCGCGCTCGCGCTCCGAGAGCCGGTTGGCACGCTCCGCAAGCTGGCGGCGGGTGCGAGCCTTCTCGATGTCTATGACCTGCCCGCCGGATGCGTAGCCGGCGATGGCGGGGGAGTGGATTGCGTTCAAGTGAGTGCCCCTGACTTCGTTGTGACGCCAAGCTACGGCCGCCTCGGCGCCTCCGCCAGACGTTTCGACGGGGTGCCGGGTGGCGTGGCGGGCGCCGGGGTGGTGGCGGTTGGACGGGCGGTTGATTCGGCCCCTGTCGCGACCCGCTCGGCGCGCCGCCCTACCGCGCTGGACGCACCTGCGCAATAGATCGTCCGTCCACCCCGTCCGGGCTAACCTTGGCGCGTCACGGAGAGGTGTCCGAGTGGCTTAAGGAGCGCGACTGGAAATCGCGTGGGCGGGGTTGACCCGCCTCGAGGGTTCGAATCCCTCCCTCTCCGCTCTCTCCTTGGGGGGCGAATCTCGCCCACCTTGCTGCTTAAGCGTCGGTATGCGACGCCAGAACAGCACGGTGGAGCGCCTTGCCACGCGGCAGCACGGCGTCGTGACGCGGGTCGAGCTGCTGGGTGCCGGCCTCTCGGGATCAGCGATCGACCGTCGGATCCGCGAAGGCCTGCTACTCCGCGAGTATCCGGGCGTGTACCGCCTCGGGCACCGGGCGCCGAGTATCGAGGCCACGTACACGGCTGCCGTCAAGGCATGCGGAGACGGCTCCTTGCTTGCCGGTCGTGCCGCCGCCTACCTCTACGGGCTCATCAGGGGGAACCCGCCCGCGCCTGAGGTCTACACGCGAACGTGGCGCAGGGTCCCGGGCATCGTCACGCACCGCTCCCGATCGCGCACCTCGGAATATCGCGGCATCCCGATCGCCCCGGTCCCCGACGTCCTCGTCCAGCTTGCCGCCCAGCTCGACATCGACGACCTCGCCCGCGCCTGCCACGAAGCGCGTGTGAGGTACCGGGTCAAGCCGCGGAACGTGGAGGCCGTCCTGCGCGGCAACGCCCCCGGCGCCGGCAAGCTGCGCGCCGTCATCCGCGGCGACGCGCGGGTCCTGCTCAGCGAGATCGAGCGCGTCTTCTTCGAGCGCCTCAGGGCCGAGCGCCTCCCGCTGCCCGAGACGAACAGGAAGAAGGACGGCCGCTACATCGACGCCCGCTGGCCCGATTACGGGCTGACCGTCGAGCTGAACAGCTACATGGCGCACGACAGCCGCTACGCCTGGGAGCGCGACAACCTCCGCGCGCGCGAGGCCTACGCACGCGGCGACGAGTTCCGCAGCTACACCTACCGCGACGTCGTGGAGGACCCGACGCTCATGCTCGCCGAGCTTCGGCAACTGCTGACCTGAGCTCCTTCCGCCAGCTACGGTGCTCCGGCTCCCAGCCGAGCAGCTCGCGCGCGCGTGCGTTGGCCGCCCCCCTCTGTTCGGTCATCCGGTGCACCGCGGTCCAGGGATACCGTCCCAGCGCCTCCTCCACCGGGACGCGCGGCGGGTCGGGCGCGCCCAGGAAGCGCGCATAGAGCGGCAGCCATTCGCGCATCTCGACGGGGTCGTCGTCGACGATGTTGTAGATCCCGGGCGGTCCCTCCAGCGCGGCGATCCCCGCCCGCGCGGCGTCGTCCACGTGGATGAAGGTCCCGAGCCCGCGCCCCTCGCCGATCAGCGGCACGTTGCCGGCGCGCACCGCGTCGGAGACCTGCGCGCCGTCCGGGTCGTACCAGGTGCCCGGCCCGTAGAGCGTCCCGTAGCGCAGCACCACGCCATCCATGCCGCGCGCCTCCATCACCTGGCGCTCCATGTCGGCGACCGCGGACACCGTCGCTCCCCACGGCGGCGGCGCATCGAGCGCCAGCGGCGCGTCCTCGTCCTTGATCCAGGCGCCCTCCGCGCGGTACGCGAACGCGATGCTCTGCGTGACGATCCGCCTGGCGCTCCACGAGTGGCCGGCCACGATCAGGTTGCGCGTGCCCTCGATCCGGATCCTGTCGTTGTCGGCGAACTGCTCCGTCGCGCGCTCGGGGTCGATCCGGCTCGGCAGCTCGGTGAGCTGGTTCACGATCACCTCGGGCTGAGCGGTCGCGAAGACGCCGCCCATCATCTCGCCGTCGAACGCATCGGCGATCGCGATGCCGGCGCCCAGGTCCTCGAGCGGCTTGGCGCGGTCATGGTGACGCGAAAGCCCGGTGACCACGTAGTCGTCGCCCGACTCGAGCATGAGCTCGATCATCCGCCTGCCGATCAGGCCGGTGGCTCCCGCGACGAAGACCCGCACAGCCGGACACCTTATGGCCAAACCGCTTGCCTATGCAATGCTTAGGCAGAACCATGGCCCCGCAGCGCAAGACCGACCTCACCCTCGGCGACGCCGCCCGCGCGATCGGCGTGAGCGTGGACACGCTGCGGCGCTGGGACCGCGACGGCAAGATCCGCACCACGCGCGACGAGCACAACCGCCGGCGCGTGCCCGCGAAGGAGGTCGAGCGGCTGCGCGCCGCGCCCGAGCGCCACCGCACGGGCGCGAGCCTGTCGGCGCGCAACCGCTTCCCCGGCGTCGTGACGTCGGTGGAGTCGGACGGGGTCATGGCGCTGGTCGAGATCCAGGCCGGCCCGTTTCGCGTGACGGCCGCGGTCACGCGCGACTCGGTGGACGAGCTCGGCCTGGTCGAGGGGGCGCACGCGATCGCCACCGTGAAGGCGACGTCCGTCATGGTCGAGGCGAGCGAGTGAAGCGCGTCCTGCTCGTTGCCGTCATCGCCCTGGCGGGCTGCGGTGCCAATGACGCGCACCTCACGGTCTCGGCGGCGGCATCGCTCAAGCAGGCGTTCACCGCGTACCAGGCGAACGACCGCTACTCGTTCGCCGGCTCGGACCAGCTCGCCGCACAGATACGAGCGGGAGCGAGGCCCGACGTGTTCGCCGCGGCCAACACCAAGCTCCCGGACGACCTCTACGCCGCGGGCCTCGTCGAGAAGCCGAAGGTGTTCGCCACCAACCGGCTCGTGATGGCGGTGCAGCCCGACAGCAAGATCGATGCGCTCGGCGACCTCGGCCGGCCGGGCGTGAAGATCGCGATGGGATCGCCGGACGTGCCGGTCGGGTCGTACACGCGCCAGGTGCTGGGCGGGCTGGGCCCGAAGCTCCGCGAGGCGATCATGGGGAACGTACGCTCGAACGAGCCCGACGTGGCGGGCGTGGTGGGCAAGGTCACGCAGGGCGCCGTCGACGCGGGCTTCGTCTACATCACGGACGTGAGGGCGGCGAACGGGCGACTGAAGGCGGTGGAGCTGCCGCCGCCGCTCGAGCCGCAGGTGGCATACGCCGCGGCCGTGGTGAAGGGGACGAAGCACCCCGAGGCGGCACGCAGGTTCGTCGACGGCCTCCCCGGCGCGAGCGCCCTGTCGGACGCCGGCTTCGGCCGTCCGTGATGCGGCCGTTCACCGCACTGCTGGCTGTCGCGCTCACCGTGGCGCTGCTGTTCCTCGTGATCCCCGTCGCGGCGATCTTCGCCAACACGGCGCCGAGCGACCTGATCCACAGCCTGGGCGACGCGTCCGCGCGCGACGCGCTGCGGCTGAGCCTCGAGACGAGCCTGATCGCGCTGGCGGTCATCGTGCTCGTGGGGACGCCGACCGCCTACCTCCTGGCCACGCGCCGCTTCCGCGGCCGCTCCGTGGCCATCACCCTGATCGAGCTGCCGCTGGTGCTGCCGCCGGCCGTGGCGGGAATCGCGCTGCTGGCGTCGCTCGGGCCGCAGGGGATCTTCGGCGGCCACGGGCCTCAGCTCGTGCTCACCACGGCCGGCGTCGTGGTGGCCCTCACGTTCGTGTCGGCGCCGTTCTACATCCGCCAGGCGCAGGAGTCGTTCGCGGCGGTGGACCCGCGTCTGATGGAGGCGTCGCGCACGCTCGGCGCGGGCGAGGCGCGCACGTTCTGGCAGGTGGCGGTGCCGGTCGCGCGCGCGGGACTCTTGGCCGGCGGGGCACTGGCGCTCGGCCGCGCGCTCGGCGAGTTCGGCGCCACGCTCATGTTCGCCGGGTCGTTCCGGGGCGTCACGCAGACCGTGCCGCTCGCCATCTACGAGCGCTTCGCCACGGACTTCACCGGCGCGCTGGCGCTGTCGGCGGTGCTGGTGGCGATCTCCGGCGCGCTGCTCGCGTCCGTGAAGCTGGCGGGTCGGCGTGCTTTCGCTTGAGGCGCAGACCACGCTCGGCGGATTCGAGCTCGACGCCGCGCTCGAGGCCGCCGCGGGCGAGTGCCTCGCGCTAGCCGGGCCGTCGGGTGCGGGCAAGACGAGCATCCTGCGGATCGTCGCCGGGCTGCACCGGCCGGACCGCGGTCGCGTGTCCTGCGACGGGGAGCTCTGGCTCGACACGAACGCGGGCACCGACGTCCCGCCCGAGCAGCGCCGCGTGGGCTACGTGTTCCAGGACTACGCGCTCTTCCCGCACCTGAGCGCGTGGCGCAACGTGGCATACGCGCTGCCGCGGGAGAGCAGGCGCGAGCGCGCGCTGGAGCTCCTCGATCGCCTGAAGATCGCCGATCGCGCGGACGCGCGCCCGCACGAGCTCTCGGGCGGCGAGCGCCAGCGTGTGGCGCTCGCCCGCGCCCTCGCCGCGCGCCCGCGCGCGCTGCTCCTCGACGAGCCGCTGTCGGCGCTCGACGCGCGCACGCGCGCGCACGCGGGGCGCGAGCTGGCCACCGCGCTGCGCGAGGCAGACGTCCCGGCCCTGCTCGTGACGCACGACTTCGCCGAGGCGTCGCTGCTGGGCGACCGCGTGGCGGTTGTCGACCGCGGGCGCATCGTCCAGCACGGGACGGCCGCGGAGCTGGCGGCAACCCCCGGGTCCGCGTTCGTGGCCGACTTCACGGGCGCGGTGGTCCTGAGCGGCGACGCACACCCGGCCGAGGGCCTCACGCGCATCGCGCTCGACGGCGGTGGCTCGATCGCCAGCACCGACACGGCTGCCGGTCGCGTGGCCGCGAGCGTCCATCCGTGGGACATCGCCATCGCACCACCGGGAGATCCGGCGCCCGGCTCTGCGCAGAACCACCTGCATGCGGAGGTCGTCTCGATCACTGCGATCGGCAACCGCGTGCGGCTCGGGCTCGACGCCGGTCAGCCGCTCGCGGCCGAGGTCACCGACGCCGCGATCAGGGACCTCGGCCTGAAACGCGGCAGCAGGGTGACCGCGACGTGGAAGGCGTCGGCCACGCGGCTGGTCGCGCTCTAGTCGGCCGTGACCGGCGCGATCAGCCGCACGTGGCTGCGGCCGATCATCACGAACCGCTCGACACGCGGCTGCGCCGTGCCGTCGAGCGCCTCGACCCGCGCGTCGCTGAGCGTGAGGAACTCGCGGTCGCGCTGGTTCACGTAGTCGGACAGCCGGCTGCGGAACCCCTCGGCGGGGAGCGTCAGCGCGCCGGTGATCCGGTAGCGGTCGGTCTCCAGCACCACCTGTTCCTCGCGCAGATCCAAGAGGTCGCGCATGCTACCCGCGATCGCTGCTAGCTTACGTTTACGTAAGAAACCGCATGGCCGTCCTCGAGCGAACACACAGCAGGCGCGGGGTGGATCCCGACCACCCCCACTACAAGTGGTGGGCACTCTCGTGCACGAGCCTGGGCATGCTCGTCGCCACGCTCAACTCGGGCACGCTGATCATCGCCCTGCCCGACCTCGAGCGGAGTCTCCACACCAGCCTGCTCCAGCTCGTCTGGGTGATCCTCGTCTACATGATCGCCAGCACGGTGCTGGTGCTCACGGCCGGCCGCCTGTCCGACCTGTTCGGCCGCAAGAAGGCCTACGTGCTCGGCTTCGCGCTGTTCGGCGCGGCCAGCCTGGGCGCCGGCTTCAGCGCCGACGCGACGCAGCTCATCCTCTGGCGCGTGGCCCAGGGCATCGGCGGCGCGTTCCTGTTCGCGAACGCCGCCGCGATCGTGACCGACGCCTTCCCGCGCGAGCAGCTCGGCCTGGCGATGGGCACCAACACGATGGTGGCCGCGGTCGGCCTCGTCATCGGCCCGGTGCTGGGCGGCGCGCTCGTCGCGATCGACTGGCCGTGGGTCTTCTGGTTCAACGTCCCGCTCGGTATCGCCGGCAGCCTGTGGGCGCACTTCAACCTGCACGAGCTGAGCGGCTCCGAGGCGGACCGACGGCTCGACTGGCTCGGGACGACGACCTACGTCCTCGGCCTCACCGCGCTCGTCTACGCCGTCTCGCGCGGCGGCCTCTCGGGCTGGAACAACGCCCTCGTGATCGGCGGCTTCGTGATCGCGGCGGTGCTGCTCCCGCTCTTCATCTTGATCGAGCTGCGCCACCGCGCGCCGATGCTCGACCTCACGATCTTCCGCGACCGTCTCTTCGCCGCGGCCTCCGGCGCCGCGTTCATCAACGGGCTGTCGCGCTTCGCGCTCCTGTTCATCTTCGTCTTCTACTTCCAGGGCGCGCAGGGTGACGACCCGATCACGGCGGGCATCAAGCTGGCCCCGATGGCGCTCGGGATGCTGGTCTCGAGCCCGCTCGCGGGCATCTGGGCGGACCGCCGCGGCTCGCGCACGCTGGCGGCGCTCGGCATGGTGGTCACGGCCGTCGCGTTCGTCGCGATGACCACCCTGCAGGCGCATTCCGCCTACTGGCAGAGCGCGCTCTGGCTGGCTCTCGTGGGCATCGGGTCGGGCATGTTCAACAGCCCGAATACGGCCGCGATGATGGGTGTCGTTGCCGTCCACCGCCGCGGGATCGCCGCGGGGGCTCGCGTGATGCTCCAGAACACGGGCGCCGTCATATCCATCGCGTTCGTCATGGCGATCATCACGGCGGCCGTGCCGAAGGACGTGCTCTTCAAGATCTTCTCGGGGCTCGCGAGCGGGCTCTCGGACGAGAAGCTCGCGCCGTTCATCTCGAACATGCACACGGCGCTCTGGGTGCTGGCGGCGGTGTCGCTGTCCGGCGCGTTCGTCTCGCTCCTGCGCCCGAAGTACTCGGAGATCGCGACATGAGCGCGGCGGCTCAGGAACGCCCGCTGCGGATCGGCGAGGTGGCCGAGCTGACGGGCACCACCCCACGCACCATCAGGTATTACGAGGAGATCGGCCTGCTCCCGGAGGCCGAGGACCGCGAGCACGGCAAGCGCCGCCATTACACGCCCGACGACGTAGAGCGGCTGCGCGAGCTGCTCCGGCTCAAGGACCTGCTCGGGTTGTCGCTCGACGATCTCAAGCGGATCGTGGAGGCGGAGGCCGCCCGCGCGGTTCTGCGCGAGCAGTGGCAGCAGACCGAGGACCCCACCGAGCAGCGCCAGATCCTCGAAGAGGCGCTCGTCCACCTCGCCGCGCAGCTCAAGCTGGTGCGCGCCCGCCGTACCGAGATCGAGCGGCTCGAGAGCGAGCTCGTCGCGCGGCAGCGCCGTGTGAAATCGCGCCTGAAGTCGCTCGGTTAGACGATCCGCGTTTCACCCGCGGGGCACCGGGGACGCCTTCGTGTAGGGAGACGGTCGAGGGGAGGAGACCGAGTGCTGCTGGTCGGGCTCGCGTTCGCGGTTGCGTCCGCGCTCGTGACGGACGTCGGATTCTTGATGCGCCAGCGCGGCGCGACTGCGGCGCCTGACGTCGACATCCGCACGCCGCTGCGCACGGTCGCCGGGCTGTTCCGCCAGAAGTGGTGGACGCTCGGCTACGGCGTGGCGCTCGTGGCGTGGCTCCTGCACGTGGTATCGCTCAGCCTCGCGCCGCTCTCGCTCGTGCAGGCGACATTGGCGAGTGGCTTCGTCATGCTCGCCGTGATCGCCGAGCGCTGCTTCGGCTTCGAGGTCGGCCGGCGCGAGTGGATCGGAATCCTGCTCTGCGCCGCCGGCCTCGCGCTGCTCGGCGTGACCGCGCACAGCACGACCGGGACGCACGGGAGCTACGGGCTCGCCGCCGCCGTGGCGTTCGAGGGCGGCCTGATCCTGTGCGGCGCGCTCGCGCTGCTCGGGCATCGCCACCCGCGCGCTAACGGGCGGGAAGGTCCCCTGCTCGCGGCCGGTGCCGGACTGCTCTTCACCGTCAGCCACGTCGCCACGAAGGCGCTGTCGAGCCATGTCTCGGTGTCAAATCCGGGATCGCTGCTGACCCCGTGGGTGCTGGTCCTGGTCGTGGCGTTCGTGGGCGCGTTCTTCGCCTCCGCGCGCTCCCTGCAGGTGGGGGAGGCGGTGCCGGTCATCGCCATCACCTCGGCGGTGAGCAACGCGTCGGCGATCCTCGGCGGAGTCGTGGTCTTCAACGACCCGCTCGGATCGGACGCCCTCCAGATCTCGCTGCGCATCTTCGCCTTCGCGCTGGTGGTCATCGCCGCGGCGGTGATTCCCGCGCCCGTGCGGGCCGCGGGGCACCGGCATGAGGAGCGGGCATCCGGTCACGCCACCTCTCCTGCCGCGGCCTGAAGTACTTCCACAGGATTACGCGGACGCGCCCAAAGATGGTCCAAATGGGTGATGCGCACCAGTAGCGGTCAGGTGGATAGTTGGCTCATGACGGTGAACGAGCGCATAGAGACCCAGTCGTTCGCCTACGACGCGCAGTTTCCGCCCGACGTGGCCGAGGGCGCGACGCTCGACTCGCTGCGCCGGCGTCCGCACCCGCAGCCTTCGCCGTACAAGCGCGCGCTCTGCGTGTGAGTGCGCGTGGTCGCTCGGCGTCGTTAGCGAAATCGAGGTCCCGGTCCGCGGGCAGTCGCGCAACCGCTGCAGGCCGCCGGGGCCGAACATTTCGCTCAGGGATCAGTTCGCCGCCGCGGGCGCCGTGGCGTCGACGATCCGCCACGGGTTGCGGTCGTCGCCCGTGAGCGCCATCAGCCAGCGCTCCGTGAAGCTCGTCTCGCGGCTGTCACTGCCGCCCACGATCGCCGCCGTGTCGCGGTCCTGCACGTAGCGGCGGCCGCGCACGGTCAACTCGATGGTCATGGTCGCCGGCTCCGTGCCCGGGTCCAGTGCGGCGATCCGCATGCGCTCGATCCGCGGGCCGCGGACCACGAGGCGCCGGCGATCGCCGCCGTCCGGATAGAGCAGGTCGTGCAGAGCGTCGGGCGTGGCCACGGCCAGCAGCTCGTCGTCGTCGCCGTCGACCGCCTCGGCCCAGCCGGACACCGCGCGGCGCGCCGCCGTCTCGAGGATGTCGGGCGCGAAGCGCGCGTCGGCCAGCGACAGGTCGAGCGCGGCGGCGCGGGCATCCCCGTCGAAGTCGAGGTCGGCCACGTCGGCGATCTTGAAGCCGTCGGCGACCTTGTCCGCCATCGCGCCCTCAACCAGCGCCTCGTCGCGCACGCGGCTGTCGTCCCACGGCGACGCGACGATCTCCTCGTCGATGTTGTGGGCGCCCTCCGTGTCCTGCTCGATCGACAGGAGCCGCCAGCCGCCGTCGTCGCGCTTGCCCAGCGTCCAGTATTCGCGCAGCGTCGTCTGCTCGGTGGTCGAGTCGCGCCGCGTGATCTTGTTGCCGTGGCGGTTCACGACGTAGTCGCGCAGGTGCGCGCGCATCCGCACCACGCAGCGGTCGTCGGCGTCATCGGCGCGGGTCACGAGCCCGACGTACTCCACCTGCACGTCGCCCAGCACCTCGACCACGTTGTGCCAGCCCTTGCGGTCGAAGTCGGCGAGCCTGCGCCGCCATTCCACCATCAGTTCGCTGCCCACGAGCTTCTCGAGCGTGCTCGCATCATTCTCGCTCCACGCTGCCTGGATCGCGCGGAAGAGGCCGTCGGCTCCGCTGCGCACCGCATCGACCGCGAACGCCGCGTCGTCCTCGGCCGCCTCCGCGGCAGCCAGCTCCACACGCCGGACCCGACGCGCCCGGCGGGCCGCGAGGCGCGCGCGCACGAATGCGTTCACCGTCGCGCGGAAGATCCAGTAGAGGATCGCGATCACGACGACGATCAGGAACAGCGCGCCGAACACGGGGCTGCCGGCCGTGCCGCCGCCACCGCCGAACCCGCCACCGCCGCCTCCGCCACCGCCACCGCCTCCACCTCCGCCGCCGAAGCCGGAGCTGCCGCCGCCGGCCGCTGCGAGCGCGGCGGGGGCGAGCAGCACGGCGAGCAGCGCCGAGGCGAGGAGGGTGCGGAGGGCAGCGCGGATCATCGGCACACGAGGATGTGCCGCGATCCGCGCTTTGTCAACGTCAGACGGCCCGCGCGCGGCCGCGCCCGCCGAGCGACATCGCTCCGGCACGCCCGAGCAGGCCCGCGATGAGCGCGCCGGCGATCGCGTAGACGACCGCGGCGAGGCCCCAGTTGGCCGCGATGCGCGCGTGCGCGCCACTCGGCGAGAAGACGTTCTTGAACGGCGTCACGAGCCAGCCGGCGACGTCGTAGACGAACGAGACGATTGCGTTGCCCGAGTTGGCGTCGAGCAGGTGCAGCACGATGCCCGCGACGATGAAGGCCACGACGACCAACGTCACGAGCCGGACGATCCTTGCCAGGAGGAACACTCTGTCCTCGCTTCCGTAGGGGTACGCGTTGTGCCTCGTTGGTACCCGACCGCAGCGGCGCTGAACCTGGCAGGCGCCGCGCGGGAGGCGGTCTATCGTCTGAAGCGATGGATGACGAGCGCCTGGAGCCGACGCCCGTTGAGCGCCATGTGAAGCGCGCGATGATCGACGAGGAGAGCGGCTACGGCAAGCCGCTGTCGCGTCGCCAGCGCCAGACGCGCCGCACGCTCGAGTCGTACCTCCGCGCGGGCGTTGTGCCGCGCTACATGCAGCGCCTGCGCGAGATCGAGCAGGAGCGCCGCCGCCACATCGGCTGGCTCGAGCGCGCCTACCGGCAGCTGCGCGAGTCCTGTGCCGGCGACCCGGAGGGGTTCGAACGCCGCTGGACCCAGACAGCGCGCAACTGGCGCTTCGAGCACGTCAACCGGCTCGTGCGCGAGCACAACGAGTGGTACCCGATCGAACGACAGCTGCCGATGGACCCGCGCACGCGCGACTACGTGAAGATCCGCGGCCGCTCGTACCGCCGCGACGAGCTCGGACCCGACTGGGTGCTCGAGCGCTTCCCGCCGCGGCTCGGCGACGCAGACGCCGCCTAGCCGCGGGCTCTGCCGCGATCAGCGGTAAATGCCGCGCTGCGTCGCGGCGGCGCGCTTCAGCTGGTCCCGGCGCTCCGCCTGCGCCCGCTCACTGCGCCCGCGCTGGCGCGCGGCGTCGTTGCGGGCGGCCACATCCTGCTGGGCCTTCCGCCAGGCACTTCCGTCCGGACGCGTGCGCGTGCTCTCGCTCATATGGCCTCCTTCGAACTCTCTGGTGATGGCGGGGCGCCTGGTGGAGAGATCGGAGAAAACCGAGCGTCCGCTATCACCCTATCGCTCGAAGGTAAACCGGCGCGCTGGCGGCGGCCCGGATCCCGGGTTAGTGTCGCCGCGTGTTGCGAGCACTGGCCAAGCGCGTCCGCCACGCGCGTCCGCAGTCCGGCTACTACGACGTGCCGCGCGGCGACATCAACGTGCCGGCGGACGGCAGCGTCGTGGAAGGCGACGTGGCGCAGGTGCTCGGCTGGTGCCTGTTCCCCGGTAGCACGGTCGCGCGCGTAGTGGTCGCCGCCGGCGGCGCGCCGGTGCAGCGTGCGCGCCTGGGGATGCCGCGCCCGGACGTGGCCGCCGCGTGCCCGCATCCGAGTGCTCCCGCGTGCGGCTTCGAGCAGATGGTGCACGTGCCGCCGGGCGCGACCGAGCTCACCGTGAGCGCGCGTGCGTGGTCCGCCGACGGCCGCAGGCTCGACATCGAGCCGATCACGTTCTCCACGAGCACGCCCGCGCCGTTCGCCGAGCACTCGCGTGCGCACGTCCTCCGCGCCCGCGCCTCGCGCTTCGCCCGCTCGCCGCACGCCGTGCCCGAGCACGACGGACTGCGCATGCTCGTGTTCACCCACCAGCTCCCGTACGGCGGGGCATCGCTCTATCTGCTCGAGGTGCTCAGACGGTTCGCCCGCAGGCCCGGGTTCGAATGCAGCGTCGTCACGCTCGAGGACGGGCCGCTGCGCGCGCACCTCGAGGCACTCGGCATCGCGGTGCACGTGAGCGACCCGTGGCCGGTCACGTCGCTCGGTCGCTACGAGAGCAGCGTGGCCGCACTGATGGCGTGGGCGGCGCATCAGCACTTCGACGTCGTGCTCGCGAACACGCTGTTCGCGTTCCAGGGGGCGGACGTGGCCGAACGGCTCGGGATCCCCGTGATCTGGGCGGTGCACGAGAGCTTCGACCTGCCGCTGTTCCTCTCGACGGCGTTCGCGCCCGGCACGCTCGACCCGTATGTGCCCACGCGCATGGCGCAGACGCTCGAGGACGCGGGCGCGATCGTGTTCGAGGCCGAGGCCACGCGCCGCCTGTTCCTGCCGTACGCCGACCCCGACCGTCTGATCACCATGCCGTACGGGATCGAGCTGGGCGCGATCGCCGCCGCGCGCTCCGCCCGCCGGCGTGCCGACGCGCGGCGGGCGCTCGGGCTGCGCGATGACGCGCACGTGCTGCTGTGCCTGGGGACCGTCGAGCCGCGCAAGGGACAGGCGACCCTGGTCGAGGCGTTCGCCTCGCTCGCGGACCGGTTCCCCGACGCGGTGCTCGCGCTCGTCGGCGAGATCGACGCGCCGTGGTGCAGCGACTACGCCCGGGGAATCCACGAGCTCGTCGCACGCCACGGGCTGGAGACGCGCGTGCGCGTGCTGCCCGTCGTGTCCGACCCGTACCCCTGGCACCTCGCGGCCGATCTGCACGTGTGCGCGTCCGACGTCGAGTCGCTGCCGCGATCGGTGCTCGAGGCGATGGCGTTCGAGGTGCCTGTCGTCTCCACCCGCGTCTACGGGGTTCCCGAAGTGATCGAGGACGGCGTGAGCGGCTACCTGTGCGACACGCGTGACGCCGCGGGCATGGCGGCAGCGCTCGATCGTGCGCTGTCCGCGTCACCCGGCGAGCTCGAGCGCATCGCCGCTGCAGCAGCGGCCACCGTGGGATCCCGTCATGAGCCGGCGAGCTACGCCGATCGCCTCTGGGATCTGATCGGGACGCACGTCGCGACGCCGGCAGGCGCCCTAGATGGTTGATTCCACGAGCCCGCACGCGCGGATGGCCGCACGCTCCCGTGGAATCAACCATCTAGCGGCCGATCGTCGATCCGCCACGCGCTGAGTCCCGCAGCGCGCCGCCGCTCGTGCCGCCCGGGCCCGACCACGACGCGTCCATGTGGACGACCCCGGAGCGGCGCCCGCGCGGGCCGCGCAGGCGCCAGCGCTGGATCGCGCTGCGGTGTGGGCCGAGGTAGGCGATCGATGCCGATGCCCGCGTCGCCGACCAGCCGCCGGGCAGTCGCAGCCTCAGGCTCATCCGCCGCGCCGGGCCGTCGCCTGTGTTCGACACGCGCGTGGTCAGCACGTTCCGTCGCGTGCCGCCCACGACCAGCCGGACGTCAGCCGTGCGCGGGTTGGCGGCACAGGCGGAGGACGGCACGTTCGACCCGGTCGCCCAGGAGGTGTTGGGCGACCTGCCGAGTGCGAAGCTGAGCGTGCCGCCGCCGCTCGTCAAATCGCCGTGGGAGACCTGGCTCGTGACAAGCGCCTTCCCGTTCAGCGATGCGCCGTTGATGTAGCGCGCGGATGGCGCGCCCGGCGCCTCGATCGTCACGTCCTTCCCCGGGAGGTGCAGCACCGCGTGCGGGAACAGCGGGCTCGTGAGCGAGTACTTGTCGTCGCCCGCCATCGTCGGGTAGATCCCGAGCGCGGACAGCACGTACCAGCTCGACAGCGCGCCCAGGTCGTCGCTGCTCGGCAGCCCGTTGTAGCTGCTCGAGAACAGCGTCTCGGCGGCGCGCACCACGTCCTGCGTCTTCCACGGCTGGCCGAGGAAGTTGTAGAGGAACGTGGCGTGCAGGCTCACCTCGTTCTGTGGGTTGTGCCGCGAGAGGCTCTTCCAGATCCGGTATGCCGACGCGGGGTGGGCGAGGATCTTGTCGTAGGCGAAGAAGCTGTCGAGCTTGCCGAGCGCCTGCCCGCGGCCGCCGAGCGAGGAGGTCAGGCCCTCCACGTCCTGGGGCGCGAGCCAGGTGTACTGCCACGAGGTGCCCTCCTTGAAGCCCTGGCCGCGGCGCGGGTTGAACGGCACGAGCCAGCGGCCGTTCGGCAGCCGCGGGCGCACGAATCGCGACGACGGGTCCACGCTGTGGCGGTAGCGCTTCGAGCGGCGCAGCATGTAGCGCCAGTCCGCGCCATAGCCGAGCTGGCGCCCCATCAAGGCGAGCGCGCAGTCGTTCAGCCCGTACTCCATGTTGATCGACGCGGACTTCTCGTAGTCGCCGTCGTGCCGGTACGGCACGAAGCCCTGGTTCACGTACTCCTCGATCCCGGTCCGCCCCTCGAACGGCGTCTCGCGCGGGTCCGGCAGCGCGGTGGCGTTGCGCATCAGCGCGCGATACGCCGGCCGCAGGTCCTCGGGGTACATCAGCCCCTTCAGCGCGGCGTCCGCGATCACGTTCGCCGCCGGGTCGCCCACCATCTCATTCGTGAAGTACTGCGCGTACACCCACTTCGGCATCCAGCCCGCCTGGCGGCTGTCGTCGAGCAGGCTGCGCATCATGTCCGGCACGCGCTCGGGTGCCACGAGGTCGAGCAGCGGGTGCTCCGAGCGGTAGGTGTCCCACATCGAGAAGTTCGTGTAGTGGATCTGATCGCCCGACGTGCGGTGCACGCGGTTGTCGAAGCCCATGTAGCGGCCGTCGACGTCGGAGAACACGTTGGGATGCAGCAGCGAGTGGTAGAGCGCGCTGTAGAACGTCCGCTGCTGCTCGTTGCTGCCGCCGCTCACCTCCACACGGCCGAGCATTCCGTTCCAGGCCTTGTGAGCCGCCGTGCGCACGGCGTCGAAGTCGAAGCTGCTGCCGGTCTCGGACGCCAGGTTGCGGCGCGCGCCGGCGAGGTCGACGAACGAGATGCCCACCTTCGCCACCACCGGGCGCGGATCCGCCGTGGAGTCGAACGAGACGTACGCCGCGGCGTCCTTCCCGTCGGCCCGCCGGCCGCCGCGATTGATCCGCCTGCCGTTGCCGACCCCGAACGCAGCGAACGGGCGGTCGAACTTCATCGAGAAGCGGAGCCGGTACCGGTTGTGGCTGCGGGCGGGGCATGCGTTCCAGTAGCCCCACGTGCTCACCGAGCCCTCGATCGTGTCCCTGCCCACGACCTTCACGTCGGCGGCCTTCGTGCCGCGCAGGTTCGCCCCCGGCTCGACGAGCACGTTCGCCTGGTTCGTCGCGGGATAGGTGAAGCGCGCCCAGCCCGTGTGGGTCGTGGCGGTCAGCTCGGCGTGCACCTTCGAGGCGTCCAGGTCCACCGCGTAGTAGCCCGGCGACGCCTTCTCGCTCTTGTGCGAGAAGCTGCTCCGCTGGCGCGTGACCTCGAGGTCGGAGACCGGGCCCGTGGTGGGGAGGGAGACCACGTCGCCCATCGCGGCGCAGCCCGGACCCGAGATGTGGGTGGTGGCGAAGCCGCTCGTCTGCGGGTGCCAGTAGTTGTAGCCGCCGCCCCAGGGCCTGGGCGTGTTCGGGCTGTACTGGACCATGCCGAACGGGACGTCTGCGCCCGGGAAGACGCCCCTCGCGCTGCCGGCGAGGGGATTGGCGAGCGGCGCCGGATCCGGCGCGTCGTCCCCTGCCGCGCTGCCGGCCGCCAGCGCGATCGCGGCGGCGGCGAGCAGGGCGGGGATTACTCGGAGAAGGCGGCCGGACGCGATTCAGCTATGAAAGCGCACGGAGGTAATTCGGGGTATGACGGCGCTCAGCTCTGGGTTTGTTCGCTGACGTCGCCGCTATCGGAGAGGAGCCGCATGATCCTCATCAGCACGATCATGGCCATGGCCAGGAACAGCGCCACTCCGGGGATGAGGATCCAGCCGCTGCCGACGGCCGCGATGGCGATGACGTCGGCGACGATCACCACGAGTGCCCAGACGAACGACATCAGGAGCGACATTCCGCGGTCGGCGGTCAGCGCCGGGGGGCCGGGGGTTTCGGCGTGTGAGGTCATGTAAGACCTCCCTTCCTGTTTGCACACTTTTGGTGTGTAAAACCTACCCGCGCAGGAGCTCGCCCACCAGCCGAACGTATGCGATCAGACGAGGCCCGACGTGGCGGACAGGATCGTCGCGACGATCTCGTCGGGGTCGTCGGTCACGCTCAGCAGTCGGACGTCGGCGGCCGCGATCTTGCCCTCCTGGGCGAGGCGCTTCTCGAGCCACTCAACGAGCCCGCTCCAGTAGGCGCGATCGACAAGCACCACCGGGAAGTTGTCGGTGCGGCCTGTCTGCATGAGCGTCAGCGCCTCGAACAGCTCGTCGAGCGTGCCGAAGCCGCCGGGGAACACGACGAACCCGCTCGCGTAGCGCACGAACATGACCTTCCGCGCGAAGAAGTACTCGAACGACAGCCCGAGGTCGACGAAGCGGTTGATGCCCTGCTCGAACGGCAGCTCGATTCGCAGCCCGATCGAGCGCGCGCCGGCGTCGCGAGCGCCGCGGTTGGCCGCCTCCATCAGTCCCGGGCCTCCGCCGGTGATGATCGCGAGGCCACGCTCGCCGAGTCGCCGGGCCACGGAGCGCGCGGTCTCGTACTGGGGATGATCCTCCGGGACCCGCGCGGATCCGAACAGCGAGACGGCAGGTCCTATGCCGTCGAGCGCGTCGAAGCCCATGAGCAGCTCGTCGCGCATGCTCGCCACGCGCTCTCCGTTCGAGCGCGACAACACAGCCGGGACTTCGCTGCCCAGCAGCTCCTCGTCGCCGAGATTTGGCTCTGGCCGGCCGCCGTCCACGCGACCATTATGCGAGCACCCGCGGCCCGGCCGCCTACGTCATACGGCCACCCGCTCCCGGACCGGCCGTGGGACGTGCTGACGATCGACGTGCTCGCGCACCTACGCGGCGGGCGCGGGTCGCAGCGTGGCGCGGATCAGTCCGATGAACGCGACCAGCCACGTGGCCAGCGCGATCCAGAAGAACGCGTGGGGGATGAAGTTCAGGAAGCCGAGTGACATCGCGTCGGCCATCCTGAGGGTGGCGACCGCGTACATGCCGAGCGGGAAGATGGCGCCCCAGTAGAGCGGGTCGTATTCGAGCGGCTGTCGCCGGAAGCCGTAGCGCCACACCGCGAGGATCGCGATCATCGGGATCCACCACGTCCCGGTGGCCCAGTAAAAGACGGTGAATCCTTCGAGGAACGGGCGCAGCGACGCGAGGAACGGCGCGTCCGGGCTGTTGAGGATCAACAACGACCCGGCGAGGGCCGAGATCGCCATCGCGCCCATGTTGATCCAGTACGGCGGCGCCAGGTCGCCGGGCGAGAACCGGAAGAAGACGTAGCGGTAGAAGATCAGCGAGACGATCCAGATGTAGAGCATCCCGCCGAACAGCCACATCGAGAGAGCGATGAAGTTCGCGTGCAGCCGCAGCGGCTGGTGCCAGTGGGCCGCCAGCAGCGCGATGAGGACGGCGATCGACTGCGTGCCGACGACGGCGAGTAGCCAGCCGCCGTTGATGCCCTCGGCGAGCGAAGGCTTGTCGACCTTGATCGTGAGCGCCGTGACGATGGCGTAGGTCAGGAGCAGCCAGAGCACGGCGGCGACGATGAGCAAGCCGGTCGCGATCACCCAGCTCTCCGCGATCAGGATCGTCTGGGCGCCGAGTACCGACGTCCCTGCGACGGCGCTCAGAAAGCCGAATGCCTTGCGATGGTCGGTCAGGTCGGCGAGCGCCGCGGCCCGGTACCTGATCACGCGCAGCACCGTGAGTATCCACAGGACCACGTACATGGCGACGTTCGCGGCGTACAACGCGACGTCCACGACCGGCACCTCGAGCAGATGGGCGCCGATGGACACGATCCCGGTCGCCATCACCAACGCGAAGTACGAGGGGGAGAGCCCACGTAGCCGCGCGTCGAATCCGGCGATGAGGCTCGACATCGCCGGGCATTCTTGCGCCGCGCTCGGTCACACCGGGATCAGGGCCTGAGTGTCGAGCGTTATCTGAACAGGCGCGACGTGTTGTCCGTGGGGCATATGCACATCGAGTGCGGCCCCGGTCTGGCTGCTGAGGTAGGGAGCGAGGTAGCGGCCGGCGAGCTTGTCGGGCGGCCACCACAGGGGCTCGGCCGAGATGGTCGAGTCGTCACCTGCCCTACCGCTGATGTCGGCGCGCAGGTAGCGCGGCTCGTCGCCGGTGAGCAGGACCCCGCGGAGCGTGGGATGGAATCGCGACGGGTCGATGTCGACGCCGACCGAAGCGGCGATCGCCTCGGCTACCGCGTCGGCCTGCTGTGCGGCCAGGCCACCCTGCTTGATCGGGAAGTTGGTCGCGTCGCCGGCCGCGAAGACATCGTCGAGGCCGCGCACGTGACCGGCGGTGTCGGTCGGGACGAACGTGTCGCGGTCGAACGGGATGCCTGGGATCCAGCGCCCGACGAGGCGCGGCTGCGTGATCACACGGTCGATCCGGATGTGCCGCTTGCCCGGAGCGATACGGAGCGTGCTGGGCGGTTGCGCCACCGCGTAGCTGCTGGTCAGGAGCCTGATGCCGCGCTCCTCGCACAGACGGCGCACGGCGTCGCTCACCGGCTTGCCGAAGGCGGCGAGCGGCGCCTCCTCGGGTGTCACCAGCGTCAGCTCGACGTCGGGATGGTCGTTCGTGGCGCACTCCGCCGCGGTCAGAAGCGCCAGGTCGTAGAGCGGCAAGAGCCAGCTCGCGCCGGACGGCTTGACGAACGCGATCCTCTTGATGTCCCCATCGGCAAGCCGGTGGAGCATGAGCCGGTAGCTGGATCCCTCGCTGCCGCCGCTGTAGCTCAGCGTGTCCGCGTAGTTCTCCTCGAAGCGCGCTCCGGTCGCCAGCACGAGCGTGTCGTAGGGGATCTGTTCGTCGGCCCTCGTCATCACGTGCCTGTGCTCGTGGTCGACTCGTCGCAATGCGTCCCTGTGCCAGCGCGCCTGGACGTCACCCACGACCCTCTCGAGCCTGATGCCGCGGACACGTTGCGGCGTGAACGGCTGCTCGACGGCCATCGACCGGTTGACGAACTTCAGCTCCGGAGCCAGCAGCGTGATGTCCACCCGGTCGCCCGCGAGCGCTCGCAGGGCGAGCATCGTCTCGAGGCCCGCGACCCCGCCGCCGACGATGAGCACCCGGTGACCTGCTGCGCGGGTCATGACGGCGAGTCCGGGGTGTCGCCGTCTGCCAGCAGGCGCATGATCGCGGCGAAGACGATCGCGGCCATCGACAGGAGGACGAGAACCCCGGGGATCAGGATCCACGACTGACCGACGGCGCCCACGACCACAACGTCGCCGACCATCACAGTGGTGGCACCGGTGAACGCCAGCAACAGGCTGATGCCGCGATCGGGGCCAAGGGGAGTGGCGCGAGATTCCTGCGAGTCGGGCTCTGGCAGGGCGACGCGTCTGTTCTCCGGAAGACGCGCCGCAACCGGCGGGGAAAGGGATTCGAGTTGGGCGCTCATGGCGTCCCCTCTCTTTTATACAACCGTTATGTGTAAATTAGCACCGGCGCCTGGCTGATGGGCCTGCGCGTGTATTTCGGCTGACGCCGGCGAGCACGTAGGCTCCAGGAGAGATGGTTAGTTGTGCCCATTGCCTGCGCGGCGGCCGACGGCGAATGTCGGCGGACGATGGGGCTCGACCCGACGTTCGGTGACCAGGAGGCAGTGCATGTCCACCAACAGCTTCGATGCCCGCGCCGAACTGGTCGTGGGCGAGCGCCGCTTCGAGATGTTCCGTCTCGACGCGCTGCAGGCGCGCTTCGACGTATCGCGCCTGCCCTTCTCGCTGAAGGTCCTGCTCGAGAACCTGCTCCGCACCGAGGGCAACGGTGCCGTTGCGGCCGCTGACATCGAGGCGCTCGCGAGCTGGCATCCGGCCGACCAGCCGAGCAAGGAGATCGCGTTCACCCCGGCCCGCGTGCTGATGCAGGACTTCACCGGCGTCCCCGCCGTCGTCGACCTGGCGGCGATGCGCGATTCGATCGCGGAGATGGGTGGCGACCCGGCGAAGATCAACCCGCTGGTCCCGGCCGAGCTCGTCATCGACCACTCGGTTCAGGTCGACGTGTTCGGCACGCGCGACGCGTTCCGGCGCAACGCCGAGCGCGAGTTCGAGCGCAACCAGGAGCGCTACGCGTTCCTGCGCTGGGGCCAGGACGCGTTCGACAACTTCCGCGTGGTCCCGCCGGACACGGGCATCGTCCACCAGGTCAATCTCGAGTACCTCTCGCGGGTCGTCTTCTCCGACGAGAAGTCCGGGCTCGTCTACCCGGACACCCTGGTCGGCACCGACTCGCACACCACCATGGTCAACGGGCTCGGAGTGCTCGGCTGGGGCGTGGGCGGCATCGAGGCGGAGGCCGCGATGCTCGGCCAGCCGATGTCGATGCTGATCCCGCAGGTGCTCGGCTTCAAGCTGCACGGGGAGCTGTCCGAGGGCGCCACGGCGACCGACCTCGTCCTGACCGTGACGGAACTGCTGCGCGAGAAGGGCGTGGTCGGGATGTTCGTGGAGTTCCACGGTGCGGGCCTCGAGCGGCTTCCGATCGCCGACCGGGCCACGATCGGCAACATGTCGCCCGAGTTCGGCTCGACCTGCGCGATCTTCCCGGTCGACGCCGAGACGCTGCGCTACCTCGAGTTCAGCGGACGTCCGGCCGAGCAGATCGAGCTTGTCGAGGCCTACGCACGCGAGCAGGGACTCTGGCATGACGCGGACTCCCAGCTGCCCGCGTATTCCGACGAGCTCGAGCTCGACCTGTCAAGCGTCGAGCCGTCGATCGCGGGGCCGAAGCGGCCGCAGGACAGGGTCCCGCTGGCCGGCGCTCCGATCGCCTTCCGCGAGGCGCTCAAGGGACTCGTTACCGACTACGACGGGGGCGACGAGGCGTCGGCAGCGAGCTTCCCCTCGAGCGATCCACCGTCGCGGAGCGCGCCGGGGCACTCCGCGTCCACCCGCGCATCCGACTACAGCCCGAGCTTCTGTGGCCGGACCACCAAGGAGTGGGGCGCGGGCGAGGCAGTGGCAGCGCTGCCGGACGGCGGTGCGCCCCTGACCCTCGCCGACGGCACCCAGACCACGCTCGACCACGGCCATGTGGTGATCGCGGCGATCACGAGCTGCACC
Organism: Thermoleophilaceae bacterium; assembly: GCA_025928265.1. Classification (GTDB taxonomy): domain Bacteria; phylum Actinomycetota; class Thermoleophilia; order Solirubrobacterales; family Thermoleophilaceae; genus JAICJV01. The sequence continues at coordinate 36,713 of JAICJV010000010.1, forward strand.
AACACCTCCAATCCGTCGGTCATGGTCGGCGCCGGGATCCTGGCCCGCAATGCGGCGGCGCGGGGGCTCCGGCGCAAGCCGTGGGTCAAGACTTCCCTGGCGCCGGGGTCGAAGGTCGTCACCGAGTACCTCGACCGCGCCGGCCTGACCGAGCCGCTCGAGCAGCTCGGGTTCAACCTGGTGGGCTATGGCTGCACGACCTGCATCGGCAACTCGGGACCGCTGCCGCCGGAGGTCTCGCAGGTGGTGAACGAGGACGACCTCGCGGTCGTCTCCGTGCTCTCGGGCAACCGCAACTTCGAGGGACGCATCAATCCCGACGTGAAGATGAACTACCTCGCCTCGCCGCCGCTGTGCGTGGCCTATGCGCTCGCCGGGACGATGGAGGTGGACATCGCCAGCGATCCTCTCGGTGAGGACGAAGCCGGTAACCCGGTCTACCTCCGTGACATCTGGCCGTCGGCGGAGGAGGTGGCCCGCACGGTCGAGCAGGCCGTGCAGTCGGACATGTTCCGCAAGAGCTACGCCGAGGTCTTCGACGGCGACGAACGCTGGAACTCGCTCGAGATCCCGACCGGCGATCGCTACGCCTGGGCGGACTCGACGTACGTGCGCCGGCCGCCGTTCTTCGAGGGGCTGTCGAAGGACCCGGAGCCGGTCCGCGACTTCGAGGGCGCGCGCGTCCTCGCCCTGCTCGGCGACTCCGTCACCACCGACCACATCTCACCTGCGGGCTCGATCAAGCGCGACGGCCCGGCCGGCGTCTACCTCGCCGAGAATGGCGTCAAGCCGGCCGACTTCAACTCCTACGGCTCGCGCCGCGGCAACCACGAGGTGATGATGCGCGGCACCTTCGCCAACATCCGGCTGCGCAACCAGCTTGCTCCCGGCACCGAGGGCGGCGTCACCCGGCACCTGCCCGATGGGGAGGAGATGTCGATCTACGACGCCGCCATGCGCTATGCCGCCGACGGCGTGCCGCTGGTCGTGCTCGGCGGAACGGAGTACGGCTCGGGCTCCTCGCGCGACTGGGCGGCCAAGGGCACCCTGCTTCTCGGCGTGCGCGCGGTGATCGCGCAGAGCTTCGAGCGCATCCACCGCTCCAACCTCGTGGGCATGGGCGTGCTGCCGCTCGAGTTCATGGAGGGCGAATCAGCCGGGTCGCTGGGCCTCAGCGGCGAGGAGCTGTTCGCGATCTCCGGCCTGGCGGAGCCGCTGAACCGCGGCGAGCTTCCGCGCGAGGCGCGAGTGCTCGCCGGCGAGACGGAGTTCGCCGTGCGCCTGCGGATCGACACGCCGAAGGAGGCCGAGTACTTCCGCCACGGCGGCATCCTCCAGTACGTGCTCAGGCAGCTCGCGCGCGACGGCCGCTAGCCGATGAGCAGTGGTGCACGTGTGGCGTTCGTGCTCTCCGGCGGCGCGAGCCTCGGGGCCGTCGAGGTGGGAATGCTGCAGGCGCTGTATGAACGCGGCATTGCCCCGGAGTTCCTCGTGGCGACATCGGCGGGGGCGCTGAACGCGGGATTCATCGCGTCGCGGCCGCAGACCGCCGACACCGCGGGCGAGCTGGGCGAGATCTGGCGTGGCCTGCGCCGGGGCAAGGTCTTTCCGGTCAACCTGGTCACGGGCCTCGTGGGGTTTCTCGGCGTACGCGACCACCTCGTGCCCGATGGCGCGATGCGGAGGTTGATCAGCCGCCACGTCGAGCATGACCGTCTCGAGGAGATGCCGCTGGAGCTGCACGTGATCGCGGTGGACGTCCTCACCGGCGAGGAGGTGCGGCTGTCCGAGGGCTCGACGGTGGAGGCGATCATGGCGAGCGCGGCGATCCCGGGGGTGATGCCGACCGTGTCCTGGGAGGGCCGCGAGCTGATGGACGGAGGTGTTGCCAACAACACTCCGATCTCACACGCCGTGGAGCTCGGCGCGAAGGAGATCTACGTCCTGCCGACCGGCAACGCGTGTGCGCTGACGGAGCCGCCGGGCGGCGCGCTGGCGATGGCGCTCCACGCGCTCAGCCTGCTCATGCAGCGGCGGCTGATTCGCGACATCGAGATCCACCGGGACCGGGTCAGGCTGGTGGTCCTGCCGCCACCGTGCCCGCTATCGGTCGAGCCGATCGACTTCGGGCACGCCGGGGCGCTGATCGACCGGGCCTACGCGGACGCCGCTCATTTTCTCGACAGCGGCGGAGCGGAGCGCCCGCCGATCCGGATGCGCATGCACGGCCACAGCAGCGGCTGACTCAGGACGGGTGGCCGTCGCTGCCGGCGCCGGCAGCGTCGAGTGCGATGACCGAGTGCGCGTACGCCCCTCCCGCGCGCATCTCGGCGGCGACCCAGATCGCCTCCATGAGCTCCTGCTCGCTGGCGCCCTTGCGCAGCGCGAGCCGGGTGTGGCTGCGGATGCAGTACGGGCACTGGGTCGTGTGTGCGACGGCGACCGCGATCAGCTGCTTGGTCTTCTCCGGCAGCGCCCCGTCGGCGAAGACCTGCTTGCTGAACGCCTGAAAGGCCTCGTGGGTCTCCGGCGCGAGCTCGGTCCGGTGGGCGGCCAGCTCCCTGGTGGTGGCGGGATAGACGGGATGCGGCATGACATACCTCCTCGGGTCAACCTGCGAGCGAAACGAAGCCGCCGACCAGCGCCCCGAAGGCGATGTGTGCGCCGAGGCTGACGAGCGGCGTCTGGCGACCGTAGTTCAGCATCATGAACCCCGGCGGCTCGAGCAGCGCGACCGACGGCGCCGCCGTCGACGGCCTGCCCATTCGCGGGTGGATCAGCGGGAGCAGGATGTTGGTGAGCGCGGTGCCGGAGAACAGGCCGTGCACGAGGCCGAAGACGGCGCCGAGCCACCAGCCGCTGCGGTCGATCGCCAGGAAGATCGCCCAGTAGGTCAGCGCGAACGCCAGGCCCACCACGAAGTGCAGGACGTAGCCGATCGCCTTGGCTCGTGTCCGGTCGTCGGTGAATGCGGTGCCGAGCAGGAACGGGAGATCGATGCGGGTCAGGTTCAGCTCGTTGCCGGCTCGCAGCGCGGTGGTCAGCACGAGCGTGCCGGCGAACCCACCCGCGAGAGCTCCCCAGACGCTCATCGCGCCGTCGTCTCGGCGATCGCGAGAGCCGCGCTGATCAGCGCAAGGTGGCTGAGCCCCTGGGGCAGGTTGCCGAGCTGGGCTCCGGTGGCCGGGTCGATCTCCTCGGCATAGAGGCCGAGCCCGCTCGCCAGCCCGATCAGCTCGTCCATCATGCTCGCCGCCTCCTCCACGCGTCCAGTGCGCGCGAGCGCCTCCACCAGCCAGAAGGAGCAGGCGAGGAACGCACCCTCCGAGCCGCCCAGGCCGTCCTCGCCCGTGTAGCGCTGCACGAACGGCCCGTCGGCGAGCTCGCGCCGCACCGCTTCGATCGTGCCCGCCCAGCGCTCATCGCGCGCATCGCCGTACGCGAGCAGGGCGCCCAGGAGCAGGCTGGCGTCGAGCTCGCTGGAGCCGGCGGAGCGCACATAGCTGCGCTTCTCCGGCGAGAAGCAGCGCGTCTCGACGAACTCCCTGATGGCCCCCGCCTCGGCGGACCACCGCTCGGCGTGGCGACCCGGGATCATGCCCCGCTCGGCCAGGTCGCGCGCGCGCTCGAGCGCCACCCAGCACATCATCTTCGACTGGGTGAAGTGGGCGGGTTCACTGCGCACCTCCCAGATGCCTGCGTCCGGCTGGCGCCAGATGCGGGAGACCAGGTCTGCGATCCCCGCGAGGCGGTGGGCGATGTCGCGGTCGATCCGGTGCCCGGTTGTGGCATACAGCCAGGCCGTCTGGAGCAACTCGCCGTAGGTGTCGAGCTGGACCTGACCGGCTGCGGCGTTGCCGGTGCGAACCGGGCGCGAGCCGCGGTAGCCGTCGAGCGGCAGCGTCCGCTCCGGCGCCCGGGCGCCGCCGTCGAGGCGATACAGGACTCGGAGCCGGGGGTGGGTGAGCTGGGAGGCCTGCATCAGCCACCAGAAGTAGGCGCGTGCCTCCGGGCCGCAGGCAAGTTGCAGGAAGACCTTGAGCGTGAAGGCCGAGTCGCGGATCCAGCAGAAGCGGTAATCCCAGTTGCGCTCGCCGCCGATCTCCTCGGGCAGTGAGGTGGTCGCGGCGGCGGCAACGGCACCGGTCGGTGCGTGGACGAGCAGCTTCAGCGCGAGTGCACTGCGCACAACCGCGTCGCGCCAGGGGCCCGCGTAGTCCAGCGACTCCGTCCAGCGCCGCCAGGTCGCAGCGGTTGCATCGAGCCGCGTCTCGATCTCGTCACGGGCGGGCATCACCAGCGGCTCGGCGCGCGCGGCGCACAGCGCGACCACGGCGCGCGTGCCCGCGTGTGCCTCGAGGCGGGCGGCGATCGCCCCGTCCGCAACCTCCGGTGTGCCCGCGTCGAAGGAGCAGATCGCGAGCGCGTCGCCGCCCGCGCCGGCCACCGGGGTCGAGCCGCGACGGCCGAGCCGCGTCGGGACGCAGCCGTAGCCGAAGCGCGGCTCGACGCTCCAGCGCATCGGAACGCGCCCGGACAGCCCCTCGACACGCCGGGCGAGCTCGCGCTGCGGCCCCAGCGCATGGTCGGGCAGGGTCATGGCATCGGTGACCCGGACGCTGCCGCGCTCGGTCGAGAAGACCGTCTCGAGGACGTTCGTATCGGGCAGGTAGCGCCGCTCGGTCGTGTAGGGCGCTTCGGGAGCGAGCGCGAATCGCCCGCCGCGCCGCGAGTCGAGTGCCGCGCCGAAGACGCTCGGCGAGTCGAGGTCGGGGAGCGCCAGCCAATCCACCGAGCCGTCCCCGGCCACGAGCGCGGCGGTGCGGCCGTCCCCGATCACGGCATAGGAGGCCAACGGGGCGTAGCCGTCGATGCGCGGGGGCGCGTCCGCTTTGTGACGAGTCGCCATCCTCCCGAACCCTAAGGGCGCTGAAATTCCGCGCGCCGACGTCCCGCGGGCTCTATGCCGCTCGGTCTCGGATCGTGACGCAGCAGCGGCCCGCGCAGGGGTCGAGCTCCGCGGTCTGGTCGGCGCCGCCGGCGCGCTCGAGGAGCCCCTCGATGAAGGCCTGGTTCAAGCTGCAGACGAGCTCTGGATTCGTCGCGGCCACGCTATGAAAGGGGCAATTGCCGAGCCTGAGGGCGCCGTCTGTGTCGCGCTCGGGCTCGTAGCCGCGCGCGGCAAGTTCGGCCTCGAGATCGGCGCCGGAGGCGAGCTCGCCACCGAGCCTCCGACCCTCCTCGCGCGCGAGCGCGCGGGCGGATTCGACCACGGCCGGCCCGGCGCGGCCGACCGTCTCGGCGAGGAGTTGCGCGACGAACGCGTAGTCGCGAGCCGGAGCGTGCGCGGCGAGCGCGCGTTGCGACCGGACGTACTGCTTGGCCGGGCGCCCCGCGCCCGGGCCGCTGCGGCCGGGGGGGCGGGAGAACACGACGTCGAGCAGGCCGGCGTGCGCGAGCTTGTCGAGGTGGTAGGCCGCCAGCGGGCGGCCGATCCCGACCGCCTCGGCGGCCTCGTCCCGTCCGACGGGCCGTCGCTGGGCGATCACGTGGTCGTAAAGCCGGCGCCTGCGCTCGTCCTTGAGGGAGGCGAAGGCGGCGACGTCGCCGAGCGGATCTGTGGCTGCGCGGCCCATTCTCTAAGACTAGCATCGCTTGACAATAGACCGTCCCGCGGTGTATAACTAATACACACTATCTATTGAAGGAGGCTGGAAATGGCTGCACTGCCCGACAGCCCAACTCATACCCCCCGGATCTCGCTGAAGCGCGATCCCACCAACGGCGAGGTATCGCTCGTGGACTCGCATGCCAAGTGGCGTGACGGCTCCTACCAGGCGTACATGCTGCTCCGGGCCACGTTCGTTGCCCTGCCGTTCGCGATGGGGATCGACAAGTACTTCAACGACATGACCTACTGGCCGCATTACCTGGCCGGCTGGATCAACGACATCGCCCCCGGCACCGCTCAGCAGTTCATGTACGTCGTCGGCGGCATCGAGATTCTCGCCGCCGTGCTGGTCGCGCTCAAGCCGCGCTACGCGGCCTATGTCGTCGGCGCCTGGCTACTCGGCATCACCGTCAACCTGTTCAGCTCAGGCAACGGCTTCTGGGACATCGGCGCTCGCGACCTCGCGCTGATGGGCGCTGCGTTCTCGCTCGCCGCCCTCGCCCGCAAGTGGGATCCCCCGCTCGCGCTCGAGCGCCGCTTGCACCACGGCAGCTGATAGGCCGGGCACGGTCCGGGGCGATCTTGTCAGGTCGCCCCGGATTCGTTGCCGGCAGCTCGCGACGGATGGCTGAGCGGCTCCTCGGCGCCGTCGGCCGCCCGGCGCGCCAGCACGTAGGCGAGGTCTGATGCGCGATTCACATACGCGATCAAGCCGGCGGTCAGGGGGAGGCCGTCCTCGCGACCGGCGACCAGGCGGCGTTCGGCTCGGCGCAGGACGGTGCGCGCCAGGTCCAGCGCGGCGGACGCCGAGGTGGCGCCCGGCACAACGAACACCGGCCGCAGCGGGTGGTCCGCCAGGAGCGCATCGATCTCACGCTCGATCCCGGCCGTCATCTCTGCGGTCACCGACGATATGCCCGGAACAAGCCGGTCGCGGGCCCGCGGGTTGGCGGCGACTTCCGCCGCGGCGGCGAACAGGCCGCGCTGCAGGTCGAGCACGGCCCGCTCGAGCTCGCCGGCCTCCAGCAGAGACCGCGCCAGGCCCAGGGCCGCGACCGCCTCGTCGAGCGTCCCACACACCTCCACGACCGGGCTTGCTTTCGACACGCGCCCGCCGAACAGGAGTCCGGTGCTGCCGTCGTCGCCGGTCTTGGTGTAGACCCGCGGCCGTCCCCCGGGCGCGTTCGCGCTCACATCCGCTCGCCAGTCTCGGGGGGCTCATCCGTCCACGGCTGCGGTTCGACGAAGAACTCCTCGGTGTGGATGCGCTCGCGCCGGGCGCCGAGCGCGGTGGCGGCGGCCGCACAGGCGACGACGAACGCCGGCGCGCCGGCGATGAAGGCGTCGTGATCGGCAAGGCTCTCGTACGTGCTGGGAAGCAGCGCCGGGATCCGCCCGTGCGGCGGCTGCCCCGGCCCACGGGTCAACGTGCGGATGAACCGAAACGACGGCTGATCGCGCTGCCGGCGCTCGAAGAGCGCGCGGTCGATCACGTCTGCCTCGGTGCGGGCCGAGAAGATCAGGGTCAGCGAGCGACGAGCGCGCGAGCGCAGCCCGGCCTCGAGCAGCGCGCGGATCGGCGCCAGTCCGGATCCGGCCGCCAGGTACAGCGCCGGCGCGGTCGAGGCCGGGTCGTCGACGAACGTCCCGTACGGTCCGGAGAGCCTCACCGTGTCGCCTTCCCGCAGCCGATCGTGGACCCAGCGGCTGGTCTCGCCGTCGGGGACGCGCGTGACCAGCAGCGAGATCGTCCCGTCCGGCCGCGGCGCATTGGCCACCGAGTAGGACCGTGGCGGCACCTCACCCCGGTCGTCCTCCAGCAGCACGTACTCACCGGCCTGGTAATCGAGCTCGCCGTGCAGCGGTGAGAGCTCGAGCTCGGCGATCACGCTCGTCCGTCGGCGCAGACGCGCCACCCGGTAGGGCTCCTCGAAGCTGCCCGGGGTGGGGACCGACCGTTCCTCAGCCATCGAAGTCGTCAATTGTGACCCGTCGGAGCCTGCTTCGCCGAGCGCTGCGCGGCGACGGTGATATATTTCACAGTAAGAATGTAAAAAAGCATAGCGACGGAGGCGAACGACCGCATGACGCAGGTCGAGCAACTCGGGCGGTTCGTGGCTACGGCCCGCTGGGAGGACGTCTCCGGCGCCGCGCGCGAGCAGCTGCGACTGCGCGTCCTGGACTCGCTCGGCTGCGCGCTGGGCGCACTCGATTCGGATGTGCCGGCGCTCGTTCGTGCCCACGTCGACGACTTCGGTGGCGCACCGCGATGCGCGCTCGTCGGCGGCGGTCGCAGCGCCCCGGACCGCGCCGCGTTGCTGAACGGCGCACTCGTGCGCTACCTCGACTTCAACGACGCCTACCTGGCGCCGGGCGAGACCTGCCACCCGTCCGACAACCTCGCGCCCGTCCTGGCCGCCGCGGAGTACGCGGGCGCCGACGGGCGCACGCTGCTCACCGCGCTCGCGGTCGCCTACCAGGTCCAATGCCGGCTCTCGGATGTCGCTCCGGTCCGCGCGCGCGGGTTCGACCACACGGTCCAGGGGGCCTATGCGGCCGCCGCCGGCGTCGCGCGTGCGCTCGGCCTGGACGCCGAGCGAACGGCCCACGCGATCGCCATCGCGGGCACCTCGCTCAACGCCCTCCGCGTCACCCGCACCGGCGCGCTGTCGCACTGGAAGGGACTCGCATATCCGGCCATGGCGGCAGGTGCGTTGCAGGCTGCCTTCCTGGCCATGCGCGGTGTGACCGGCCCGCGCGAGGTCTTCGAGGGCAACAAGGGCTTCATCGACGCGATCGCCGGGCCCTTCGAGCTGGACTGGTCGCACGAGGACCTCGAGGCGGTCCGCCGCACGATCCTCAAGCGCTTCAACGCCGAGATCCACTCGCAGTCCGCGATCGAGGCGCTGCTCGAACTGCGCGCCGAGCACGGCCTCCGCGCCGACGACGTCGAGCGGATCGAGCTCGACACCTTCCAGGTCGCGTTCGACATCATCGGCGGGGGCGAGGAGGGCGACAAGCGCCGCGTCGCGACGAAGGAGGAGGCGGACCACTCGCTGCCTTACCTGCTTGCGGTCGCGTTGCTCGACGGCCAGGTGCTGCCGGAGCAGTACCTCGCCGAGCGGATCGCCGCCGAAGACGTTCAGGACCTGCTACTCCGCGTTGACGTTCGCCCCGACCGCGCACTGTCCGACCGCTTCCCGGCCGAGCACAGCGCGCGCGTGAGGCTGCGCCTGCGCGATGGCCGCCTGCTCGAGCGCGAGCAGCACGGCTACGAGGGCTTTCACACGCGGCCCATGGGCTGGGACCTCGTCCGGGCGAAGTTCGGCCGGCTGACCTCGGGGCGCGTCGATCCGGCGCTTGCCGCGGAGATCGCCGACGCCGTCCAGCGGCTCGACGAGATCCAGCTCGGCGACCTCACCGGGTTGCTCGGCCGCACCGACCGAAGGAGACTCCCATGAGCACCATCGACATCGCACCCGCCGACCTCGCCTTCGACTTTCTGCGCACGAATCACCGGCCGCCCAAGCCGCGCACCCGCGGTGTCACCGAGATCCGCGGCCCCTACTACTCGGCGATGGGGCCACGCTACCTGCGCGACGTCCTCGAGACGATGGGCCCCCACGTGGACGCCCTGAAGTTCGCGGGCGGGTCCTTCACGCTGATGCCGGAGGGCGCGCTGCGCGACATCATCGAGACGGCGCATGAGCACGACGTGCTCGTGTCGACCGGCGGCTTCGTCGAGCACGTGCTCACGCAGGGCCCGGACGCGGTGGACCGCTACATCGACGAATGTGCGCGGCTCGGCTTCGACATCGTCGAGGTGTCGGCCGGCTTCATCAGCATCCCCACCGACGACGTCCTGCGGATCGTCGACCGCGTCCAGCGCACAGGCCTGAAGGCCAAGCCCGAGGTGGGAATCCAGTTCGGCGCCGGCGGCGCCACCACGCCGGAGGAGCTCGAGCAGGAGGGCACGCGCGACGTGGGCACGGCAATCGACGTGGCTCGCCGGACGCTCGACGCCGGCGCGTACATGGTCATGATCGAGTCCGAGGGCATCACCGAGGAGGTGCACACCTGGCGGGCCGATGTGGTGTCGGAGATCGTCGGTGCGCTCGGCATCGAAAAGGTGATGTTCGAGGCCGCGGACCCCGAGGTCTTCGGCTGGTACGTCAAGAACTACGGGCCCGAGGTCAACCTCTTCGTGGACCACTCGCAGATCGTCCAACTCGAATGTCTGCGGCGCGGGATCTGGGGCACGAAGAGCCTCTGGGGCCGGGTTCTCACCTATTACCCCGACGACCAGGCAGGGAGGGAGACGCGGTCGTGAGCGAGCGGGGGGAGCTCAGGCGCCAGACTGTCGCCGTCCGCGCGCAGCTGCACTCGCACGGCTTCAGGGAGCGACGGTTCTTCGCCGCCGCCGTCAATCGAGCACACGAGGAGGAACCGCCATGCCCATCGCCACCCGCACCGCCAAGACGACGTGGAACGGGAGTCTCGCGAAGGGAGAGGGCAGCGTCTCGGTCGGCAGCGAGGCACTTGGCGAGCTGCCGGTCACGTGGGCCGCGCGCACCGAGCGCCCGGACGGCAAGACGAGCCCCGAGGAGCTGATCGCCGCAGCGCACGCGACGTGCTTCTCGATGGCCCTGGCGCTGACGCTCGGCGAGCGGCACACGCCGCCGGAGCGCATCGACGTGGAGGCCAGGTGCACGCTCGACGAGGTCGACGGCGCCCCTCGGATCACGGTCGTGGAGCTGCAGGTAGAGGCGGCGGTGCCCGACCTCGACGCGGCGGGGTTCAGCGACGCGCTGGGCGCCGCCAACGAGCTCTGCCCGGTCTCGAATGCGCTGAAGGGCGGCGTGGACGTCCGGGTCGACGGGCAACTCGCCTCGTGACAGGAAGGAGATCGTTATGAGAATCGATTACCGGCGCGCTTTCCCCGGCGCGATGCAGGCCATGGTCGGCCTCGAGGAGGCGGTGCACGAGAGCTCGCTGGAGCCGGAGCTGCTCGAGCTCGTGAAGATGCGCGCCTCGCAGCTGAACGGCTGCGCGTACTGCCTCGACATGCACTCAAAGGACGCGCGCGCCCGCGGCGAGAGCGAGCAGCGCCTCTACGTGCTGAACGCGTGGCGCGAGGCGCCGTTCTACAACGAGCGCGAACGCGCGGCGCTCGCTTGGTGCGAGGCGCTGACGCTGGTGGCCGACACGGCCGCGCCGGACGACGTCTACGAGCAGGTGTCCGCCCAGTTCAGCGACGAGGAGATCGTGGCGCTGACGCTCGCGATCGTCGCGATCAACGGATGGAACCGCTTCGCGGTCGGGCTGCGCTCGCCGGTCGGCCACTACGTCTCGCCGTACGGGCGAGCGCATGCAGCCGCCGACGGCGCAGGCGGTTCTACGTGACCGCAGGCCCGCGAATCCCGCGGCATCCAGGGGACTCGGACCTGGACTGGGACGAGTTGCTCGCCGCGCTCGGTCGCTTGGAGGGCTCCTCGGTGGCAGTGCGCGTCGTCGAGCCCGGCGACCCGGAGATCCTCGCCGTGGTCCTGCGTGGAGAACTGGGACCGGCCAGGCAAGACCGGCCGCCCACGCTGTTCTGGCCGGTGCAGGAGGGAGCGCCGCTGCTGCCCGAGGAGGTCGAGGAGCCTGGCATCTATCTGCAGCGGGAGCATTTCGGTGGCGCGGTCGCGCGGGCCGGTGCGACCATCCTCGTGATCAGCCAGGGGCCGATGATCGTGAACGTGCGACGCGTATAGGCAGACGCCCCGGCGGATACACCATCGCCGGGGCGGAAGTCGGTATTGGTCCCCATACCCATCTGCGCGCGGGATGGCGACGATCGAGTCACGCACCACAACGAAGGAGGCGTGATGATCAGCCAGGCCGTCGTCGACCACCCCCTCGAACGCGATGGACGCGAGCACGCGGCCACCGACGAGCTCGTCCTGGCGATCACGCGGATGCGCGACCCGCTCGGCGTCGTGTCGCTGTACGTGGACGCCGATCCGGCGCATGCGAACGGCGCGCGCCCGGGCTGGCACATCGCGGCGGAGAACGCGCTGCGGTCGCTGCGCGCTCGCATCGACAGCGAGCGCCCGGCCGACCGCGCGCGCCTGCTCCGGTCACGGCTCGCGCAGTTCGACACGGCGATCAACGTGTGGCTCTACAGCCGCGCCGCGGGGCGTGGCCGCGCGCTGTTCATCCCCCTGAGCGGCGACGAGCCGATCACCGTCGGGCTCCAGATCCACCTTCCCGACGCCGTCGCGCTCGACCAGACGGCGCACGTGGCGCCGCTCCTGGCCGCGCTCGACGCCGGCCGGCCCACCGGAGTCGCGGTCGTGTCACGCGCTCGCGTGCGCGTGCTCGAGCTGCGCTTCGGGTCGTCCGACGAGCTGTTCGCGCTCGAGTTCGACGAGGTCACCTCGCAGTGGGGCGAGATACGCGGCGGCGGGCTCGCGAACACGGCCGTCCCGCAGCCGACCGGGGCGTCGCGCGACCGGCACCGCCACCGGATGGACGAGCGCCGCGCGAGGTTCCTCGACGCGGCCGGCGACCGGCTCGCCGAAGTGGCCGCCGAGCGCGGCTGGAAGATCGCGGCCATCGCCGGAGACCCGCGCCTGACGGCTGCGGTTGCACGACCGCTCGACGCGACGGGGCGTATCGAGACCGCGACGGTCGAGCAGTCGATGGACTGGTACTCGGCGGGCCAGATCGCCGACGCGGTCGCCGGCGCGCTCGAGCGCGGGCGGTCCGAGCGCCGGCTCGGGCTCGCGAGCCGGGCGATCGACACGGCGCGCGCGGGCGGCCCCGCGACACTCGGGCTCGGCGAGACCCTGTACTCGCTGAACGACGGGCGCGTGGAGTGCCTGATCATCGACATGGCCGGCGACCGCTTCGGCCGGCGGCTCGCCGACGGTCGGCTGGCGGTGGCCGGCGAGGCGCTCCCGGGAGCCGACGGCGAAGGTCACGCCGAGGAGGAGCACCTCACCGAGCGGATGGTCGAGCGGGCGCTCGAGACAGGCGCGACGGTGACGCCGGTGGAGGGTCCGGCGGCCGTGCTCCTGGCGCCGCACGACGGTGTGGCCGCGCGGCTGCGCTGGTAGCGCTATCCATAGGCTTGGCGAAGAGGCATGCAGCCGCACGAGGCCAGACAGATCGCCGAGTCGTTCGGCTCGGATCCGGAGCGCTACGACCGCTCCCGGCCCGGCTACCCGGACGCGATGGTCGCGGCGATCGTGGACGCGAGCCCCGGCCGCGAGGTGCTCGACGTGGGCTGCGGAACCGGCATCGCCGCGCGTCAGTTCGAGGCCGCCGGCTGCAGCGTGCTCGGGGTCGAGCCGGATGAGCGCATGGCGGGATTCGCGAGGCGGAGGGGACTGGACGTCGAGGTCGCGTCGTTCGAGGACTGGCGCCCAGCCGGCCGGGAATTCGACGCGGTCACCTCGGGGCAGGCCTGGCACTGGGTCGACCCCGCCGCGGGAGCCGAGAAGGCGAGCGAGGCGCTCCGGGCCGGTGGCCGGGTCGCCCTGTTCTGGAACGCATTCGAGGCTCCGCCCGCCCTGACCGCCGCGTTCGCTGATGTGTACCGCCAGGTCATGCCGGACTTCCCGCGCAACCCGTGGGCGCGAGCCGTGCGCGACGCGTATGCGCCGATCTTCGACAAGGTGAGCGACGGGCTCCGCGGCGCAGGCACCTTCGGCGAGCCCGAGCAGTGGGCGTTCGAGTGGGCGCGGCCCTACACGCGCGACGAATGGCTCGAGCAGATGCTGACCGGCGGCGACGTCAGCCAGTTCGCGCCGGCGCTGCGCGACGAGCTGGTGGCGGGCACGGCGGCCGCAATCGACGACTTCGGCGGCAGCTTCGCGATGCAGTACACGGCCGTGGTGATTACAGCTCGCCGGTCGGGCGCCTGATATTGATGGTGGGGTGGAGCGCCTGACCGTCTACGAGAAGCCGACCTGCAGCACCTGCCGGAGCCTGGCCGCGCTGCTCACCGAGCGCGGCATCGACTTCGAGACCGTGAACTACCACGTGGAGGGGCTGCCGGAGCCGAAGCTGCGCGAGCTGCTGGCAAAGGCCGGCTTGTCCGCCCGCGACGTGCTCCGGATGAAGGAGCCGCAGGTGGCGGAGCTGGGGCTCGCGGATCCCGCCGTGGGAGAGGACGAGCTCATCGCGGCGATGGTCGAGCACCCGCAGCTCGTGCAGCGCCCGATCGTCGAGCGCGGTGACCGGGCGGTGCTCGCGCGTCCCGTCGAGCGGGTCCTCGACCTGCTCTAGGGGCTCACCTGCCCAGCTCGACCGCCATCTCGTAGCTGCCGCGATTCTGGAGCGGCGTGGGCGGCGCGGTTGCCAGGCCCTGGGTCTCGGCTGTCAGGAACGGCCGCTTCATGCGCCAGGTCGCCGGGTCGGCCGAGCCGTAGGTCTTGGTGAGCTCCGCGGCCGCGTTCGCCGCGGCGATCCGCAGCTTCGCGACCGACAGCTTGCGCAGCGCGATCGTCTCGCCGAGCGTCGCCTCGATGAACCCCTCGCTGCCGGGCGTCTCGATCAGCGAGTCGGTTCCGCGCGGGACGCGCCTGCCGAACATCTCCACCTCGGCGGCGGCCTTGAACGCCTGCCAGGTCGCGGCGCCCGGGTCCATGGTTCCGGCGGCATCTGTCCGGGTGAAGTTGCCGTCCCAGGCGAGCAGCGTGCGCAGCACGTCCGCGGCGGGCCCCGTTGCCCCGTTTGCGACCCGTGCGAGCAGGCGTTGCGCGGTCGGTCGTTGCGTGGCCGTCGACGAGGTCTTCCGGAGGATGTCGATCGTGCCGGACTCGAACGAGGCGAGCGGGCCGCCCGCCGCCTGGGAGACGAAGCCCTGCATCATCGCCGCGCGGTGGTACGGGCCGCGCAGTTGCTCGCGAGCCGGGGCGTCGCCCGAGCTCCAGCCCTTGGCCGGCACGTTGTTCCAGTTCACGAGCCAGTTGCGCCCGGGCGGATTGATGACGTGCGGGTCGCGCTTGCGCGGAAGCAGTCCGTTCCACTCCGCGCGGCCGTCGCCGGGCAGCGGCAGGCGCTCGTCCCAGCGCACGTTGCGCAGCGGGTAGAGGCCGGGGTGCCAGAAGCCGATGTTGCCCTGATCGTCGGCCGCCAGGATGTTCTCGGTCCAGGTCGTCTTCAGCAGCGCGCGATCGACATCGTGCAGGTTGCTCGCATCGGCGATCTGGGCGAGCGCGGCGAGCGTGTCCAGCTCGCGTCCCCAGATCGCGTAGCGGCGGGCGAACGCGTAGCGGCCCGCGCGCGCCTGCACCGGGCCGTGGACGGTGCGGCAGAAGCGGCGCTTCGTGAACTTCAGCTTGCCGCTGTCGCGATAGCCGAAGCGCTCGTTGCGGCACGACATCCGCCGCACCCTGCCGCGGAAGCGGTAGCGCTCACGGCCCACGAGCTTCTCGACGAAGAGGTCGTCGTCATCGGAGAGGCCGCTCGTCACGCCCCACGCGACGTGCTGGTTGTAGCCGTTCGAGTTGACCGGAACGCCGGGCGCGGTGGCCGTGTGCAGGTCGCCTCCCGGCGTGTGCACGTCGAGTTCCACGAACGTGCTGGGCGACTGGTAGCCCAGCTGCGGGCCGTTGAAGAAGAAGGTGTGTCCGTCGGAGGGGCGCCGAATGGCCCACATGAAGGAGCCCTGCACGCCGCCGAGGCCGACGTGGATCCCGCTGGGCGTCTCGAGTCCCGTCGGCACGCGCGCCGCGCTCGCCGACGACGAGGTCTTCGGCAGCGGGATGTGGCGCAGCCAGCGCCGCGACCGCGCGTACGCGGCGCGCTCCTCCTTGCGAGTGCGGCCCGGCCGTGATGAGAAGGTCCCGGCGTTCGGAGGAACGGTCCGGACCTCGCCCGGCACGCCGCGCACCGGCAGGTACTGGTCGAAGCGCTTCGGGCCGAGCGACCGCAGCGCGGCGAGGTTCGGCAGCTCGTTCCCGTCCCCGCTCGGGATCGTCCGTGCCAGCAGCACGCCGATCCACAGGCTGTCGAGCAGCGTCCAGTTGCGGAGCGGCACGTTCAGCACCGAGAACTCGTTCGGCATGTCGGCCGGTGTCCGGCGCACGTGTGCGATCCAGGCGTTGACGCCGTCCACGTACGCCTGCGTGCGAGCGCGCATTGCGGCCGGCAGACGCCGGAACATGCGCCGCAGCTCGGCGTTCGTGTAGTAGTCGCGCCGCGCGACGAAGTCGCCTGCGAGGGAGCTCTTGCCGAGCACCTCGGCCAGGGTTCCCGCGGCCTGGCGCCGGAAGAGCTCGAGCTCGCCGAGCCTGTCCTGCGCCACGGCGTAACCGGCGCCCCACCATCCGAGATCCTCGCTCGTCGCGGAGATCGCGGGCGTGCCGAACGCGTCGCGGCGAATCGTCACGCCGGCTCGCGGAGTCTCGCTGCCGCCGCCCGGTCCGCCGCCGAGCGGCTCCGGCTTGAACGTCAGGCCCTCGAACAGCGGCAGCTGGTCGGTCGCATGCGGTGATTGCCCGCCCGGACCGGTGAATCCGCTCTGGCCGGGTGGGAGGACCGTCTCCGCGGAGACGACGCGCGCGGCCGCAGGTCCGGCGGCGAGGAGCATTAATCCCAGGAGAGCGATCGCCACACCCAGTCGCATGGCCGCAACTCAACACCAGCGCCCGCTCGCGTGCAAGCGCGCCCTTGTCGGCATCGCGCTTGTCCTGGGGGTGACGGGCTGTGGCGGCGCGTCGCCGGGGGGCCCGACGTTCACGCTGATGCAGACGAACCTCTGCCTCTCCCCCGGTCTGGCCGGCTGCTACGGGAGGACGGCATATCCCGCTGTGCTGAACGAGGCGGCGGCGCGCATCCGGGACTCGCGGCCCGACGCGGTCACGGTGAACGAAGCCTGCCGGCGTGACGTCGCGCAGATCGCGCGGCGGACGGGGTACCACCTGAGCTTCTCGCGTGTGATCTACGGCGGCAGGCCATTCACGTGCATCCGCCCTCGCGGCCGTGGCGTGTTCGGGGACGCGGTGCTGACGAGGGCGCCGATCGAGACGAGCGAGAACCACGCGTTCAGGGCGCAGTCGGGCATCGAGCGGCGCCGCTGGCTGTGCGTGACCACTCGAGCTCGCATCGACGTGTGCACAGCGCACCTCGACACGCGCACACCCGCGGAGCTCGCCGGGAACATCGCGCAGTGCCCGGAGCTGTCGGCGATCCTCGCGCGCCGCGCGGCCGGCCGCACCCTCATCTTCGGCGGCGACGTGAACCGTCGCAGCTCGTGCGCCCCGCGCGGCCTGTGGGTCCGCGGCGACGGCGCCGCCGATCAGGACCCGGGCGACCAGCAGGTGTACGGCACCCGCGCGTTCCGCTCACCCAGGGCGATGGTGCTACCGGCCACGCACACCGACCACGGCTTCCTGCTGGTGCGTGCGCGGCTTGGTCAGGCGCCGCGCGGGACCACGACGACCGGGCAGGCTGCGTCTCTGACGACCGCCGCCGACACGCTGCCGAGCAGCACCGCGCGGCTCGGCCCGTAACCCCGCGAGCCGATCACGAGCAGGTCGACCTCGCCGGACTGTGCTGTCAGTTCGTCGGCGGCACCTCCCGTCAGAAGTGAAGCGTCGACGCCCATGTCGGTGCCGCGCAGGTCGAGCGCGGCGGCCTGCACCGTGCGGCTGAGGTCGTCGCGATTCGCCTCATCCTGAGCGACCCTCGAGATGCCCTGGAAGAGCGGCGAGTTGGATACGCGCGGTTCGTGTACGGCGAGCAGGCGGATGCGACTGCCGGTCCTGTCCGCGAGCTGGCTGGCCCACCTGAGCGCGAGGCGCGATTCCGGCGAACCGTCGAACGCGCATCCGATCGTCGCGATCTGCCGCGGCTCGCCGGCGTACCCGCTGGGCGCGACCGCCACGGGACAGGGAGCACCGGACATCAGTCGCTCGGCAGTGCTGCCCAGGAGCACTCGCCCCAGACGGGAGCGCTGCGATGCACCGACCGTGATGAGCGCCGCGTCGCGCCACTCCGCCTCGCGTTCGAGCCCGCGCGCCGCCGAGCGGTCGGCGACCAACTCCAATCGCTCCGGGTCGATCTCGGTGCCCAGCTTCCGCATGTGCGCCACGGCGGAATCCGCGAGATCGCGCAGTATCACCTCGTCCCCCGCGGTGCGGTCGGAGTCTCCGAATGGATGGACGACGACGGCCAGCACCTCTGCGTCGAGTGCCGGCGCCAGCGTGTTCGCCAGGGCGACCGCGTCGGCCGAGTGCTCCGTTCCGTCGACCCCCGCGATGATCGCCGCCCGAGCCTCGCTCACGCGGCGATCGTACGCACTCTCGGCACGTGGGGGAACCGGGCGTCGTATACGGTGGCTTCGCGTGCCGAGCGATGCCGTAAGCGCCCAGGTCAGCCGGCGGCTCGACGAGCTGTACCGGCGTCACCTGCCGCTCGAGGAGGGGCGCGTCGCCCAGTACTACGAGTCGGGCCGCGGCTACTACCCGCCCGCGGAGGCGGGGCCCGAGCGCGACCGGTTCGCGATCTGCCTCGCGACCGTCGACGGCGAGCTCTACACGGCGGGCGACAGCACGCTGCCATTCCCGCTTCAGTCGATCTCGAAGGTGTTCGCCTACGCGCTGGCGGTGGCGGACCATCGGCGCGAGGACGTGCTCGCCCGGGTGGGAGTCGAACCGAGCGGCGACGCCTTCCAGTCGCTGACCTTCGACGAGCGCCACCACCGGCCGCACAACCCGATGGTCAACGCCGGCGCGCTCGTCACCACCGACCTCGTCCGCGGGGCAAGCGCGGCGCGCAAGGCCGAGCGAATCGTCGGCCTCATGCGGACCTGTGCCGGCGACCAGACGCTCGACATCGACCGGCGGACGCTCGCGCGCGAGCTGCGCGGCGCGGATCGCAACCGCGCCGCCGCGTATCTGCTGCGGGCCGAGTCGATGCTGACGGGCGACGTCGAGGAGACGCTCGCCGCCTACCTGCGCCAGTGCTCGGTCCACGTCACCTGCTCGCAGCTGGCCGTGATGGGCGCGACGCTCGCCAACGGATGCGTCAATCCCTTCACCGGTGAGCGGGCGCTGCCGCGCAACCGCGTCCGCGACGTGCTCAGCGTGATGTACACCTGCGGCATGTACGATGCCGCCGGCCAGTGGGCCTACGACGTCGGCGTCCCCGCCAAGAGCGGAGTCAGCGGCGGGATCCTCGCCGTCGTGCCCGGGAAGGGGGGGATCGCCGTCTTCTCCCCGGGCCTCGACGAATACGGCAACAGCGTCCGCGGCGTGGCCGTCTGCCGCGAGATGTCGGAGCGGCTCGGGCTGCACGTCTTCGCCACCGAGGCCGAGGATGCCGTGCTCGGCGAAGGGACACCGTCGGATCTGCATACCTGAGCCCATTGGCGGCCTGCTGGGCGTCTGTGAGCATCCGGGCATGTCAACCATCGCCTCATCTGGAGGGCCCTCCAAGACCGGTGGGGTGGCCATCGCGCGCGACCTCATCGTCCGATACGGCGGCGAGGTCGTCGCTGTGGCCACCGATCACCGCGTCCTCCTGGCGCCGACGATCTCGGTGCTCGAGCGCGACCATCCGCGCCGGCGCTTCGTGGCCGCGCTCGTCGTCGCCGGCCGCGAGCTGAACAGCGACCCCGGCGAGCCCTACGACGACGACCAGGCGCACTTCTTCGCGCGCATCCTGCTGATGCCGAACGACGAGTTCGAGATCCTCGCCGACCAGCTCCACGACGCCGAGTTGGCGGAGCACTTCAACGTGCCGCTGGAACAGGTTCCCGCCAAGCGCGCGGATATCGACCTCGGCTGAGCGCCTACGATGCGGGCATGAGCTGGCAGGTCTATCTCTCGGGTGAGATTCACACGGACTGGCGTGAGCGCATCGAGCGCGGAGCGGCGGCCGCGGGACTCGACGTGCGGTTCACCGCGCCGGTGACGGACCACGCCGCCTCGGACGCGGCCGGCTCGGCCGTCCTCGGCGCGCAGGAAAGCGCGTTCTGGAACGACCACATCGGGGCCGGGGTCAACGCGATCCGCACGCGGACGCTGATCGACCGGGCCGACGTCGTGGTGGTGCGCTTCGGCGAGCAGTACAGGCAGTGGAACGCCGCGTTCGACGCCGGTTACGCCGCAGCGCTCGGCAAGCCGCTGATCACGCTGCACCCTCCCGAACACGATCACGCGCTCAAGGAGGTCGACCGTGCGGCGCTGGCCGTTGCGCGCGAGCCCGAGCAGGTAGTGGAGATCCTGCGCTACGCGCTTGCCGGTGTGGCGGGGTGAGCGAACTTCTCTAGATGGGCGCGGCTGGTTTCGAACCAGCGACCTCTCGCGTGTGAAGCGAGCGCTCTCCCACTGAGCTACGCGCCCTCGGCCGGGCCAGTCTAGCCGCCGGTCAGCGGCCGAGGCGCCCGAAGCCGAGCGCCATCGCCAGGTTGGCGGCGCCGGCGAACCAGAGACCCGCGCGCGCACCCGGGCGCGTGAACGCGGACGAGCGCGCCCACAGCGCATCGGTCGCGATCTCGGTTCCGCGCAGCCACGCGAGCGCCCACCAGTCACGCTTCTCGCCGCGCGCGGCCGCGGTCGCGTGTGCGGCGGCGAAGGTGAACCAGATGGGCGCGCAACGGCGGAACAGCTCGCGCGCATCGTCGGAGGGCGACTCGTGCCCGAGCAGCGCGAGCGTGCGGTCCGGCGCGAGCAGCGCGCTCGACGCAAGCGCAAGGTCGAACGCGATCATGCCGCGGTTGAGGTCGCGCAGCCTTTGCTCGAGGTCGGCCATCGGCGCGGCAGCCTAACCGCGCGGCCGCACGAACGCGCGGATCCCCCGCTCGAGTCCGCGCGCGGCACGCTGCTGGTAGCTCGCCGAGTTCAGCAGCCGGTCCTCGCGCGGATTGGTGAGGAAGCCGACCTCGGCGAGCACGACGGGCACGTTCGACCAGTTGAACCCGGTGATGTCCGAGCGGGCGACGGTGCCGAGGTCGCGGCTGTGCAGCGAGCGCACCAGCCGGCGCTGGATCCTCCCGGCGGCGATCCGGGACGCCGGGAGGACGTCGTCGGTCCAGCCGCGATGGAAGGCGGGGTAGAGCACCGACGTCCCGTGGCGGGACCGGTCGGTGCTGCCGTCGGCGTGAAGCCGAACGAAGAGTCCCGCGTGCGCGCGGTTGGCGATCCTCGCGCGCGCGACGTTGCCCATGCTCACGCCGGTCTCGCGCGTGCGCGTCATCGTCACGCAGTAGCCGTCGCGCACGAGCAGTCTGCGCACGCGGAGCGACACCTTCAGGTTCACGACACTCTCCGGCGTCCCGGT
Organism: Thermoleophilaceae bacterium; assembly: GCA_025928265.1. GTDB lineage: Bacteria > Actinomycetota > Thermoleophilia > Solirubrobacterales > Thermoleophilaceae > JAICJV01. Next base: position 57,663 of record JAICJV010000010.1, read on the forward strand.
CACGACCCCGCGCGTGCCGCCGCCGTCCTTGATCTTGCGCGTGCGCGAGCCCGGCCCGATCGGCTCGGTCGCCAGGTTCGCGCGCGCATCGTGACCTGGGTCGATAACGATCCGGTTGCAGCTCGCAATCGCCACGGCGGCCGCGGCGGCGGCGATCAAGAGGCGTCCGGCGCCTCGGCGCCGCGCTCGACGCCGGAGCGCCGCTCGATCGACACCGAGTAGGCGTGCGTTCGGAAGCGAAGGACGGGATCGTCCGACAGCTCGATGCCGTCGACCACTCGCGTGGGGTCGAACACGAGCACGTCGCCGTCGCGCTCGCGGCTGTCGTCGAGCCCGGTGACCTCGAGCGTGCCGGCGTCCACCACCTCGCGATCGTCCGGCCAGGCCGCGGCCGGGTCGTCGGTGGGGTCGCCGTCGCGGGCGATCTGCACCTCGAGCGTGAAGCGGATGGGCTCGCGCTGGAGCCGCTCGACCAGCTCGTCGCGGAGGTAGTCCTTCCCGCGCGCGCGTGCGGAGCGCAGCCCCAGCGTCTGCTGCCCGGCCTCGGGCCGCCAGCGATAGCGCACCCAGCGCCGCTGCCCGTCGGGCGCGATCCAGCCGAACGCGTGCACGGCGTAGTAGCGGAGCGTCGCGTAGCTCGCAGGCGGCCGCACGGCCTTGAGGTTGCCGGGCAGCTTCGCGGCCGCGCCCGGATGCCGTGCGAGGAACAGCGGCATGCGCCACAGGGCGGCCGGCCCGGGCGCCGTCGCCTCGAGCATCTCGAGGAACGAGTCGACGGTCCGGTTGGGGAACCGCGGCGCGTTCTGGGCGCTGATGTCGAGGTGGCCGTCGGGCGCGTACAGCTTCACGGCGAGCCCGCGCACGTCGGGCGCCCAGTCGGGATCCTCGGGGTTGCCGCCGCCGTTCGAGAAGCGCACGACGGCGTCGACCGGCTCGTGCTGCATGACCCGCGCGCGCGTCAGACCTGCCGCCGCTGCAGTCGGCGTGAACGTACCGCGGCACACCGTGCCCTTGGCGTGCAGCGCCCGCGTCGACGGGTGGCGCCCGAACCGCTCGTTGATGACATCGACGGCGTGCTCCGGCGTGGCCACCGGACCACCCTAACCGGTCGCAGGCCTCAGCCGGCGGCTGCGGATGCGGCCCGGCCCACGAGCTCGTGCGCCGGGCGCCTCTCGACGCCCGCCACGCGCAGGATGTCCGCGGCCGTGGCCTGCGCGTAGCCGACGAGCACGCTCACCGAGATGCTGCGCGCTCGCCGCTCCACCGTGGTCGCCGCATGCGCCGCCCGCAGCGCGAGCTCGCAGCTCTCCCGCCCGCTATCCGGCCCCTCGAGCTCGTCGGCCACGGCCTCGGTCGCGGCGGACAGCTCGCGGAGCGCGTCGATCAGCGGACCGGGGACCTCGTCGCCGATCATCAGCGCGCGCACGGCGCCGCGGGCGACCACCTGGACGTCGGTGACCATCAGATCGATCGGAAGGCCCGCCGAGCGATACGCCGCGAACCGACCGCGGAGGCGCCGCCGGCGCGGCGCGAAGCGCGCCGCCTCGTCGCCGGCGTCGAGCGCCTGCTCGAGCCGTCCCCAGCGACCGTTGACCCGGCGCGCGCGCAGCAGAGCCCGCTCGGCCGCCTCGATGTCGTGCGCGTCGAGCGCCGCGGCGCTGTCACCGAGCGTCTCCGAGAGCTCTCGCAGGATCGCTCGCGCGGCGTCGCGCACGACGCGGACGGGATGGAGAGGGAACAGGAGCTGGCTGAACAGGAGCGCCACGCCGCCGCCGACGAGCGCGTCGACCAGGCGCGTGGGCGCGTAGTTGCCGGAGCTCGGGGCGATCGTCGCGATCAGCGTGGCCGACACGGCCGCCTCGGTCAGCAGCAGGCGCCCCGCGCCGAGTGCGATGGCCGTGAGCATCGCCGCGCCCACGATCACGGCGAGCTGCACGATGCCCACGCCGAACACGTGTATGAGCAGGTCGCCGAGGCCGACCCCGAGCGCCACGCCCAGCATCATCTCCACCGCCCGTCGCGCCCGCTGGCCACGCGTGGCGCCCAGGGCCATGATCGCGGCGACCGGGGCGAAGAACGGCGTGTGGTGGCCGAGCACGCGCGAGGCCAGGAGCCAGGCGATCGTCGCGGCGAGAGCGGTCTGCACGGTCGGCCACAGCGCGCCCCGGGCGCGGCCCATGCCGGTCTGCGCGGTCTCGCGCGATTGCGCCCAGGCGGCGTCGAGCGCCTCGCGGCGGCGCTCCGTGCTCAACGAGTCGAGGCTTGTGGCGAGTCGTTCGGCCACTGCGGGCCGGGTACGCGAGCCCATTCGGCGATTTCTTCCCGGCACCCGCGCGGGTCAATCACGGTGCTCGCGCACGGCTAATATGGGCGGCGGACCGTGCTAGGCGGGAAGGTAGCGGTGTCCTGTACTCGCAATCCGCTCTAGCGAGGCTGAATCCCCACTTTCGGGGTCGAGGCTTCTGGGGTCAGTACGCCGTCTCGAGGCGTTGATCCTCCGGTCCCGCGCGATGGACGATCGCGAACCAGGTCAGGTCCGGGAGGAAGCAGCCTTAAGCGTCACCGTCCATGCGCCGCGGGGAAGCCGGGGGGAAGTCGAGAGACGGCGGGCACGCTCAGAGCCCGATCACAACGGTGGGTGCACGGTCCGTACTACAAGCCCGCAGGGGGCAGCCCGCAGGGGGCGCTAACGCTGCAGCGGCTCCAGCCACTCCTCCGGCAGGAAGGGCGGCAACTCGGCCGCGTCGTGCGGGAAGAGGCGCGCCGCGAGCTCGAAGCCCGGTCTGTGCTCGACCTCGGGGCGCAGGTCCGCGAAGACGCGCAGGACGGCGATCGTGCTGGCGATCTGGAAGTCCGCGGCGGTCGGCTCCTCGGGGCGGCCGATCGTCCCGCTCGCGATCAGCTCGTCGACGTGGTCGAGATGACCGGGCAATGCGCGGAC
>JAICJV010000080.1 GCA_025928265.1 Thermoleophilaceae bacterium
ACCGTGCCGTCCTCGTACATGCCCGCCGTGATGTAGCCCTCGTGGCCGGCGATCGAGAACTTGTGCGTGATCGACTGCCGCTCCTTCGGCATCTTGCGACGCGTCGGGCGCGCCTCGACCACCTCGGCCGGAGCGTCGGAGCCCTTCTCCTTCTTCGCGTCGGTGCGCAGCGCCTGCGCCGTCTTCGAGCCGTCGCGGTAGATCGCGAGCGCCTTGACGCCGCAGTGCCACGCCTGCAGGTATGCGTCGGCGATATCGGCCACCGTCGACTCCTGCGGCATGTTCACCGTCTTCGAGATCGCACCCGAGATGAACGGCTGCACCGCGCCCATCATCTTGATGTGGCCCATGTGCGAGATCGCGCGCTGGCCCACGGCCACGTCGAACACCGGCAGGTGCTCCTCCTTGAGCGCCGGGGCGTCGAGGATCGTGCCGTGCTCGTCGATGTGGGCGACGATCTGGTCGATCTCCGCCTGCTCGTAGCCGAGCGTCTCGAGCGCCAGCGGCACCGTCCGGTTGACGATCGTCATCTGACCGCCGCCGACGAGCTCCTTGAACTTGACGAGCGAGAAGTCCGGCTCGATGCCGGTGGTGTCGCAGTCCATCAGGAACGAGATCGTCCCCGTGGGCGCGAGCACCGTGGCCTGCGCGTTGCGGTAGCCGTGCTCCTCGCCGAGCGCGACCGCCTCATCCCACGACTGGCGCGCCGCGCGCACGAGCTCCTGGTCGGCCAGCAGCGCGTCGAGCTTGTACGACGCGTCGCGGTGCATCCGCATGACCTTGTTGTGCGGCTCGCGGTTCTCCTCGTAGCGCTCGTACGTGCCGATCGCCGCCGCGGTCTCGGCGGAGCGGCGGTATGCGCGGCCGGTCATGAGCGCGGTGATGGCGGCGGCGACCTCACGACCCTCGTCGGAGTCGTAGGGCAGGCCGTTCGACATCAGCAGCGCGCCGAGGTTGGCGTAGCCCAGGCCGAGCTGGCGGAACGCACGCGCGTTCTCGCCGATCTGCTCGGTCGGGTAGCTCGACGGCGTGACAACGATCTCCTGCGCCAAGAGAACGACATCGACCGCGTCCTCGAACTTCTTCGTGTCGAAGGTGCCGTCGGCGCGGCGGAACTTCATGAGGTTGAGCGAGGCGAGGTTGCAGGCCGAGTCGTCGACGTGCATGTACTCCGAGCACGGGTTGGACGCGTTGATGCGACCCGAGTTCGGGCACGTGTGCCAGTCGTTGATGAGCGTGTCGTACTGGACACCCGGGTCGGCGCACTGCCACGCGGCCTCGGCGATCTGGCCGAGCAGCTCGCGCGCGGGGACGGTCTTCATGACCTTCTTCTCGCCTGTCTCCGGGTCGGGCTCGTTGCGCGCGACGAGGTTCCAGTCCTCGCCCGCCTCCGCGGCCTTCATGAAGTCGTCGGTGACGCGCACCGAGTTGTTCGCGTTCTGGTACTGGATCGAGGTGAAGCCGTCGCCGTCGATCGACATGTCGAACCCGGCGTCACGCAGCGCGGCGGCCTTCTCCTCCTCCTTGGCCTTGCACCAGATGAAGTCCTCGACGTCCGGGTGGTCGATGTCGAGCACGACCATCTTGGCCGCGCGGCGCGTCTTGCCGCCGGACTTGATCGTGCCGGCCCACGAGTCGGCGCCGCGCATGAACGACACGGGGCCGCTGGCGAGGCCGCCCTTCGAGAGGTGCTCCTCGGAGCCGCGGATGTTCGAGAGGTTGATGCCGGAGCCGGAGCCGCCGCGGAAGATCATGCCCTCCTGCGTGTTCCAGTCCAGGATCGACTCGATCGTGTCCTCGACCGAGAGGATGAAGCAGGCCGAGCACTGCGGATGCTCCTCGAAGCCCACGTTGAACCAGACCGGCGAGTTGAACGCCGCGATCTGGTGGAGAAGGATGTAGGTGAGCTCGTCCTGGAACGCGTCGGCGTCCTCGGGCGTGTCGAAGTAGTCGCCCTGGCGGCCCCAGTCGGCGATCGTGCCGGCGACGCGGCCGATCATCTGCCTGACCGACGACTCGCGCTCCGGCGACCCCATCCGGCCGCGGAAGTACTTCTGCGCGACGATGTTGGTCGCGTTCTGCGACCAGGTCTTCGGGAACTCGACGTCGTTCTGCTCGAACTTGCCGACCGATGCGGTGCGCAGCTCCCACTCGACCGTGTCGAACGGGTCCTGCCCCGGACTCGTGAACTTGCGTTCGATGCTCAGCCCCGTGGCGCCCGCCCTCGCGGTGACATTGAGGGTGTTGTCGCTGGCGCTACGGGTGTCAGGCATGAGAGCTCCTTGCTCGATCGGGCGTCTTTTGTCCACCCCGTCGCTGACCTCGGGGGGAAAGACGAATACTGGTGTCGGGATCGGATGGAACGGGGTCGCCGGCGAGCGCCAGCTGACCGGTTCCGGCGACCGGCTCGGACCGGATCCGCTGCAGCTCGGCCTCGAGCTCGGCGAGGTCGTTGAAGTTGCGGTAGACCGACGCGAACATGACGCCGGAGACCGGGTCGAGCTCGACCAGGCCGCGCTGCGCGAGCTCGCCGACGAGCTCGGCGTCGGCCTCCGGGCCCATGCTGCGCACGCGTGCGGCGATGCCGTCGGCGAGCGCTTCGAGCTGCGCTTCCGAGACCGGCCGCTTGTTCGCCGCGCGAGAGAGGCCGCGCAGCAGCTTCTGGCGGTCGAAGCGCTCGCGCCTTCCGCCGCGCTTGCGGATGGTCACCGGCTCGGCCTCGGCGCGCTCGTAGGTGGTGAAGCGCTGGCCGCAGCCCTCGCACTCGCGACGGCGCCGGATGGCGTCGCCGGGCTCGGTGAGCCGGGAGTCCACGACGCGCGTGGAGGAGTGGCTGCAGTAGGGGCAATGCACGAGACCAATTCTACAAGATGTTGTGGTCGGACCAGTGCGAAAACACCACATATTGCGGAATTCGCGCGGCCGGGGGCGAGTCCTTCCGGCAGCGTACGCGAGCACGCCGCATCCCGCGGGAGGGGAACCTGCAAAGAAGGAGGAATTCAGTTCAGCGGCGGCAGGCCGATCGCCCGCCGCATCGCCGCGTGGACGCGGTCGAGCGCCTCGTCGTCGCCGAGTACGCGCCCGGCCACGCTCCCGCCGGACGCGAGGCTGTGAAGCTCGAAGGCGACGTCGGCGGGATCGCGATCCGCCGGGAGGTCGCCGGCGTCGCGGGCCCGCCGGGCCTGAACCTCCAGCACGCCGAGCCAGCGCTTCACGGCGGCGGCCACGTCGTCGCGCAGCGGGCCCGGCCGCGCGTCGTACTCGACCGACGCCGTGGTCACGAAGCAGCCGCCGGGGAAGACGCCGGAGCGGAGGTGCTCGACCCACGCGTCCACGATCGCCTCGAGCCGCGGTAGACCGGGCGCGGCCCTGCTGGCCGGCTGCCAGACCGCGGCGATGAAGCGGTCGATGGCCGCGGCGAGCACGGCGCGCTGCATCGTCTCCTTGTCGCCGAACCGCCCGATCAGGCCGCTCTTGCTCATCGCGAGCTCCGAGGCCAGGCGTCCGATCGTGATGCCCTCGAGACCCTCGACCGATGCCAGGTCCACTGCGGCCTCGACGGTCGAGGCGCGGCTCCCGGCTACGGCGGCTTTCGAACGGCGCGGCACGACAGGGACTTTACAGGACGAACGATCGTTCTGTATAAATGACAGCATGAGACTGAGATGGCTGGGCTGGGCGGGAGTGGAGCTGGAGGCAGACGGGGCGACGGTCGTGATCGACCCGCTCGACGATCCGGGCGCGGTGTTCGCTCCGTTCGGCGAGCGCTCGGCGGGCACGCCGCTGCCCGACGTGGTGCCGCCGACGGCGGGGCGCGCGCTGGCCGGACTGGTCACCCACCTGCATCGCGATCACGCCGACGCCGCGGCGCTGAAAGCGGCGCTGGCGCCCGGCGGCCGCGTGTTCGAGCCGCCGGCGGGCGGCGGCGACGAGCTCGAACAGCTGGGCGTGGCCCAGGCGGAGTCGGAACTCGCGGTAACGGGCCTCGACCGCACGCGGCTCGACCCGTGGAGCTCGGTCGAGGTCGGGCCGTTCACCGTCACGGCGCTGCCGTCGGTCGACGGCCTCGGCGATCCGCAGGTCGCGTGGCTGGTCGAGGCGGAGGGCACCCGCGTCCTTCACCTGGGCGACACGATCTTCCACGGCTACTGGTGGCGGATGGCCCGTCGGCACGGTCCTTTCGATGCCGTGCTCGTCCCCGTGAACGGAGCCGTCGTGCGCTTCCCGCACCGCCGCCCGGCGAGCCCGCTGCCGGCCGCTATGGGACCCGCTCACGCCGCGATCGCTGCGGAGATCCTCGGAGCCAAGACGGCGATTCCGATCCACTCGGACGGCTACGAGATCGGTGGCATCTACGAGCCGGTGGCGGACGCGACCGAGCGGTTCGCCGCCGAAGCGGGCGAGCGCGGGGTGCACGCTAGGGTCCTCGACCCCGGCGGGGCGATCGAGCTCGTGGCCGTCGCTTAGCTCAGCGCCCGGTGCGCAGCCACTCGAAGAACTCGGCCGCGAGGTCCTGCGTGCGCTCGCTGGCCTCGGCGGCCGAGGCGCGGAGCGGGTGCAGTCGCTCGCCGGGCGCGTAGCCGAGCGCGTACGCGAGCGCCACGGCCAGCACGAGCGCGGCGACGACGGCTATCGGGATGATCGCTGCGAGCGGCATATGCGACAGAACACCGTAGCGATACGGATGCTGCGCCTAGCAGACCTTGGCGAGCTTCCCACCACCCGACCCGCCCAGTCCATACGTCCGGGCGCGTGGGCGCTAACGCAGCGAATCGAGCGTGACGCGCAGGCCCTCGTCGAGCCCCACGCGCGCGTTCCAGCCGAGCTCCTCCTGCGCGCGCGACGTGTCCAGCGAGATGTGATGCACCTCGCCGAGCCGCTCCGGCGCGTGTTCGGGATCGAACGGTTGCCCCGAGATCCTCCGCAGCGAGTCGACGATGTCGATCACACTCGATCCCACGCCCGTACCGATGTTGAACGGCCCCGTCGCCTGCGAGCCGGCGGCGGCGAGATTGGCCGCAACGACGTCGCCGACGAACACGTAGTCGCGCGTCTGCATGCCATCGCCGAACACCGTCGGCGTGCCGCCCTCGAGGAGCTTGCCGCAGAAGATCGCGATCACGCCCGCCTCGCCGAGCGGATCCTGGCGCGGGCCGTAGACATTGCCGTAGCGCAGCGAGGCGGTCTTCAGGCCGTGCATGCGCTCGAAGATCTCGCAGTACTGCTCGGCGCAGAACTTGGACAGGCCGTACGGGGCCTCGGGGGCTACCGGGTGCGACTCCGGCGCCGGAAGCGTCTGGCCCTCGCCGTAGATCGCTCCGCCGCTCGAGGTGTTCACCACGCGCGGAACACCCGCCTCCTGAGCCGCGGCGAGCACGTTGATCGTGCCGCCAACGTTGATGCCGGAGTCCCACGCCGGGTCGGCCACGGACTTGCGCACGTCGATCTGCGCGGCCATGTGGAAGACCGCGCCGGGCTTCGCGTCGGCGAAGATCGAGCGCAGCGCGTCGGCGTCGCGGATGTCGGCCTCCACGAGCTTTGCGCCACGGGAGATGGCGCCGTCGAGGTTCTCGCGCTTGCCGGTCGAGAGGTCGTCGACGACGGTGACCTCGTCGCCGCGCTCGACCAGCGCATCGACGAGGTTCGAGCCGATGAACCCGGCGCCGCCTGTCACAAGTGCTCGCATGAAGGCGGGCACTCTATGACAGCCTCCCCGGCTGTTACCTTCGCGGGCGGAATGGCCGGCCTGTTCGTCACCTTCGAGGGCGTCGACCGCGCGGGGAAGACGACCCAGGCGCGGATGCTCCGCGACGCCCTCGGCGAGCGTGCCGTAGCCGTCCGCGAGCCTGGCGGCACGCCCGCGGGCGAGCGCATCCGCGAGATCCTGAAGGACGGTTCGATCGACCTCGACCCGCGCTCCGAGGCGCTCCTGTTCGCGGCCGCCCGCGCCGAGCTGGTGGAGCAGGTGATCCGGCCCGCGCTGGCCGACGGCAAGGTTGTCGTCTCCGACCGCTACCTCGACTCGTCGCTCGCCTATCAGGGCGAGGCGCGCGGGCTCGGCGTCGACGAGGTCGCGCGCGTGAATGGCTTCGCCACCGGCGACCTCGAGCCGGACATCACGTTCCTGCTCGAGATCGACCTGGCCGCCGCGGCGGCGCGCAGCGGCGAGGCGGATCGTTTCGAGGACGAGGGCCGCGCGCTCCAGGAGCAGGTCCGCGCTGCGTACGACCGCCTCGCGCGTGAGAACCCCGAGCGCTGGCACCGCATCGACGCCGCACGCCCGGCCGAGGAGGTCCACGCCGACGTACTGGCCGTGGTTGCGGGAGTCGCCGCATGACCGTCGTGCTCGAGGGCACCGAGGATCACGCGCACGCGCGCATGGTGCTGGGCGCCGCACTCGCGAACGGCGATGCCTCGCACGCGTACCTCTTTCACGGCCCGCCCGGAACAGGCAAGCGAACCGCCGCGCGAGCACTGGCGGCCGAGCTGCTGGCGGCCGGCGAGGGCGATCCGGATGCGGCGAAGAAGCGAGTGTGCGCGGGCACGCACCCCGACCTGACCTGGGTCAAGCCGACCGGCGCGCACGTGATGCGCGTGTCCGACGTGGACGAGCCGGTGGTGGCCGCAGCGGGTCGCACGCCGTTCGAGTCGCGCAAGCGGGTCTTCGTGCTCGAGCGCGCCGACACGATGAACGACGAGGTGGCCAATCGCCTCCTGAAGACGCTCGAGGAGCCGCCCGACTTCGTCCATCTCATCCTGCTCACCGACGCGCTCGGCCAGGTGCTGGAGACCGTGGTGTCGCGCTGCCAGCTCGTCCGCTTCGACGCGCTCTCGAGCGAACGGATCGCCGCGACGCTGGAGCGCGAGGGTGTCGAGCCGGGCCGCGCCGGCGCCTGCGGTCGCCTTGCTCTCGGCAATGCGTCGCGTGCGCGGTTCCTCGCGTCCGACGAGGGCGAGGCCCTGCGCGACGACGTGGAGGCCCTGGTGCGCGCGGTGCTGGCGGGCGAACGGCGCGAGGCGCAGGCCGAGCCGTGGCGCGCGCTCCTCGACCGTGCCGACGAGCGCTGCGATCAGGCGCAGGCCGCGGTCGCCGCGACTGCGGCCGAGCGTCTCGAGAACGAGCCGAAGGGCCGCGATCGCAAGGCGCTCGAGCGCGAATTCGAGGAGGCCGCGAAGCGCGACGGCCGCCGCGCGCGCACCGAGGTCCTCGACCTGGGCCTCGAGCTGGCCGCGGTCTCGTTCCGCGACCTGCTCTGCATCGCCGAGGGCGCAACGGGCGCGGTCCTCGCGAGCGACCGCGCTCCAACGCTCGCCACCGCCGCGCCCGGCCGCGACCCGCGCAAGCTGCGCGAGGCGATGGAGGTCTGCGAGCAGGCGCGCCAGTCGCTCGAGCTGAACGTGAGTGAGGACCTGGCACTCACCGCCCTGACACTGCGTCTCGAGCGGCTCGTCGGCTCGGCGGATTGACGCGCCTTCACACGTAGCGCTCGATCTCGCCCGCGGGGGCCTCGATGACCGCGAACGCGCGACGACAGGCGAGCATGCGCCACGCCCCGACCGACCTCTCGACGCGCAGCGCGCGCCCCCGCTCGTCGAGAAACGCCACGTCGATCGCAAAGCGCATCCCGAACGTGTGAATCGAGCGGCAGTCCGGGATGAGCAGCGCGTGGCCGGACCGCAGATCGCGCAGCAGCGCAAGGCCGAGGAGCCGCGACGCGAACGTCTGCGCCTGGTGGATGACGGCGTCGTCGGCGATGCGGAAGCTCGGAAGTCGTTCCAGGCGACGCGGGACCATGCCCCCATAAGGCCGTCCCGGATGAATCTCGCCCCGTGGCTAGACTGCGACCTCGCTGCCGACGTAGCTCAGTTGGCCAGAGCACCGCTCTCGTAAAGCGGGGGTCGAGGGTTCGAATCCCTCCGTCGGCTTTTGGCTTCGTAGCGCCAAATTGAGGGTGTGCAGCGTCGCGTCGGCGCGGTTCGCCGAGGATCCCGCCCGCTCGAGCCGCGTGAGCTATCAGGCAATTGTTCGACGAGATTGCTGGGACCTCATCCGCCCTCACCATGAAGGTCATGACCTTCCTTTCGCGAGATACCTCCCGCGCGCCGACGGACGAGGAGCCGGCGAGTCCGCTGCCTGTCCTGCGCCGCGCCCCGGAACTGGTCGGCGTCGACCCGTGGTTCAACACCCCGGACGGGGCGCCGCTGAGGCTGGCGGCGCTTCGGGATCGCGTGGTCCTGCTCGAGTTCTGGACCTTCGCGTGCGTGAACTGCCAGCGCACCCTCCCGTTCCTGCGTCGGATGCACGGTCGCTATCAACCTGAGCTCACGGTCGTGGGAGTCCATACTCCCGAATTCGCGTTCGAAAGATCCCTCCAAAACGTCGAGCGTGCCGTAGACGAGCAGGGCCTCGAATATCCCGTCGGAGTCGACAGCGACTTCGTCGCCTGGAACGCATACGGCAACCGGTACTGGCCGACGATGTACCTGATCGATCGCGCCGGTCAAGTTCGCTACACGCACGTCGGCGAGGGCAGCTACGGTCGTACCGAAGGTGCCGTCCGCGCGTTGCTCGCCGAAGCCGCTGACCGAGAAGCATCGTGATCGTGCTGGTTGCGGGTGCCCACGGCCGGCTCGGCAGCCGCGTCGTGAGCCTCCTGCTTCGCCGCGGACACCTTGTCAGGGCTCTTGTCCGCACGCCGGCCCAGGCAGCGGTGCTGCAGGACGCCGGCGCCGAGACGGTGGTCGCCGACTTGAGCCAGGACATCGAGTGGACGGCGGAAGGCTGCACCGCCGCCGTCTTCGCTGCCGCCGCACGACACCGCTCTGAGCTCGGTTCGGTCAACGGAGGCGGTGCGGTAAAGCTGGCGGAGGCCGCCTATCGCTACGAGTTCAGGCACTTCGTGCTCTCCAGCGTTGTCCGTGCCGACCGGCCCGAGCGGCGCAACGGCGCCGCATGCGAGTTCCTCGCGGCCAAGCAGCACGCGGAACGGCGGCTGGCGACGCTCGAGCTGCCGTGGACGGTCCTGCGCTTCGGCCAGCTGACCGAGCATCCCGGCGACGGGCGAATCTCCACTGTGATGCGCGCCGGGGTTCCGCTCACGACGCGCCGCGACGGCGCGGCGCTGGCGATCGTGGACGCCCTCGAGCGGCCGCACCTCGCTCGCCAGGTCGTGAATGTCCTCGATGGCGAACGGCGAGTCGCCGACGCCCTCGATGCGATCGAGCCGCTGCCCCTGCCCCCGCCCGGGCCAGCGGCCGCACGCGTCGCGGTGCCGCTGGGCGTGGCGCAGGCCGACAACCCACCCGACGACCCCAGGATGATCTTCCCCGACGCGTCGCCACTCGACGCTGACGTGGAGTGGGTGGGCGACGGCCCCGTCTTGCCCGAGCCGGTCGGCAACGACGATCCCGCGCCAGGGATTTCGTGATGGAACGGGATGACGCCGGCGGTGATCGCGGCGGCCTATCGGCCGTTCGGGCAAGCGTGTTGTGGGACCGGCAAGCGGCCCACATCGTTGGGAGAGCTTGTCGGATCCCAATACAGAAAGGCAATCGCATGTCCCACAACGAATCTGGCCTGATTGGTCACGTCGCGGCGGCCGCGGTCGAATCGATCGATGACGCGCCGCGTGACACGGTTGACGAGTGGGGCGCCTTCGCGTCCACGACGGAGGCGCTGACGCTCACGCTCCTGACGGAGCTGCTGCGGCGCACGCGGGAACATCCCGAGGTCCCCGACTCGGTGTCCGCCATCTTCGACGGCGTGTACGCCGCCGAGCTGGACCACTGGCAGTTCACGAGCAAGCACTGGGATCCGGGCACCACGCGGTTCTGGATCCCGGACGGCTTCTTCGGCGGCGCGGGCGATGCGCTCGACCTGACGGCGGTCGGCCAGGGAGTCGCGGCCGGCGAGCATCTGTTCGTCAACACGTATCTCCTCGGCGTCACGACGTTCGCGGCCGCCGGGCACCCAACCTACGCGCGCTACGCGGCCGAGCTCGCCGCGAACGAGTCCGAGCACCGCCTGCTCGGGCAAACGCTCGCCGGCGCAAGCCCGCCCAACGATCTCGGATTCGCGGAGTTCGAATTCGATCGCGTCAGCCAGATCGCGGCTGCCGCCCAGAGCGCCGGCTTTGGCTTCGGCGAGGAGGGAACGGCCGCCGGTCGCTTCTACGACCTTCCACAGTCGCCGATGGCCCCGCGCATCCAGATCGGCTCGAACCAACCGCGATAGGTCGAACGCGGGGCAACCCGGGCCCCGCGGGACCGAGGCGCTTCAGCCCGGACGCGTCTACCGACCGTCCGGGCTGAACCGTCCTGGAAGCCCGGCCGGCCCTCTCGACATGCCCGCTGTGCACTACACAAACCTGCTGAGCGTCGTCACCATCGGCGTGCTCGCCCCGCTCGCGCTCGGGGTCTTTCCGCGGTTCCGGCTGCCCGCGGTCGTACTCGAGCTCGTGCTCGGCATCGTGATCGGCCCGTCCGGGCTGGGGTGGGTGAAGCCCGACCTGCCCGTCTCGATCCTCGCCCTGATCGGACTGGCGTTCCTGCTGTTTCTCTCCGGCCTGGAAATCGACGTCGAGCGCCTACGCGGCGGGGTCCTCAAGCTGACCACGCTCGGGTTCGCGCTTTCGTTCGCGATCGCGATCACCATCGGCCTGGGCCTAGAGGCAGGCGGGTTCGTCAAATCGCCGCTGTTCGTCGCGATCGTGCTCGCGGCCTCGTCGGTGAGCGTGATCTTCCCGGTGCTGAAGGACGCGAACGTCACCAGCTCGCGCTTCGGCCAACTCGTGCTCGCGTCGGCCTCAGTCGCGGAGTTCGGCGCGATCATCCTGCTGTCGCTGTTCTTCTCGGGCAACGGCTCGATCAGCACCACCGGGACGCTGATCCTGGTTGGCGTGTTCGGGCTGGTCGTAGCCGTGGTGGGCGTGACAATCGCCGGTGTAGAGAGGTCGATCAGCCTCTCGCGCGTCCTTCGGCGGCTCCAGGACACGACCGCACAGATCCGCGTCCGGGCGGCGTTCGTGCTGATGATCGGATTCGCCGCACTCGCCGACCAATTCGGGCTTGAGACGATCCTCGGAGCGTTTGCCGCCGGCGTCCTGCTGTCGCTGATCGACCGCGACCAGACGACGCATCCCCAGTTCAGGCTGAAGCTCGAGGCCGCCGCCTTCGGTGTATTCGTGCCGGTGTTCTTCGTCACGAGCGGCCTGCGCTTCAACCTGAACGCGCTGTTCGCGAGCCCGTCCACCGTCACGCGGGTACCGCTGTTCCTGGTCGCGATCTACATCGCCCGCGGGCTCCCGGCGATCGTGTACGTGCGACTGCTCGGCCGCTCGCGCTCGGCGATCGCCGGCGTGCTCCAAGCCACCTCCCTGACGGTCATCGTCGCCGCCACCCAAATCGGGCTCCAACTCGGGGAGATCAGCCAGGCGAGCGGCGCGGGACTCGTCGCCGCAGGTCTTCTCTCGGTGGTGATCTCCCCGGCGCTGGGGCTCGTGCTGCTCCGCCGCACGCAGCCAGGAAGTCATTCAAGGCTCACGCGTGATCTCGACGCTCCCGCGCTCGCGGACCCGAGCGCTTCTTCCGCGTGATGAGCGCTGCTGCGACCTTCGTTCCGTTGGCATCCGTGGTCTTCAGAACGCCGATGCGGAACGGCGAAGGAGCCGTGGTGCGCTCGCGCTGGGGAGAGCTCGACTGGCTCGCGAGTCGACCGCGACGGATCTGATCGTTCCGGGATCATCACCTTCGCAGCGCTGAGGCAGGGTCGGCCCCATGCGGGGGCTGAGGGAGAGATGAGGGTCAGTGTCTGAGCCCGCCACGGCAAAAGCATCCTCTAGGGCCCGCGTCCGTTGTACGAGGCCCTCGGTGTCCCGGATGAGCAGGGACTTCCTACGGGCGAACGCGGATGACGGTTTTGCCGTTGAGTCGCTCGCTGGGGTTGAGGGCGGCGACGGCGTCGTCGAGGGTCGCGCCGTTGCCGATGTTGGTGCGCAGTCGTCCGTTGCGGACGCGCTCGACGATCTCGGTCAGTTGGGCGCGGTCGGACTCGACGACGAAGTCGATCGCGAGGCCGTCGGCGGGTCGTGCCTCGGGTGGGCCGACGATGGTCACGAGGGTGCCTCCGGGCCGGATCAGCTTTGCGGAGCGCTTCTGGATGTCGCCGCCGATGACGTCGAGCACGAGGTCGACGGCGCCGACGTCTTCCAGGGTGTCGTTGTCGAGGTCGACGAATTCGTTGGCGCCGTAGTCGAGCGCCTTCTGGCGGTCGGCGGCGCGGCCGGTGCCGATGACGTAGGCGCCGGCCTCGCGGGCGAGTTGGGTGACCATCGTTCCGACGGCGCCGGCGGCGCCGTGCGCGAGGACGGTCTGGCCGGCCTTGAGGCGGCCGTGGTCGAACAGGCCCTGCCACGCGGTCAGGCCGGAGATCGGCAGGCTCGCGCCGACGGTGAAGTCGACGTCGCCCGGCAGCGGCGCGAGGTTGCGTGCCTCGATCGCGACGTACTCGGCCAGCGTGCCGTCGCGATGCCAGTCGGCGAGGCCGAGCACCCGCTGTCCGACCGACACCCCGGTCGTGCCGTAGCCGAGTGAGGTGACCACTCCGGCCAGCTCGTGCCCGGGGATCGACGGCGTTCGGTCTCGGTCGAGGCGATCGGTCCAGGTCGAGGGCCACGACATCTCCGTCGGGACGAAACCCGACGCGTGAACCTGGACGACGACGTC
>JAICJV010000128.1 GCA_025928265.1 Thermoleophilaceae bacterium
CCGGACGCCGAAGTGGCCGCCGAGGAGGCTCGCCACCGCCATCGTGGCCGCGGCGCCCCACGCGATCGGCGCGAACACCACGAAGAAGATCCCGGCCGCCACGCCGATCGCGAGCGAGAGCGCACCCTTGAGCGCGTTCAGGCGCTGGAGGTCGTCTCGCACGTGGAGCTCGAGCACCGCCATCATCATGATCCCGACGCCCGCGCCGAAGTAGCCGCCGTAGACGGCCACCGCGAACTGGGCGAGAACGCCGCGCCGCGACAGCCCCGGTGATCGCGGGCCCGGCGCCGGCCGCAGCGACGCGAGCCGCGCCTGCAGAGCCAGCAGCGCGCACGCGACCAGGATCAGGCACGGCGCCACCCACTCGAAGACCGCCTCCGGGCCCACCAGCAGGAGTGCGCCACCCGCGACGGCGCCTGCGGCGCTCGCCACGCCGAGGCGCTCCAGCCGCAGCCGCTGCCCGCTCAGCTCGCGGCGGTATGCGATCGAGCCGCCGAGGTAGCCGGGAAGCACAGCCAGCGCGTTGGTCACGTTCGCCGCGATCGGTCCGTAGCCGGTGGCGACGAGAGCGGGGAACGAGATCAGCGACCCGCCGCCCGCGACGGTGTTGATCGCGCCCGCCACGAACGCGGCGACGGCGATGACCCCCTCGTCAGCGAGGCTCATCGTGCAAGCCGCGTGGCTAGGAGGCCGCCGCGACCCGGTTCCACAGCCGGCCGATCCCCTCGATCGACACCGAGACGACATCGCCGGGTGACAGGTAGCGCTCGGCGTGGCCCCACGCCACGCCGGGCGGCGTGCCCGTCGCGATGATGTCGCCGGGCTCCAGCGTGAGCCCGCGGCTGATGTCCGCGATCAGCGCCGGGACGTCGAACAGCATCTGACTCGTGTTGCCGGCCTGCCGCGGCTCGTCGCCGACCTTCGTCTCGATGTCGAGATGCGAGGGGTCCCGCAGTTCGTCCGCCGTCACGACCCATGGTCCCATCGGCGCGAACGTGTCCGCGCCCTTCCCGACGAACCACTGCTTGTGAAGCTGTTGCTGGTCCCGCGCCGTGACGTCGTTCACGATCGTGTAGCCGAAGACGTGGTCGAGCGCCTCCTCCGCGCGTATCGCGCGACCGCCGCTCCCGATGACCACCGCCAGCTCGCCCTCGTAGTCGAGCTGAGAGGTGAACGCGCTGTCGTACACGATGTCCGCGCCACAGCCGACCAGCGCGGTGTGGGCCTTCGTGAACCAGATCGGGGCGTCCGGCAGGACGAAGTCGACACCCTCCGCGGCGGCGCCCTCGCGCACGTGCTCGGCGTAGTTCTTCCCGACGAACAGGACGTTCTTGGGGGGCCTGGGAATCGGTGGCAGGAGCCGGGCCTCGTCGAGCGGCTCGAGCCGCTCGCGGAGCACTTCTATCTCGCGCGCCTCGAGCGGCGCACCGATCAGCGCGGCCACGTCGGCCGCGCCGTCCCGCCCCGGGAGGTCGCGCACCGCGGCCATCCGCCCGTCCTCGACGAGCGCTGCCGTCGAGCCCCCGTCCCGGCTGATCGTCGCCAGCTTCAACTAGTCGTTGCGCGAGGACGGCACGACCGCAATGGCGCTGATCTCGAGCTTCACGCGCGGGTCCACGAGCGATCCGATCTGGATGAGCGTGCTCGCCGGGTAGGGCTCGCTGAAGTACTGCCCGAGCACCTCGCCGATCGCGTCCTGGTCGCCCATGTCGGTGATGAACACGTCGGTGCGGACCACGTCCGAGAATCCCGCGCCGGCAGCCTCGAGGCACGCGCGCATGTTCTCCATCAACAGGCGCGTCTGCTCCTGCACGTCCTCCGGCGGGTTGAGGTCCTCGTGGATGTGCGGGTGCTGGTGGAAGAGCGGGAGAGCGGTGGTGCCCGAGAGGAACAGCAGATCGCCGCCCGCGGGCACCCGGAGGACGGGGGAGAAGGGCATGAAGAAGTCGGTCTTGGCGACCTCGACGTGCTCGATGTGCGCGCTCACTCGGCACCTTCCTTTGTCTCGATGGGGACGTTGTCGTCGAAGGGGTTGCGCGGCATCGGCCCCTGCTTGACCTCGAGCAGCCGCGTTCCGTCCTCGAGCGTCTCGATGGAGTGCCCCTCGTAGAGGAGCGCGAAGTCGCCCGGCCCCAGATCAGCGTCCGCGAGGTGATCGCCCTCGCGCGCGAAGATCCCGATCCGCGCGCGGCCGGTCAGGCAGACCATCACCTGGTGGCGCGTCTCGATCGCCGGCGGCTGCTCGTTCAGGTGGTAGTGCGGCTTCACGAAAGCCCCGGCCGGGCGGTTGAGGACGGTCATCTGGAGCGGCAGCTCGTCGGCGGTCAGGTGGGCCTTCGTGCTTCGCTCGAGCTCCGGGCTCGCGACGCGATAGTGCTCGCGCAGCCACTCCCTCTCGGCGTCGGTCTCGAACGTCGGCGGGTGCGAACCGAAGTCGTCGAAGTCGCTGCGGACCACCATCGCCACGGGCCTGCCGTCGGCCGCGTGGTGCATTTCAACGCCGCTCACGACGGCCTCAGTGCATCCATTGCGTGCACTGTATGCAACGCATCAGCGGGATGCAAGACGGCCGCGCCTCAGCGAAACGTCACGAATGCCGTCCCGAGGGCCAGCAGCGCAAATCCGACCACGCGCAGCGGCGTGAGTGCGACCTTCTCGAGCCCGAGTGCGCCCGCCCGGTCGATCAGGGCGGACACGATCAGCTGGCCGGCGACCGTGGCGGCCACGACGCCGCCGGCCCCGAGCGTCCTGACGGTGATCAGCGAGATGCTCACGAGGATCGCGCCCATCAGGCCGCCGGTGAGATAGCCCGTCGGCACTCCGGCGACCTGGCTCGGCGAGGGGACCTCGCCCAGGATGAGGACGATCACCCCCATCACGACGGCTGATATCGCCGTGCTCACGAACGCCGCGCCGAGGACCGTCGTGTGCTTGGCGAGCTGCGAGTTGACGGGCGGCTGGAGCGCGATGAGCGCTCCGACGGCGATCGTCGCCACCACCGCCGCAATCCGGTCCATAGGCGATGTCATTCCGCGCGCGGCAGGCTTCCCCTGCCGCCCGCCGCGCGGGTCCTACGAGCGCGTGGCCTCGGCCGGCTCCGGGACAGCTCCGTGATCGACGGCGAGCAGGCTCCACACGCCCGGCACGCCGCGCAGCTCGTGCGCGCCGCGGTCGGCGAACGCGATCCCCGAGCCCACGAGCATGTCGCGTACGGCGCTCGTCGCCAGCACCTCGCCGGGGCACGCCTTCGACACCACGCGCGCCGCGATGTGCACGGCCAGGCCGGCCACGTCGTCGCCCATCGCCTCGCACTCGCCGGTGTGGATCCCGACCTTCACCTGGACGCCGAGCGACTCGGCGTCGTCGCCCACCGCGCGGCCGCAGCGGATCGCGCGGGCGGGGTTGTCGAACACCGTCAGGTAGCCGTCGCCGAGGCTCTTGACCACACGCCCGCCGTGCGCGGCCACCTGCCAGCGCACGCTCAGGTCGTGCGCCTCGAGGAGCTCGCGCCAGCGCGTGTCGCCGAGCTGCGAGACGCGCCGGGTCGAGCCGGCGATGTCGGTGAACAGGACCGTCGAGAGCATGCGCGCGCGCCGTGAGCGCGGCCGCGTCGCGAGGACCTCCTCGACCCTGCGCAGGAGCGACTCGTCTCTCGTGGACCTCGACTCGTCGCGCATGAGAAATGCCTCGCTGAGGCGGTAGAGGATCAGGCTGGGCGTGGCGATCGCGGCCAGCGCGCCGCCGACGAGCGCCTCGAACAGCGTGGGGCGGGAGCTGGGCGCTGCTGAGTGGAGGGGAGTGGGCATATGCCGCTTGCTACGTCTGGCATCGGACCCGCGGTTCGAACGTGTGACGGAGATCACAGAGCGCTGGCGTGTAGGCAGTCCTCCGGGTGACCACATTGACGCCGTTCAGACCCTTGTGAGGTAGCCTCATCGACCTCCGGCGAATCGCCGTGGGGATGGAACTTGGACCCGAGGAGCTGAACCCGAACGTGCTGCAGACCACCGCCCCGACGAAGAATCAACGACTACTGGCCTGGGTTGACGAGATGGCCGAGCTCACCCAGCCGGACGACATCCACTGGTGCGATGGAACTGCCGAGGAGTACGACGCGCTGGCGCAGAAGCTCGTCGACGCGGGCACGTTCGAGAAGCTCTCGGAGGCCAAGCGGCCGAACTCGTACCTGGCGCTCTCCGATCCCGCGGATGTCGCGCGCGTGGAGGACCGCACCTTCATCTGTGCGCAGAAGGAGGAGGACGCGGGACCGACCAACAACTGGCGCGAGCCGGACGCGATGCGCGAGGAGCTGATCGGCCTCTTCACGGGCGCGATGCGCGGGCGCACGATGTACGTCGTGCCGTTCTCGATGGGGCCGCTCGGCTCGCCGCTCGCCGAGATCGGCGTGCAGCTCACGGACTCGGCCTACGTCGCGGTGAGCATGCGGATCATGACCCGCATGGGCCAGGCCGCGCTCGACACGCTGGGCGACGAGGGCCAGTTCGTCCCGTGCCTGCACTCGGTCGGCGCGCCGCTCGACGAGGGCCAGGACGACGTCCCGTGGCCGGCCAACCCGGACAACAAGTACATCGTCCACTTCCCCGAGACGCGCGAGATCTGGTCGTACGGCTCGGGCTACGGCGGCAACGCGCTCCTCGGCAAGAAGTGCTTCGCGCTGCGGATCGCCTCGGTCATGGCGCGCGACCAGGGCTGGATGGCCGAGCACATGCTGATCCTGAAGCTCACGTCGCCGGAGGGCGATGTGAAGTACGTCGCGGGCGCGTTCCCGTCGGCCTGCGGCAAGACCAACCTTGCGATGCTGATCCCCACGCTCGAGGGCTGGAAGGTCCAGACCGTCGGTGACGACATCGCGTGGATGAAGTTCGGCGACGACGGCCGCCTTTACGCCGTGAACCCCGAGGCGGGCTTCTTCGGCGTCGCTCCGGGCACCAGCGTGAAGACGAACCCGAACGCGGTGAAGATGGTCGCCGAGAACGCGATCTTCACAAACTGCGCGAAGACCGACGACGGCGACGTCTGGTGGGAGGGCCTGACGAGGGAGCCGCCGGCCCACCTGGTCGACTGGCGCGGTGACGACTGGACGCCGGCATCCGAGAACCCGGCCGCGCACCCGAACGCGCGCTTCACC
>JAICJV010000008.1 GCA_025928265.1 Thermoleophilaceae bacterium
CCAGCCGGCCGCGCAAGGCGCTGACGATCGGCGCCGTCTGCAAAATCCTGCAGAGCGAATTCGACGACGTCTCGATCTCCAAGATCCGCTATCTCGAGGACCAGAAGCTGCTCAGCCCGCGGCGCACCAGCGGCGGCTACCGGCTCTACAGCCAGTCCGACGTCGAGCGGCTGCGGACGATCCTGCGCCTGCAGCGCGACGAGTTCCTGCCGCTGCGGGTGATCCGCCAGGAGCTCGCCTCCGGCGGCGACCTCGCCTTCGCCGCCGAAGGCGATCGCAAGCCGACCCCCGGCGCGGTGCGACGGGCGATCCTGGTCGACTCCTCGCGCGCCTACCTCACCCTCGAGGAGGTGGTCGAGGAGACCGGTGCCCGCGAGGAGCTGGTCTCCGAGCTCGAGAACTTCGGCATCGTGCAGCCGGAAAAACGCGACGGCAAGCCGGTCTACGACGAAACCGACCGGGAGATCATCCGCAGCGCCAACGAGCTCGCTCGCTTCGGGGTGGGCGCTCGCAACCTGCGCGTGTTCCGGTCCTCCGCGGACCGCGAGGCGAACCTGCTGGAAGCGCTGCTGGGGCCCTCGCTGCGCTCACGCAATCCGGAGCGCCGCAAAGAGGCGCTCGAGAGCCTGGAAAGCCTCGCAGCGACCGTCGGCCACCTCAAGCACCTGCTTCTCGTGCGCGACCTGCGCAAGATCACGAGCTAGCCCCGCACATCGACCTGCGCGCGTACATACGCGACATCCGGGACTTCCCCAAGCCCGGCATCGTCTTCAAGGACATCACGCCGCTGTTCCTCGACCCGCGGGCGCTCGACCACACGATCGACCTGCTCGCCCGTTATGCCGAGGAGCGCGAGGTGGACTACGTCGTGTCCGCCGAGGCACGCGGGTTCGTGCTCGGCGGTGCGTTGGCCGCGCGCGCGGGAGCGGGCTTCATCCCGGCGCGCAAGCCCGGCAAGCTGCCGGCCGAGACGTCGTCGGTGACCTACGCGCTCGAGTACGGCCTCGACGCGCTCCACATGCATGCCGACGCGCTCTCGGGCGGCGCGCGCGTGCTCGTGCACGACGACCTTCTCGCCACCGGCGGGACCGCGTCGGCGATGTGCGAGCTGGTGGAGAGCTCGGGCGCCGAGGTCGTCGGGTGCGCGTTCGTCATCGAGCTGTCGTTCCTGCACGGCCGCGAGAAGCTCGCGCCGCGCGAGGTGCGCAGCCTGATCACCTACGAGGAGGAGTAGGTGCCGCGCGTGACGCGGGCGCTGACCATCGGCGCCGCGCAGGACGACGTGTGGCGAGTGGTGTCCGATCCCTACGCGCTGCCGCGCTGGTGGCCGCAGGTGGTTCGCGTGGAGGACGTGACCGACGATGGCTGGACCAACGTGCTGTCGACGCCGCGCGGGAAGGTGGTGCGGGCCGACTTCACCCGGACGGAGTTCGAGCCGCCGCGGCGGCTCGCGTGGCGGCAGGAGCTCGTGGAGTCGCCGTTCGAGCGGATCTTCTCGGCCGCCGAGACCGGCCTCACCCTCGCCGACGAGGGCGAGCGCTCCACCCGCGTCGAGCTGACGGCCAGTGAGCGGCTGCGCGGGCGCTTCCGGCTGGGCGGCTTCATGGTGCGGCGTGCGGCACGCAGGCGGCTCGACGAGGCGCTGGCGGGCCTGAGCGAAGCGCTGGGCGCCGGTTCTTAGGAATCGTCCTAGCGGGCCTTGAAGGTCGCTTTCCGGGCGACCGCGATCTTTACGCCGCAGATGGGCTATCCGGTAACAGCCGGGCGGCTGATTGTGCCGCCGTGGAGCCGCACCGCCGCCGGCAGTGTCGGGATGGCGGTGCTCATCGGCGGCGCCACGATCATCGCCCTGGACGCGGCCGCCGGCGGCTCGCACGAGGTCGACGACGGACACCTGGTGCCGCGCTCGGTCCTGGGGCCGCTCACGGGACACGGTGGCAGCTACCTGTACATCGCCCGCTTCTGGCTGCTCCTGGCGGCGATGATGGCCGGCTACGTGCTGGTGGTAGCCGCGGGGAGGCTTAGACCCGGGCCGGCGATCGCCGGCATCGTGACCGTCCACCTCATCGTCCTGGCCGGGCCGCCGCTCACGAGCGACGTGTTCAGCTATCTGGACTACGCGCGCCTGGGCGTGCTGCACGGGATCAACCCGTATGCGCACTCGCCGGCCTTCCTCACGACCGACCCGGCGTACCCCTACGTCGGCCACCTCTGGCGCCATGTGCCCTCCGCGTACGGGCCGCTCTTCACGCTTGCTTCGTATCCCGCCGCGCTGCTCGGCCTGGCGGGCGGGGTCATGTACCTGAAGGCGCTTACGGTCGTCTCCAGCCTGGCGGCCGCGGGCCTCACAGCGGCTTGCGCCCGGATCCGAGGTCGCGACCCGGTCCGCGCGGCGCTGATCGTTGGCGCCAATCCGCTTCTGATCATCTACGGCGTGGCGGCCGGCCACAACGACCTGGTGATGCTCGCGGTCCTGATGCTGGGGGTGTGGCTCGCGCTGCGCGGTCGCGCGGCGGGCGGCGGGGGGATGACGGTGCTGGCGTCCGCGGTGAAGGCGTCGGCCGTGATCGTCCTGCCGTTCATGCTGATCGGGTCGCGGGAGCGGCTCCGCACGTTCGCGGGAGCCGCGGCGGGAGCCGCCGCGATGGCGGGCCTGGCGCTCGCGGTCTTCGGGGGCAGGGCGCTCGGGTTCGTGCCGGTCCTGGAGCGCCAGCAGCGCCTCGTGACCCCCAACGCCGTTCCGTCCGAGATCGCTCGGCTGTTCGGCCAGGCGCAGATCACGCCGCCCGACCGCACGCTCATGCACGTGGTGCTCGCCGCGGCGCTCGTCTACCTGCTGGTGCGCGTGTGGCGCGGAGCCGACTGGGTCGTGGCCGCCGGCTGGGGACTGCTCGCCACCGCGGTCGCCACCACGTGGATGTTGTCGTGGTACACGCTCTGGGCGCTTCCGTTCGCGACGCTCACGCGGGACCGCCGGCTGCTCGTCGCCGTCCTCCTGATCCAGGTGCTGTACGTGGCGCACCGCTTCGGACCACTCGTGCCGACGCTGTGACCCGGCTGCGCAAGATCGAGACCACCGCTCTGGTGTGCATCGCCGCCCTCGTGAGCGTCGCGGTCGGCTCCGACATCCAGCGCGGAGTGGACGTCCGGCTCGACGGCGGCCCGGCGGCTACGGCGTCGTGCCGGTCCCGCTCCCTTGCGGCTGCTGTTGCTGCTGCTGGACGGGCTGAAGGTCTGCGAACGCACCACGCAGGATCGAGTTCCCGCTGTGCGCGGTGCGGTTGTTGAACGGCTGGATCGAGATGTCCACGAACTTGTACTTCTGGTAGTTCGAGGGCAGCTCCTTGACGCCCTGGTAGTTGCCCTTCGCGTCCGTGAACTGGGCGCCGATCGAGAATGCGTCCTTCGGGCTGTTGTACAGCCAGACGTTGTAGGCGGCCTTGCGCTGGGTGGACGGCAGCGGCGGCAGCTTTGCCTGCACCGCGAGGACGGGCTTGCCGCCCTGGTTGAGGATGAACGCGGCCCCCGACGCGTTCGCGCCGCCCAGCGGCTTGAGCGTGATCTGGCCCACCACCTGCGCCTGGGGCGCGGTGGAGGTGGTCGGGGTGGTGTTGGTCGAAGCGCTCGCGGACGAGTTGCCACCGCCTCCGCCCGAGAAGACGCCGGCGAGGGCGAGGATGCCGACGACGATGGCGGCGAGCACGACGGCGCCGCCCGCGATCAGCCCGATCCGGCGGCGGCGCTGGAGCGCCTCCTGCGCCGCGGGCGAGAGCTTCTTCTTCTCCTTCGCCCGTTCCTTCTCCTTCTGAGCAGGCTTCTCGCGCTCGGGCTTCTCGCGCTTCTCCCGCCCGGCGCGCTCGCGCTCCCGGCGTCGCGGTCGCTCGATCGTGCCCGCTGCGCCTGCGCCGTCGCCGGCCTCCGCGTCGGGGATCGACGGACGGTCGCCGTTCGCGTACAGCTCCTCGAGCGAGTCGAGCAGCGAGAGCGCCCATGTGCGCCCGGGCTCCGAGCGCTTCAGGTGGGCACGCGTGGCGGTGGACTCGGCGCCGGACTGCTGGCCCAGCACGTAGTCGGCGATCTGCGAGCGCCATTGCGGATCGACCCGGCCGCCGGTGACGGGCGAGAGCTCCACCAGCGCATCCAGCGCCAGCTCACGCACGCGCGTGGCCGGAACCTGGAGCACGTCCGCGAGCGCGTCGTACGTGCGCCCGCGCGTGACCACGAGCTCGATGATCGCCCGCTGCTCGGCCGGAAGCTGGTCGAAGGTCGCCATGAGCCGGAAACGTTACATTCCGCGAGTGTCGGAAGCCCCCGCTTTCAATGTCCCGCTCGAGGAGACCCTCGACGGGACCCTCGGGTTCGAGGTACTCGAGGCCGGTGAATCCGAGGCCCGTTCGCGCGCGCCCGTGGGCAACCACCTCAAGCAGCCCTATGGCCTCGTCCACGGTGGCGTCTACGCGGCGATGGCCGAGTCGCTGGCGTCGATGGCGACCGCTATGGCGGTGCACGCCGACGGCAACATCGCCGTGGGCCTCTCGAACCACACGAGCTTCATGCGGCCGGTGCTCGAGGGCCACGTGAACGCCAGGGCGCGGCGCGTCCACCGCGGCTCCACCACCTGGGTCTGGGAGGTCGAGCTGAGCGACGACCAGGGGCGGCTCTGCGCGCTCTCGCGGGTGACGATGGCGGTGCGGCCCGCACCGTCGCGGTAGCTGGGCGCCTGACGTTGCCTGTGCAACCATCTAGGGACCATGTCCAATCCGATCACCGCAACGCTCTACTCGGACCCCGCCTGTCCCTGGGCCTATTCCGAGACACCCGCCTTCGCCGTCATCCAGTGGCGCTATCCGAGCCTTCCCTGGCGCCTCGTGACGATCGGGCTCACGGAGACCGCGGAGCAGTACGAGGAGCGCGGCTACACGCCCGCGATGATGGCCCGCGGCTACGCCCGCTTCCGTCGCTACGGCATGCCGTTCGCAACGGCGCCCCGCACCCGGGTGGCGGGCACGAGCCGCGCCTGCCGCGCCATCGTGGCCACGCGGCTGCGCCAGCCTGAGCTCACCACGTCGGTCTACCGCGCGCTCCAGTTCGGCTGGTTCACCACCACGCTCGTGCTCGACCAGGACGCCGACATCGCGCAGGCTCTGGCGGCCGTGCCGGACCTCGACGTGGACGCGATCGTGCGCGCGATCGACGACCCGGAGGTCGTGGCCGCCTACGAGTCCGACAAGCGGGAGGCGCGCCAGGCCGCCGACGGTCCGACCGAGTTCCAGGGCAAGGCGCGCAACACGGACGGGGATGTGCGCTACAGCGCGCCGTCGCTCGTGTTCGAGAGCGCCGACGGCACGCGTCTCGAGGCCGGCGGGTTCCAGCCGGTCGAGGCATACGACGTGCTGATCGCCAACTTCCGCGACCGCCCCGAGCGCCGCGAGCCACCCGAGCGCCCGCTCGATGCCCTGCGCTTCTTCCGCTCGCCTCTCACGACGCAGGAGGTGGCAGCGATCATGACGCACGGAAACGACGCACCCGATCGCGCCGCCGCGGAGGACGCGCTCATCGAGCTGGCCGCCGCCGGCAGCGTACGGCGCATGCCGCTCGGCGACGACGCGCTGTGGGGCCCGTCCGAGGCGGTCGCCACCGAGGCCAGGGCCGCGTGAGCGTCCAGGGCGAGTTCGTCCGCCAGCAGGCGCACTTCCGCGACTGGGTGAGCGCCGACGGGTCGACCGGGGCCGTGGCGGAGCCGGGCCGCTACCACCTGTATGTCGCTCTTGCGTGCCCGTGGTCGCACCGCACGGCGATCGTGCGCAAGCTGAAGCGGCTCGAGGACGTCATCGGCATCTCCCATATCCACCCGTTCCGCGACGAGCGCGGCTGGGCGTTCGCGGGCGGCGAGTTCAGCGACGACGTCAACGGCTGGGCGTTCCTGAGCGAGGCGTACGAGGCGAGCGCGCCGGGCTACGACGGCCGCGTGAGCGTGCCGGTGCTGTGGGACAAGAAGGCCGGGCGCATCGTGAACAACGAGTCGGCGGAGATCATCCGCATGTTCGGCTCGGAGTTCGACGAGTGGGGCGACGCGTCGGTGGACCTGTACCCGGAGGACCTGCGCGCGGAGATCGACGCGCTCGAGGAATGGATCTACTCCGACCTCAACAACGGCGTCTACCGCGCCGGCTTCGCGAAGTCGCAGGAGGCGTATGAGTCCGCCTATCGCCGCGTCGCCGGGATCCTGCCGAAGCTCGAGGAGCGGCTCGCCGAGCGCCGCTATCTGACGGGCGACCGGATCACCGAGGCGGACTGGCGGTTGTTCGTCACGCTCGTCCGCTTCGACGCCGTCTACCACACCCACTTCCGCTGCAACGGCGTGAAGGTGGCCGAGCTGCCGAACCTCTGGGGCTACACGCGCGAGTTGTACCAGCAGCCCGGCGTGGCCGAGACCGTGGCCATGGACGAGATCAAGCGCCACTACTACACGACGCACGACGAGCTGAACCCGAAGCGGATCATCCCCGCCGGCGGGCCGACGCACGACGACTTCATGGCGCCGCACGGGCGCGGCTGAGCAAACTCTCACTGCGCGCTTATCGACGCGGCAACGCCGCCGTGCAGCGTGGCAGGCGTGCGCAGAATCGATCCAGGGATGGCGCTGCTGCCGCTGCGGCTGTTCCTCGGCATCACGTTCGTGTACGCGGGTGTCCAGAAGCTGAGCGATCCAGGGTTCCTGCACCCGGGGGCGCCCACCTACATCGGCACCCAGCTGCACGGCTTCGCGCACGGCACCCCTGGCGGCTTCATCCTGAGGGCGTTCGCACTGCCCGACCCGAAGCTCGCGGGCATCGGCGTCGCCATCGTGGAGATCGCCGTGGGCCTGCTCGTCACGCTCGGACTGCTCACGCGCGCCGCGGCGGCCGTGGGCCTCGGGCTCAACCTCATCCTGTTCCTCACCAACAGCTGGCACGCGTACCCGTACTTCCTCGGCTCCGACATCGTGTTCGTGTTCGCATGGCTGCCGCTCGTGCTCGCGGGCGCCGAAGGCCAGCCGGCGCTAGACAACGGGCTCGAGCGGCTCGCGCGGTCACCGCGGATGCGAATGGCGCCTTCGGGCCCGGCGCTCTCGAGGCGCGAGGTGATCACGCGGAGCGCCGGGGCCGTGGGCGCCGCGTCACTCCTGATCGCCGGCGTCGCCGCCGCCGCGAAGGGCAGCTACAGGGGCACGCGGGCCCTGGCTGCCGGCACGGGCACGCGCAAGCGAGCCGCGGCGCTCGCAGCGCCGCATGCGCAGCACGCGTCGTCACATGTTCCCGCGGGTGCGGTTCGGCTCGGGCCGTCGAAGGCGCTGCCGGCCGGGCAGGGCGCCACCTACAACGACCCCTCCGACGGGCAGCCCGACATCGCAGTGAGGCTGCCGGACGGCAAGCTGAAGGCCTACAGCGCGGTGTGCACGCACGCGGGCTGCACCGTCGGTTTCTCGGGCGGCGTTATCGCCTGCCCCTGCCACGGCGCCACCTACGACCCCAACACCGGGAGCGTCACGGGTGGTCCTGCGCCGCAGGGCCTGGCGCCGAAGCGGCTCGTGGAGTCCGACGGGCAGATCTACGCGGTGCCGACCTAGCCCCGTGAAATGGAGCGGTGATCCCCGGGGGACCGGGGGCGAAACTAGGAGGCCGCGGTGGCGGCGCGGACCGTGTCGCGGAAGCGGTTGGTGATCGGCAGGCGCCGGTCGCGCCCGAACGCGCGCTGCGAGATGCGGATGCCGGGGGGCGCCTGACGACGCTTGTACTCGGAGCGATCGACCAGCCCGATCACGCGCTCGACGTCCTCCGCCGGCAGCCCCTGGCGCACCAGTTGGTCTGCGTTCAGGTCGCCCTCGATGTAGCCGAGCAGGATCGCGTCGAGGATCGGATAGGGCGGGAGCGAGTCCTCGTCGCGCTGCTCGTAGCGCAGCTCGGCCGACGGCGGCCGCTCGGCTACCGAGCGCGGCACCAGATCGCTGCCCTCCTGCTCGTTGCGCCACTCGACGAGCCGGTAGACCCAGCCCTTGTACACATCCTTGAGGGCCGCGAAGCCGCCCGCCATGTCGCCGTACAGCGTCGCGTAACCGACCGACAGCTCCGACTTGTTGCCGGTCGTGAGCACGAGCCAGCCGAACTTGTTCGACAGCGCCATGACGAGGTTGCCGCGCATCCGGGCCTGGAGGTTCTCCTCGGTGAGGTCGGGCTCCTCGTTCTCGAACACGTCCTCGAGCACTGCGTCGTAGGTCTTCATGAGCGGCTCGATGTCGAACTCGATGAGCTGCGTGCCGAGGTTGCGCGCGATCGTGCGCGCGTCCTCCTGCGTCTCGCCGGACGAGTAGGGCGACGGCATGACAACCGTCGTGACGCGGTCCGGCCCGAGCGCGTCGACGGCAAGCAGCGCCACGAGCGCCGAGTCGATCCCGCCCGACAGCCCGAACACCACCCGCTTGAAGCCGTTCTTGTTCACGTAGTCGCGCACGCCGGTCACGAGCGCGGCGTACACCTCGGACTCGGGGGCCAGCGGCTCGGCAACCGGCCCCTCGACCGGCTCGCCGTCGCTCTCGACCGTGACCCGCGCGAGGATGGGACACGTGTCGCCGCCGCGCTCGCGGTAGCGCCGGACGGCCGCGCGGTGGCGGGCGTCGCGCAGGCGCATCGCGGAGCTGCGGCCGGGGTCGATCGTGCAGGTGATGAACGCCTCCTCGAACTGCGGCGCGCGCGCGACGATGTCGCCGGTCGGGTCGATCACCACGCTCTGGCCGTCGAAGACGAGCTCGTCCTGGCCGCCGAAGAGGTTGCAGAAGACGACGCTGACGAGGTTGTCGCGCGCCCGCTGCACGAGCATCTGCTCGCGCTCGAGCGGCTTGCCCGCGTGGTAGGGCGACGCCGACAGGTTCACGATCACCTGCGCGCCCGACAGCGCCTCGCTGGTCGCCGGCGGGCCGGGCTCCCAGATGTCCTCGCAGACCGTGACGCCGATCGCCACGCCGTTCAACTCGATCAGCGCCGGCCCGGCGCCGGACTGGAAGTAGCGGTTCTCGTCGAAGACGCCGTAGTTCGGCAGGAACATCTTCCGGTAGACCGCCTGGACGCGCCCGTCGGCGAGCACGGCCGCGGCGTTGTACACGTCGTCGCGCCGCTCCGGGAAGCCCACCAGCGCCACGATGTCCTCGGTGTCGCGCGCGATCTCCTCCAGCGCCGCGCCGGCGGCGTCCACGAAGTGCGTCTTCAGCAGCAGATCCTCGGGCGGATAGCCGGTGATCGCGAGCTCGGGCAGCACCACCAGTTGCGCGCCCTCGTCACGCCCGCGGTCGATGCTCTCGCGGATCTTCTTCGCGTTGCCGCCGATGTCCCCGACGATCGGGTTGATCTGCGCGAGCGCGACGCGCAGCGGCTCGGTGCGCATGGTCATGGCTCAAGTATGGCGACGGCTGTGGATCCGGTACGCGCCGCGCCTCGGATACACGTAGAGCTCGTGCCCGAATCGCTGTGCGCGCGCGTTCTCCACTGCGACCGGCACGCTGTGCGGCACGAACACGATCGTCGCATGCGCCCGATCGCCGTAGCGGACGGCGTGCTTCGCCGTAGCGCGGATGTCGAAGCTGCCCGTCGGCGGGTCGTAGCTCATCGACCGCAGCTCGCCGGCCAGGAACAGGGGATACGCGCGCGCCGCCAGGCGGATCCGCTTCGCGTTGCCGTACACGCTCCAGTTGACGGCCTGGTTCACGTCGTTGGCGTTCTCCTTCCACAGCCAGATCGCGCCGCCCACGCCGTACTGGTCCTGCAGCCGGTAGCTCGTCGTGAGCAGCGTGTCGTCGTCCTGCGGGTTGTTGCCGAACTCGCCCACCCACAGCGGCAGGCCCAGCACCTTCGCGTCGAGCGCGGCGCTGCGGTAGCCGTTCTCGCTCGGGAAGAAGCGGGTGGAGGCGACCTCCTGGTCGGCGGTGAACACGCCCGTGTAGATGTGCGGCGCGTACACGACGTTGCGATACGAGCTGTAGGCCGACCACGGGTCCGTCGCCTCGGGCGCGTCGGTCACGTTGCGCTCCACGTTCGGCTCGACGAAGAAGAGCTGCCTGAAGCCGGGCACAGCCGCGGTCACCGCGTTCACGACCTTGCCGTAGAACGGGAACAGCTCGCCGGCGTCGGGTGCGACCGGCGTCGCGACGAAGCCGGGGGAGGGCTCGTTGATGATCTCGTAGCCGGCCACCGCCGGGTTGCCGTGGAAGCGCTTCGCGAGCGCGATCATCACGTTCACGTAGTGGTCCTGGAGGCCGGCGCCGTCGGGCGCGGGCGCGTTCGACCAAAGCCGCTGGAAGCTCTCGGCCACGGCCGGGTCGAGCTCGCGGACGCCGTTCAGCGCGCATGCGGGCGTGAGCGGGCGGCTGGCCCACTCGGGCGCGCCGTCGTAGCCCTTCGTGGCCATCAGCGGGGCCGCGCACGTCTGGCCGGGCTTCGTGTAGACGTACTTCGACCACGCGTCCTGGTGCATGTCGAGCAGCACGTAGACGCCGGCCCTCTTCGCCCAGCGCACGACCTGCGCGATCCGGTCGAGGTACTGGCCGTCGATCTTCCCGGGCTGCGGCTCGAGCAGCGACCACGACAGGTTGAGCCGCACGATGTCCCAGCCGAGCGGCTTCCACTGCGGGAAGTCGGAGTCGCAGATCATCACGCCCTCGACGCTCGGATCGTCGGGAGGACACGCGCCGTGCGCGTAGGCGGCGGGATCGGCCGGGTAGGGCGGCTTGAGGTCGGCGCGGTAGTAGTCGACGAGGCCGTCGGCATTTGCGCCCTTGAGCAGCACCGTGCGCCCACGACGGTCCGCGATCTGCGCCAGCCCCTGCGGGCCGCCCGCAGCGCCCACGTGCAGGTACGTGAGGGGGCGTGGCGGCGGCTGCGCGGCAAGCGCCTGCGCCGGCGCGAGCAGCGCGACGGCCAGCATCGTCCCGACGACCCCTCGCATCCGCGTCATGATCCCGGGCGATGGCGATTCGCGCGGCACTCATCGGCTACGGGCTCGCGGGGCAGGCGTTCCACGCTCCCCTGATCGCGGCCACTCCGGGACTCGAGCTGTCCGCGGTGGTCACCCGTGATCGCGAGCGGCGGGCGGCGGCAGCGCGCGACCACCCGGGCGTCGAGATGCTCGACTCCGCCGACGAGATCTGGGAGGACGCGGGCGCATTCGACCTGGTCGTGATCGCTGCCCCCAACCGCGCGCACGTGCCGCTCGCGCGCGCGTCGATCGAGGCCGGTCTGCCGGTGGTGGTCGACAAGCCGCTGGCGGCGCACTCCGAGGTCGCCCGCGAGCTGATTGCCGAGGCCGAGGCCGCGCACGTGATGCTCACGGTGTTCCACAACCGGCGCTGGGACGGCGACTTCCTCACGCTGCGACGGCTGCTCGACGACGGCGCCCTCGGCAGGGTGTTGCGCTTCGAGTCACGCTTCGAGCGCTGGCGGCCCCAGCTGGGCGAGGGCTGGCGTGAGCTGGGCGATCCCGAGGAGGCCGGCGGCGTGCTGTTCGACCTCGGCAGTCACCTGATCGACCAGGCGCTCCAGCTCTTCGGGCCGGTGCGCGACGTGTACGCCGAGCTCGACGTCCGCCGCCGAGGGGCGCAGGTCGACGACGACTCGTTCGTCGCGCTCGAGCACGAGAGCGGCGTGCGCTCGCACCTGTGGATGAGCGCGGTGGCTGCGGACCTGGGCCCGCGGATGCGCGTGCTGGGCGATCGCGCGGCGTACGTGAAGCACGGCCTCGATGTGCAGGAGGCAGCGCTGCGGGCCGGCAGCCGGCCCGACGAGCCGGGCTGGGGCGAGGAGCCCGAGAGCACGTGGGGCGTGCTGGGCGCGGGGGAGGAGTGGCAACCGGTGCGCACCGAGCCCGGCGCCTACCAGGACTTCTACGCGGGCGTGGAGCGGGCGCTGCGGGAGGGCGGTCCGCCGCCGGTGGATCCGGGTGACGCGGTGGCTGCGCTCGAGGTGATCGAGGCGGCGCTCAGCTCGCGCGGTCGAACAGCGCTTCCGGGACCACCAGGGTGATCTCGTCGAGCTCGGGCTCCGTCGGGCCGACCATGCCCTCGTCCTCGGCGATCAGCTCGATCAGCGCGTCCACGGCGACTGGCGAGAACTGCGTGCCGCGGTTCGTGCGCAGCTCCGACATCGCATCGTCGACCGACATCGCGCGGCGGTACGGGCGGTGCGTGGTCATCGCGTTGAACGCATCGCACACCGAGACGACGGTGGACTCGACCGGGATCTCCTCGCCCGCGAGCCCGTCCGGATAGCCGCTGCCGTCCCAGCGCTCGTGCGAGGAGCGCACGATCTGCCCGACCTCTCCGAGCACGCCGCCCACGCGATCGAGCATCCGCTGCCCCTCGATCGTGTGCGTCTCCATCACGACCCACTCGTCCGCCGACAGCTTGCCCGGCTTGTTGAGGATCTCCTTGGGGATCGCGATCTTGCCAACGTCGTGCAGCAGCGCGCCGAACTCGACGTTGCGCATCTGGCGCTCGTCGAGGCCGAGCCGCTCGGCTACGGCGATCGAGAGCTGCACGACGCCGCGCGAGTGGAAGGCGGTGTACTCGTCGTCGCCGTCGAGCACATCGCTGAGAAGAAGGGTGGTGCCGCGGTAGGCGCGGCCGAGCTCGCGCGAGTGCTCGATGCGGGCGTCGCGCTCGCGGCTGAAGAGGGCAAAGAGCGCCATGATCGGCAGCACGATGAGCGCGGTGAACGGCTCGTCGCGCGCGGCGATCGCGGCCATCAGGCCCACGCTCGCGAGGATGCCGTCGACGAGCCAGGTCCAGGCGACGATCGCGAGTCCGAGGTCGGCGCCGAGGCCGATCACGAACCAGTCGCGCTGTACGGAAATGACAAAGTCAAGTGCGAACTGGGCCCCCAGCGCGGCGGTGTAGATCGGCCAGGCGTGCCAGCCAGGCTCGGCGGGGGCGGCGAGCGCTATGACCGTCGCTGGCGCCAGTGCGTATGCGGCGTCGGCGAAGCTGATCACCAGCCGCTCGAAGTGCAACTCGCCTTTCACGCAGCGGTGCAGGTTCGCCGCGGCCATGGCAGCGCCGACCGCGAGCGGGACGATCGAGGCAGGCAGAAGCAGCAGCATCGGGACGAGCACGAGCTGGGTGGGCGTGGCGTAGCCGGCGCCGTCGTGGAAGCGAACGCGGTAGGCAATCGCGAAGGCGACGGACAGCGCGACCGTCAGCGCCGGGTCGACCGGGCGGGTGTGGGGCGCGAAGACCGCGAGCGCCATAGCGCCGAGAAGGGCCGCGGCTGCCAGCGAGATCTCGGCCACGCGCTCGCGATGCGCAAGCTGCGACTGCAGCTCCTCGTGCCGGCGCTCGAGCGCCCCTTCCATAGCGGGATGGAGCTCGGTGTGGGTGCCGAGGCCGAGCTTTCCCAGCAATCTGCGGGCTTCCGTGCGCGCGCGCTTCACCGGCGTTTGATCGACAAATTGGCAGCAAACCTGAATAGACGGACGTTGGATGACCGATTTCTTACCGCCGCCTAACATTGCCGTTCGGCCCCCACGGATGGAGGACTTGCATGAGGGGAATTAAGAGGGCAAGGATTGCCCTGCTGACAGCAGTGACTGCCGGCGCGCTCCTCGCGCTGCCGGGCGCCGCCAACGCCGGCGTGCTGGTCGCCTCGGC
Source organism: Thermoleophilaceae bacterium (assembly GCA_025928265.1). Taxonomy (GTDB): domain Bacteria; phylum Actinomycetota; class Thermoleophilia; order Solirubrobacterales; family Thermoleophilaceae; genus JAICJV01. Next base: position 13,670 of record JAICJV010000008.1, read on the forward strand.
TCCGAACTGCGACAACGGTGCGACCTCGCAGCCGTTCGCCCAGTGGAACGACGACAACCAGTACTTTCTCGCGCCGGGCGGCAACTTCGAGGGCGACCTCTCGGGCTGGGATCTGAACGGCGCTTCCGCCGTCTCAGACCAGGAGCCTTGGCGGGTTGCCGGCGACAGCGGGTCGCGCGCCCTGAACATCCCGGCAGGTCGCTCGGCGGTCTCGCCGACGATGTGTGTCGGGATCGAGCATCCGACGATGCGCTTCTTCGCCCACCGCTCCGGCGGCGGGCTGCTGGGCGCCGCGTCGACCCTGGTGGTCACGGCACGCACCGAGACGTCGCTCGGACTCGTGGTCGATGTGCCCGTCGGCACCATCACGACGCTGACGAACGGGACGCAGTGGAACCGGACGCCGACCCAGGTCGTGCTGTCCAGCCTGCTGCCGCTCCTGCCGGGTGATCACACGCCGATCCAGTTCCGCTTCACCGCGGTCGGAACGGCGAACTGGGTCATCGACGACGTCTACGTCGATCCCCGCTCGAGGGGCTAGCACCGGACGTCTGACTGGACGAAGAGGGCCGCCACTGTGCGGCCCTCTTGCGTCCATCAGCAAGCGACTCGGCCCGGGTTAGGCGAAAGGCCGACCGAGCCGAACCGCGTACCGCTATCGGGTTTAGCCCCGGCTGCGCGGCATGCGGACCCCCTTCGGTCGCTCCTATGCACGGACCGTTATACCGGCAATGGGCGCATCCGCGCTACCGGTGGCGGCGCAATTTCACTCAAACTGGCGATGCTGTAACACCCCGGACGCGTGCCGAACGACGAGGGCCGCCAATTGGCGGCCCTCTTGCGTCCATCGGCACGCGACCTCGGCTCGGGGTACAGAAGCCTGTCCGAGCCAACCGCGCGCGCCTCTCGATTTAGCCCCGGAGACGCGGCATGCGGATCCCCCCTTTGGTCGCTCCTATGCACCTCCGTCGTAAGCGAGCTGGCGCGCCGGCGCCACGGCCGATCGCGCAAATTCACTCAAACTGGCGAGGGTGTCACGCGCGCGTCACGCAGGCGTCTGCGCCAGCGCCGGCGCCGGGGCAGGGCCGCGCCACGGGCGCGCGACTGCCACCAGGGCCGACACGACGAACACGCCGACGCCCGCGATGACGAACGCCGCGCGTCCGCCCGCGGCGGCCGCCACGGCGCCGCCGAGCAGATAGCCGACCCCGGGGGCGGCCGTGATGACCGCCTCGAAGAACGACATCACGCGCGTCTGGAAGTCCATGTCGACGGCCTCCTGGAGCGCGGTGAGGATCGCTGCCCCCTGCGCGCCGTTCGCGGCGCCGCCGGCAACGGCGATCGCGCACGCCACCTCGATGTTGGGCGCGGCGCCGAGCGCGATGAGCGCGGCGCCCTGGCCGAGCGTGGAGATCACGAGCGCACCCGTCAGGCTCTTGCGCGCGAGCCACGTGTAGACCACGTTGCCGGCGATCACGCCGATGCCCCAGGTGGCGATCAGCGCGCCGTACGCGCCTGGGCCACCGCCGAGCACGTCGCGCGTGTACACGACCTCGATCGGCTCGGTCATCGCGAAGAATGCGGTGGCTGCGCCCTGACCCAGCAGCAGCGCCATCACCAGACGGTGCTCGCGCATGTAGCGCAGGGCAGCGGTCAGGCGCACGCGCCAGTGCTCCGGCTCGCCCTCGTCCTCCTCGGCCTCGTAGCGCGGCAGCCCGCGCGTCGTGGCGATCAAGATCGCGCCGAACGCGAACGTCCCGGCGTTGGCGAGCAGGGCGATGTCGCCGCCCAGCGTGGCCACGAGGCCGGCCCCGAAGATCGCGCCGAGGGCCATCGTGGGCGAGATCGCGAGGTTGAGCAGCGCGATGCCTTCGCGCAACTGCCCTTTCGGCTCGAGCACAGCGGCCAGCGCGCCGCGGCAGATGGCGCGAGTGACCACCGCGATCATGCCCTCGGCGGCAACCAGCAGCAGGAACGGCGCAAGCGCGAACGCGTGAGTGAGCGACGCGAGCGTGACGAAGATCGCCGCCTCGATCGCGTAGAGCACGCCGAGCACGCGCGCGACGGGCAGGCGGTCGAGCCGAGCGGTTATGGCCGGCGCCGCCAGCGCGGGTACGAACTCGAGTGCCGCGAACAGTCCCGTGGTGGCCCACACGCTGTGGGTCTTGTCCCACACGACGATCGCCATTGCGACCAGCGCGACCATGTCGCCCAGCCGGTTGATCGCGTAGACGCCCAAGAGGCGGCGGAACGCTGAGATGCGTAGTGGTGCGAGTCGTCCCATGCGGCACCCGCTCCTGCCCAGGAAGCGGTGCATCCCTTATATGCGTGCTGGCGCCGGCGCGCCATAGCTGGGTGCGGAAATTCACCCAAACTGGCTACCGCGTTTTGACAGACCGCTCGATGGCAACCTTGAAAGCACCCGCGATTGGTCTTTACGAGCCGCTGTCGCTCGAGTCGACCCCTCGCGACCCTGGGCGACGCGGAGCGGGCGGGGCTACGGCCCCGCCCGTCTCATTTCAGGACGGACCGCCGCTTGTACCGTCTACGCGGTGAGCGACAACTCGATGACCGCACAGGAGCTCGAGGCGCTGCGCGCCGAGCTCGAGGACCTCGAGGGCCGCGGCCGCGTGGAGATCGCCGAACAGATCAAGACCGCGCGCGGCTGGGGTGACCTCAAGGAGAACGCGGAGTACCACGCCGCCAAGGAGGCGCAGGCGCACCTCGAGACGAAGATCCTCAAGCTGCGCGACCGCGTGCTCACCGCGAAGGTGGTGGAGGTGTCCTCGGGCGACGTCGTCGACTACGGCTCGAAGGTCGAGGTCGAGGACGAGCAGACCGGCACGCGCCACACCTACACGCTCGTGTCCTCGCGCGAGTCGGTCCCGTCCGAGGGCAAGCTGTCGATCGAGTCACCCGTCGCGACCGCGCTGCGCGGGCTGCGCGCCGGCGAGGTCGCGGTGGTGAGCACACCGCGCGGCGAGCGCCGCTTCAAGGTCACGTCGGTCGGCTAGGCCCGTCCGCTGCTAGCCTGATCCGCACAGGCGGCACGGAGCCGCCTGCGAGGTTCTTGTCTCTGAGGGCGCTCCGAACGCGCGATCCGGGCCAGCCGAATCTCCCCCGATCGCTTTAGGAGTCCCCCGTATGTCTTCGCAGTCCTTCGCCGATCTCGGCGTATCCGCCGCTGTCGCGCACGCGCTTTCTGAGCGCGGCATCGACAGCGCGTTCCCAATCCAGCAGGCAGTGATCCCGGACGTGCTCGCGCGCCGCGACGTACTCGCCAAGTCCCCGACCGGGTCCGGCAAGACGCTCGCCTTCGGCGTGCCGATGATGGACCTGATCGAGGCCACCGACGGCCGTCCGTCGGCCCTCGTGCTTGCGCCCACGCGCGAGCTGGCCTCGCAGATCGTCGACGAGCTGCGCCGCGTTGCGCACGCGCGCGCCCTCTCGATCGCAGCCGTCTACGGCGGCGCCGGCATCCAGGCGCAGGCCAAGGCGGCCCGCAAGGCGCACATCCTCGTCGCCTGCCCGGGCCGGCTCGAAGATCTGATGCAGCGCGGCGCCGTCCGGCTCGACCGCGTCAGGCTGCTCGTGCTCGACGAGGCGGACCGGATGCTCGACATGGGCTTCCGCCCGGCCGTCGACCGCATCGTTCGAGCCACGCCCGCGAAGCGCCAGACGCTCTTCTTCTCCGCCACGCTCGACGGCGTGGTGGGACAGGTCGCGCAGGAGTACACGCGCGACGCCCGCCGTCACTCGATCGCGCCGAAGCCCGAGCGCGCGGCCGACATCGAGCACCGCTTCGTGCGGGTCAAGCATGAGGCCAAGCTCGACGCACTCGTCTCCGAGCTGCGCAGCGACGGCCGCGGCCTGGCACTGGTGTTCGTGCGCACCAAGCGCGGCGCCGACCGGCTCGTCAAGCGCCTCGATCGCCACAACGTGAAGGCCGTCGCCATGCACGGCGACAAGTCGCAGTCCCAGCGCGAGAAGGCGCTCGCGCGCTTCGAGCGCGGCCACGTGGACACGCTCGTGGCCACCGACGTGGCGGCGCGCGGCATCGACGTCGAGGGCATCACGCATGTGATCCAGTTCGACGCCCCCGAGGACCGCGACGCCTACACGCACCGCGTCGGCCGTACCGGCCGCGCCGGGCGCACCGGCCTCGGCATCACCTTCGTGATGGCCGACCAGGCCACCGACATGGGCAAGATCGCCGGCGAGCTGAAGCTCCATGAGGAGTTCGCCCTCACCGGATTCGCGTCGCACAAGGCCCGCGGCGAGCACAGCCGCCCGTCGCGGCCGCAGGGGCGGTCCGGCGGCAGCCGCCGGCGGCGCCCGCCGCGCCGCCGCTAACCCTGGTCCTGGACGCCGGGCGGCAGTGGCATGACACGAACGTCGAAGATCACCGCCGGCCGGCCCTTCCCCACGCCCGGGGCCGTGCATACGTAGGTGTAAACGGCGTCCACACCGGGTCGGCCCCGCTGCGCGCACGTCCAGCGGCGTCCCGCGGCGTCGAAGCTGCATGTGCTGCCGTGCTCGCCCGGGTCGCAGGCGCGATCCCACGCCCTGGCCACCGGGGTGGCGAGCTTGCAGGGGGCGTCGTAGTAGCCCGCGAGGAAGCGGATCGTGGCGTCGGTGCCCTCCGGGTGGGAGCACGGATGCACTGCCTTCGCCTGGTGGAAGTTCACCGCCGGGCGCCCCTTCGAGGTCTCCTTGCCGCCGCACTTCAGGTACACGTTGGAGCGGTAGCGCGCGGCGATGTTGTGGCTGTAGGCCACGATGGTGGCGCGGCAGCTCCAGCGCCGGCCCCCGCCCTCGACCCGGCAGCTGCCCGAATACGGCTCACAGTGCCTGTCCCAGTTGCGCGCGACCGCACGGGCGGTCGCGCAGGACGTGGCATATCCGGCGTGCAGGTCGCGAGTCGGGGCGCGTGTGCCCTTCGGCGACGCGCACCTCTTGACGCTGGCGGCGGACGCGGCGTCTGCAGCGAGAAGCACGAGCAGGGCGGCGACGGCCAGCAGTAGCGGCAATCTGGGCACGGCGCTCGGCGCCCCGTCGCGGTGCCCGTTCCTGTCCATCCCGGTCCGCTGTTGCATGACGCGACCCTAAGCTGGTGCGGCTGTGAACGTCAATTGGGTAACCCAGGCGGGCGCGATCGAGCTCGCGTTCGGCGCGCTCTCTGGCTGGGTCATGACGGTCATGGTCGAGCGCCCGGACCTGCTCCGTCGCGCCGGCGTGAAGGCGATGGCGCGCGTCCGTCAGGCCCACCTCGACTACATCATCATGGGCGTGATCCTGATCGCGCTCGGCCTTGCGGCGCCGGGTCTGCCGCGCGTGTGGCAGGTGCTGCTCGTGGTCGGAGCCTGGGTCAACCCGACGCTGTTCGTGCCGCTCGCGTTCAACCCCGACACCCAGCGCGCGCTCCCGTACCGCGCCGTCACGGTGGCGTCGTTTGTCTGCATGAGCGCCGGCACGGTCGCCGCGGCGGTGTACCTGCTCGTGTGAGACCGCGGGCCGCCATCGGAGCGCTCGCGGCTCTCGCGATCGCCGAAGTCGTGCTGCTGGTGGCGTTCGCGGGCGGCTACGGCTACCACCGCGACGAGCTCTACTTCATCCAGGCGGGCGACCATCCGGCGTTCGGCTACGACGACCAGCCACCGCTCACGCCGCTCATCGGCCGGGCGTCCGCCGTGTTGTTCGGCCAGACGCCGACGGGGCTGCGGGTGGCGTCGGCGCTCGCGCTCGGCATCTGCGTGCTGCTTGCCGGGCTGACCGCGCGCGAGCTCGGCGGTGGGCGCCGAGCGCAGGTGGTGGCCGCCGCCGCGTTCGCCGCGAGCTCGGCGATGTTCATCGGGCACCTGCTCTCCACCACGACGTTCGACCTGCTCGCGTGGACCGTGACGCTGTACCTCGTGGTGCGCCTGCTGCGCGGCGACGACGAGCGTCTCTGGCTCGCCGTCGGGCTGGTCGTGGGGCTCGGGCTCGAGAACAAATGGCTGATCGCGTTCCTGGTGGCGTGCCTCGCGATCGGATTCCTTGTCGCCCGGCGCTTCGAAGTGCTGCGCTCGCCCTGGCTATGGGCAGGCGTGGTCCTTGCGCTCGCGCTGTGGGCCCCCAACCTCGTGTGGCAGGCGCAGCACGGCTGGCCGCAGCGAACGCTCTCGGGGCAGATCTCGGGGGACGATCCGGTCGGCACGCGCATCGGCTTCCTCCCGTTCCAGCTCCTCATGGTGAGTCCCGTGCTGGCGCCGATCTGGATCGCCGGGCTCGTGTGGCTCCTGCGCGGCCGGCACGCGCGGCCGTTCCGCCCGGTCGCGTACGGCTATCTCGCGTTCCTCGCGATCGGCCTGGTCGGCGGCGCGAAGGGCTATTACGCGGCCGGCTGGTATCCGGCGCTCTTGGGCGCGGGCGGCGTTCGGCTCGAGGGATGGCTCGGCAGCCGGCGCGCGCAGGGCATCACCGGCGTGGCCGTCGTGGCGGCGGCCTGTGTCTCGATCGTGCTCGCGCTGCCGATCGTGCCCGAGCGCTCACTCGCCGGCACGCCGATCGGCAGCATCAACCCCGACGTCCTCGAGACCGTTCGCTGGCCCCGCTTCGTGGACAGCGTCGGCGCCGTCTGGCGCTCGCTGCCGCCGGCGCAGCAGCGCCGCGCCGTCATCTTCACGCAGAACTACGGCGAGGCGGGCGCGCTGCGACGCTACGGCCCCATGGACGGGTTGCCGCAGACCTACTCGGGCCACAACTCGTTCTGGTCGTTCGGACGCCCGCGCGACGGTGCGGCCCCGGTGATCGTGGTGGGCATGGACGGCTCGTATCTCGACGCGCGCTTCCGCGGCTGCCGGATCGTGACCCGCTACGACAACGGGGTCGGGATCGACCAGGAGGAGCAGGGCGCGCCGATCGGGATCTGCGCCGGGCCGCGCGAGGCGTGGTCGCGCGAGTGGCCGCGGCTGCATCACCTCGACGCGTAGCTATAGCCAGCCGAGCACGACGCCGAAGACGAGCGCCATCGTCACGTCGATCGCCGCGAGGCCACCCACGCGCGTCCAGCGCTTGCGGGCGGTCGGCGCGTCGTAGACCCACGCCGCGAACAGGTAGAACCAGAGGTAGCCGAAGACGACGATGACCGGGAACGACGCCACGTTCCACCACCAGTACTCCCAGTGGAACGTCCCGCTTGCGTGCAGGAACAGCTCGACCGCGACGCTCACGATCGACAGGCCGAGCGCGATCACGAGCCGCCCACCGCGCGGCGGCAGCAGCTTCGCGTAGACGATGCCCGCCAGCGCGAACATGAAGGAGATCTCCACGTTGAGCCCGACCAGGAACTGGTACGCCGTCGGGCCGGTCGTGGCCCAGAGCGGCGCCCGGTCGGTCGCCTGGAGAACGAGCGCGTTGATGATCTCGTTGAACCAGTCCGCGAACCAGATCGCCAGCCCGGCGGCCATGATGTCGAAGCGCCGCCGCTCGTACTCGTTCGCGTACGCGTAGATCACGAACGCAAGCAGCGCGACGGCGTACCACTTGAACAGCGCCGGGTCGCGGACGAGCCGCTCGGCCTCGAGGGTGAAGTCCGTGCGGGCGGCCATGCGCGCCAGCGTAATCCCGCTCAGGCGTGGGCGCCCACCGCGTGGTAGCCGCCGTCCACGTGCACGATCTCGCCTGTGATGCCGTCGGACCAGTCGGAGAGCAGGAAGCAGATCGTGCGCGCGACGGGTGTCGGGTCGTCGGGGTCCCAGCCGAGCGGCGCGCGGTCACCCCAGCCGGCGGCGAGCTGGCGGAAGCCGTCGATGCCGCTGGCCGCTGTTGTGCGCAACGGTCCGGCCGAGACGAGGTTCACGCGCGCGCCGCGCGGTCCGAGGTCGCGCGCGAGGTAGCGGGAAACGGCCTCGAGCGCGGCCTTCGACACGCCCATCCAGTCATAGGACGGCCACGCGACCGAGGCGTCGAAATCCAGCCCCACGATGCTGGCGCGGTCCGCGAGCAGCGGCGCAAGGCCGGCGGCCAGCGCCTTCAGCGAGTACGCGCTTGTCTGGAACGCGGTGAGCGCGCTCTCCGGCGGCGTGTCGAGGAAGCGTCCGCCGATCGCGTCCTCGGGCGCGAAGGCGATCGCGTGCAGCACGCCGTCGATGCCGTCCCAGCGCCGGGCGAGCTCGTCGCGCAACTCGTCGAGATGCTCGGGGCGATTGACGTCGAGCTCCAGCACGTCGGGCGGGTCGGGCAGACGCTGCGCCGCCCGCTCGGTCAGCCGGCGGGCGCGGCCGAAGCTCGTGAGCACGATCTGCGCGCCGGCGTTCTGCGCCTCCTCCGCAACCGCGTAGGCGATCGAGTCGCGCGTGATCACGCCGGTGATCACGAGGCGGCGGCCGCTCAGGTTCACAGCGGGATGCCGACCAGGTCCAGCGTCCCGTTGCTCGCTGCCGGCGGACCGTCGCCACGGCGCCACAGCGCGTCGAGCGCCACCCGGGCGGCCACGCGCCCGCGCTGGTTCACCACCTCCACGCGGATCCCCACGAGCCCGGTTCCGGGGTCGATCGGATCGAGCGACTCGACGCGTCCCTCACCGTGGATCGTGTCGCCGATCAACACCGGCCGCTTGAACGTGGCCTGGCGGATCCGCCGCAGCGCCACCACTCGCTCGGGGTCGAACTGGAGCAGCCCGAGCGTGTAGGAGACCACGAGCATCCCGTGCGCGATCCGTGCGCCGAACGGTCCCTTCGCCGACCAGACGGCGTCCGTGTGCTGCGGGTGCATGTCGCCGGTGAGCGAGGCGAACGCGGCCACATCGGCCTCCGTGATCGTCCGGCCGCGTGTGGTGAAGCGATCGCCGGGGGTCAGGTCGTCGAAGTCGCGCGCGAGCGTCATCGCCCGGCCGCCGTCAGAGTGGGATGTTTCCCGCATGGCTCCTCCGCCGTTCGCCGTTGCCGAGTGTCTCGAGCCCCCACGCCAGCCGCGCGCGTGTCTCCGCAGGGGCGACCACCTCGTCGATGAAGCCGTCGCGTGCCGCGACCGCCGCGCCCAGGTGCTCGCCCGAGTACACATCCGCCAGCCGTGCGCGCTCGCTCACGGGGTCGGGTGCGCTCTCGAGCTCGCGCCGGTGCACGATGCCCACCGCCTGGGGCGCCGCCATCACGCCCAGTTCCGCCTGCGGCCACGCGAACGTGAGGTGCGCGCCGAGGTCCTTCGAGTTCATCGTGATGTAGGCGCCCCCGTACGCCTTGCGCAGCACCACCGTCAGCCGTGGCACGGTGGCCTCCGCGAACGCATGCAGCAGCTTGGCGCCGTGGCGGATCACTCCCGCCGCCTCCTGCCGCCTGCCGGGCATGAATCCGGGGGTGTCGACCAGCACCACCAGCGGCAGGCCGAACGCGTTGCAGGTGCGCACGAAGCGCGCGGCCTTCTGCGCGGCGTCGGCGTCGATCACACCGCCGAGGTGGCGCGGCTGGTTGGCCACGACGCCGACGGGGCGCCCGTCGATCCGGCAGAACGCGGTGAGCATGTTGCGTGCCCAGCGCGGCGAGAGCTCGAGCAGCTCGGCGCCGTCGGCGAGCGCCCGGATCACGCCGCGCATGTCGTAGGCGCGCCGCGCCTCGGCCGGCACGGTGGGAGGCGGGCCGGCCGGCCGGGGCTCGGCGCGCGGCGGCTCGTGCCGCGAGCTCTGAGGGAGGTAGGAGAGGAGGTCGCGCGCGAGCAGCGCGGCGTCGAAGTCGCTGGGGGCGACGAGGTGGCAGACGCCGTTGCGCTCGTGCACGCGCGTGCCGCCGAGCTCTGCCGCGGTCACGTCCTCGCCGATCGCCTCGCGCACGACGCCGGGACCGGTGAGGAACATGCTCGCGCCCTCGACCATGATCACGAAGTCGGTGAGCGCGGGCGAGTAGGAGCCGCCGCCGGCGGAGGTGCCGGTGAGGATCGAGAGCTGCGGCACCCGGCCCGACAGCGCCACGTTCTCCTGGAAGATCCGCCCGAAGCCGCCGAGCGCCGCCAGTCCCTCCTGCATGCGCGCGCCGGCGGACTCGACGAAGCCGATGACCGGCGCGCCCGCCGCGCCCGCGAGGCGCATCACGCGCAGGACGGTCTCGGCGTGTTGGGCGCCCAGCGAGCCTCCCGCGAAGCTCGAGTCCTGCGCGAAGCAGAACACCGGCCGCCCATTCACCCGGCCGGCCGCGCCCACGACGCCGTCGCCGGGCCGCGCGCGGTCGCCCATCCGGGCCGACGCCACGGACGACCGGATCGCCTGCACGCTGCCCGCGTCGCACAGGAACTCGAGCCGCTCGAGGGGAGTGAGCCTGCTCTGCTCGGTGGCGAGGACCGTCATGCGGCCAGCACCAGCACGGCGTTGTGGCCGCCGAAGCCGAACGAGTTGGACATGCCGATGGCGCGCCCGTTCGCAGTCGTGATCGGCCGCGCCTTCTGCGGCACGTAGTCGAGGTCGAGACCCTCCTCGCGCTCCTCGAACCCGAGCGTCGGCGGGGCGAGCCGCTCGCGCAGCGCGTACAGGGTGGCGATCGCCTCCACGGCGCCGGCCGCTCCGAGCAGGTGGCCGATCGTCGACTTCGCGCTCGAGACCGGCACGTCCCGCGCGCTGTCGCCCAGGGCGTGGTGCAACGCCACCGTCTCGGCGCGGTCGTTGAGCGGGGTGGAGGTGCCGTGCGCGTTCACGTAGTCGAGCTCGTGCGGCTCGACGCCCGCGTCGTGGAGCGCGTCGCGGATCGCACGCACCGCGCCCGCGGCGTCGGGGTCGGGCGCGGTCAGGTGGTACGCGTCGCTGCTGGCGCCGTAGCCGAGCACCTCGCCCAGCACGCGTGCACCCCGATCTTCGGCAAGCGCGGCGTCCTCGAGCACGAGTACGCCGGCGCCCTCGCCCATCACGAAGCCGTCGCGGCGTGCGTCGAACGGGCGCGAGATGCCGGACTCGCTGGTGGCGCCCATCGCGGCGAACCCGGCGCGCGCGAGGCTCGTGAGCGGCGCCTCCGCGCCGCCGGCCACGACGGCGTCGGCGTCGCCCGCCTGGATCATCCGCGCGGCCGCGCCGATCGCGTGGGCGCCGGCCGCGCACGCGGACGCCACGCTGTAGCTCTGGCCGCGCAGGCCGTGGCGCATGGCCACCACGCCGGAGCCGGCGTTGGCCATCAAGAGCGGCACCGCGAGCGGTGACACGCGATTCGCGCCGCGGTCGCGAAGGATGTCCTGCTGCGCCTCGATCGTGCCGATGCCGCCGATCCCGGTGCCGATCACGCAGCCGACGCGCGCCGACTCGTACGGCGGCTCGCCGCCATCCCAGCCCGCGTGCGCGATCGCCTCGTCCGACGCCGCCAGTGCGAACTGCGCGAAGCGGTCGGTGCGGCGCGCGAGCTTGGTGCCGAGCGCATCGGTGGGGTCGAACTCCGCGCACGCCGCCTCGCCGCCTGCGATGCCCAGCTCGCCCGCGCACCAGCGCTCGAACAGCGTCCGCGCGCCGCTGCCGAGCGGCGTGACGGCGCCGGCGCCCGTTATCAGCACGCGGCGTGGCATCAGGCTCGGCTCACCACCAGGTCGATCGCCTGGCCGACCGTCTTTATGTCCTTCACGTCGTCGCCCTTGAGCACGACGCCGAACTCCTCCTCGATCACCTGCGCGAGCTCCACGATGTCGAGCGAGTCGATGTCGAGCTGGTCGAAGGTGGCGTCGCGCTTGATTTCGGCGCGGTCGGGGCCGAACGTGGCGAGCGTCTCCACGACCTTCTCCTCGACCGCCTCGGGGGTGACTGCTACGGGCATGTCCATCTCCTCTCGTTTGTCAGGGTCATCGCGCCCCATGTGAAGCCCGCGCCGAATGCCGCGAGCAGGAGGGTGGATCCGGGCGCGGGGTCCGCCGCGGCGAGCGCCAGCGGCAATGACGCTGCGGAGGTGTTGCCCAGCGTGCCGATCGCGTTCACGACGCGGGTCGGATCGAGTCCGAGCCGATCGGCGACGGCGCTCAGGATGCGCGCGTTGGCCTGGTGATAGACGAACAGGTCCACGTCCGCGAGCTCGAGGCCGGCGGCGTCCACCGCGTCCCGTGTGACCTCCGTCAGGCGCACGACCGCGGCGCGGAACGTCTCGTGGCCGTCCATGCGGATCAGGCGCTCGTCGTGGCTCGCGCGGATGTGCGCCGCGCCGGCGCCGTCCGAGCGCAGGATGGCCGGGCCGATGAGGCCGGGCGCGGGGGAGGGGCCGACCACGACGGCGCCGGCTCCGTCGCCGAAGAGCGCGGCGGTGCGCCGATCGTCGTGGTCCGTGGCGCGAGTGACGATGTCGGCGCCGATCACGAGCGCGTGGCGGGCGCGGCTCGCCTCGACGTATGCAGTGGCCATGCTGAGCGCGGCGAGGAAGCCGGTGCACGCTGCACCGACGTCGAACGCGCCGGCGTGGGTCGCGCCGAGGGCGTGCGCGACGACCGGCGCCGCGTTGGGTAGCAGGTCGTCCTGCGTGAAGGTGGCCACCACGACCAGGTCGAGGTCGGCCGCAGCGAGACCGGCATTCTTCAGCGCGTGGCGGCCGGCCGCGGTCGCGAGCCGGGTGAGCGACTCGCCGTCGCCTGCCATGCGCCGCTCGTGGATGCCGGTGCGCGACTCGATCCAGCCGTCGGCCACACCGATCCGCGCGGCTATGGGTGCGTTCGGCACCACCCGTGCGGGCAGCGCAGTTCCGAGCGCGGCGATCGAGGCGCCGCGCAGCTGCGGGCTGCCACTCTGCGGGCTGCCATTCCGCGGGCTGACGAGTCCAACGGCCACTCTTCGGAATGCAACCGCCGGCGCGATTCACGTTCTGCGTCGATTCGCAACAACGCGGGCGCGAATGCTCGTCGATTCGCAAAGACCTGCGCGTGTGGCGTAACGGTCCGCCTCCGGTGAGGTAGAACGTGCAGGTCCCCTACGCCCCGAGGAAGGTCGTACTCGCATGACCCTGGCCGTGCAAGCGAGACAGCCCGGGCTGAACGGCATGACGCCGTGGCCCGACGGGCCCGCCATCGCGGCGGCGCTCCGCCCCGCGGTGCCACGTCTGATCGGCGCGATGATCGACGCCATCCGCGCCGAGATCCCGGAGTACGACCGCCCGCTGCGGGGACGCTTCGGCGAGAACGTGCGGGTGGGGACGTCGGCCTCGATAGAGCGCTTCCTCGCCTCGATCGCGGGGGAGGAGGCACCGGCGGTCTCGCGTGGCGAGCTCTACATCGAGCTCGGCCGCAACGAGGCGCGGCGCGGCCGGCCGATCGATACGCTGCTCTCGGCCTACCGCATCGGCGCGCGGATGATGTGGCGCGGAATGGCCGCCGAGGGGCAGGCCGCGGGGATCGAGCCGGACACCATGTACCGGCTCGCCGAGGCCGTGTTCGCCTACGTCGACGAGCTCTCGCACGAGTCCGCGACCGGGTACGCCGAGGAGCAGGCGCTGATGGACGGCGCCCGCGAGCGCGAGCGGGAGCGGATGCTCGAGGTGCTGATGCGGCGCCCGCCCGCCGACGCGGTCCTGACGCACGCTCAGGCCACTCGCGCGGAGTGGACCGTTCCCGACCGGTTCGCGCCGGTGGCGCTGCCCTCGGCGCGCGTATCGGCGCGGGCGCTCGAGCACCGGCTGCCCGGCGGCTCGATGGCGGCCACGCTCGACGGCATGACCGTCGCGCTCGTGCCCGACATCGACGGGCCCGGCCGAGATGTGGAGCTCGAGCGTGCCCTGCGCGGTGAGCCGGCCGCCCGCGGCGCCGAGGGCGGGTGGCAGGATGCGGCCGAGGCGATCGCGCGCGCGGTTCTGGCGGCCGAGCTCCAGGAGGCGGGCGTGCTCGCGGCCGACTGCATCGTGTGCGCCGACGACCACCTCGTGGACCTGATCGTCCACCGCGATCCCGAGCGCGCGAAGGCGCTGGCAAACAGCGCGCTCGAGCCGCTCGACGCGCTCACGCCGTCATCGCGCGAACGCCTGACCGAGACGCTCGAGGCCTGGCTCGCCAACGCCTGCAACACCACGGAGACTGCGCGGGCGCTGCACCTCCACCCGCAGACGCTTCGCTACAGGCTGCGCCAGCTCGACGAGGTGCTGGGCGCCGACCGGATGGCCGACGCCGAATCCCGGCTCGCGCTCCAGCTCGCGCTCAAGGTGCGGCGCGGGCGCCGCGGCTAGGCGACCGCCTGCCCCTCGACGACCGCGGCATGCACAGGTAACGCCTCAAGATGCTCGGGCGCGGGCATCCCGTGGCGCTCACGCAGCTCGGTGAGCGCCCCGGCCAGAAACGCCTCGGCCGCCTCGCGCGTCGGGCAGGTGTCGACGAGCACGATCCCGTCGGGAGCGCGCATGCAGAGGTGCAGGCGCATGGCGGTCGGGGACGCCTCGGCGAGCATCGCGTCGTAGCGGCGCAGCAGGTCGTCCGGGTCGCCGGAGAACTTCAGGATGGATGCGTGCATGTCAGTTCACCGTCCAGTGGGTTCGGGTGTAGGGAATGTGGAAGCCGAGCCGGGCGAAGTAGTCGTATGCCGGCGTGTCGCGATCCGGCGACGGCGCCTCTATGTCGGCGATGAAGCTGCGCACGCCCTCCTTCAGCCCCTCGGCCACGATCTGCGCGCAGAGCGCGGCGTCGGCCCCGTAGTCGTCTGTCATCACGCCGGGGACCGGCCCGTCGATGCCGAGCCAGGCGACGCCGCCCGAGCCCACGTACATTCCCCGCGCGCCCACGATGCGACCGGCCCGGCGCGCGACGTACTGGTGCCACCCCGGCCGGTCGACGAGCTGCTGGAGCCACATTCCCGTGTCGAGCCGGTAGACGCGCTGGATGAACTCTGCCCACTCGTCGGCGTGCTCGCGGTCGACGCGCTCGACGGTGAACCGGCCGTTCGCGGGCGGAGTGAGGGGCTCACCACCGCGGACGACGCGGTCCTGTGCGTCGAACGGCTCGAGCCCGCGCTCGCCCAGCCATGTCTCGTAGTCGCGGGGAAGGCACTCCGGTTGCGACTGGAGCAGGAACATCGAGATCCCGGCCTCACGCCAGCCGCCGAGGATCTCGTCGACGTGGGCGGGCGTGGCGGGCTGGACGACCCCGAGCCCGATCGCGCGGCTGAAGTAGCGCCGCCCGGTGGCCGCCCACTCGATCACGAGCGCTCCCGCCACGCGCCGGGCCGACAGGCCCGCAGACTCCGCGAACTGCGCCGGGGCGGCGCGGAACATGTCATCCCACGCCTCGACCTCGGCAGCCTCGATCGTCGCTGCGTTCACAGCGGCCTCCTTCCTCGGCTAGACGGCGAATCTAGACAGCGTGTCTGGAACCCTACGCTCTTGTAGACAACGTGTCTAGACTGTGCGTGTGCCAGCTGTTCGCGCATATCGCGCTCGCGGCCGCCAGCAGCGGTCGGAGGACACGCGGCGGCGGATCATGGAGGCGGTCCGGGACCTGCTCGCCGAGGGGCGCTTCCACGAGTCGAGCGTCGAGCAGGTGGCCGAGCGCGCGGGCATCTCGCGCGCGACGCTGTACCAGCACTTCCGGTCGAGGATCGAGCTCGTCGACGAGATGTGCGACGCCTTCGACGCGAATCCGGCCCTGCTCGCCCTCCGCGACACGGTCGTTCTGGACGACCCGCACGCCGCACTCGACGAGACGATCGCGAACACGGTCGCATTCTGGTCGTCGGAGGACGCGGTGCTCGAGCAGCTCTACGGCGTGGCCGCCGTCGACCAGGCGGCGCGGGACCTGGTGGACCGCCAGCGCGCCGACCGGCGCGGCGAGATGAAGCGCCTGGCGCGCCGGCTGAAGCTGGCGGGCGTTCTGCGAAGCGGCGTCGGGCAGACGAGCGCGCTCACGCTGCTGATGCTGTTGACGAGCTACGAGAGCTATCGCGAGCTGCGCGAGGCGGGGCTGGGGGAGCGCGAGGTCACGAAGACCCTGCGTGAGACTGCTCATAGGCAGCTTCTGGACCAGCGCTGAAGCGGCGCGGACCGCTCGACGCGCCGGTAGCATGCGGTCGCGCGATGAGGTTCTGGCGGGGACGCAGCCGGCGTATGCGCGCCTTCACGGTGCTCGGGGGCCTGCTGCTGCTCGCGGTCGTGACGAGCGTCGCCTTCGCCCAGGGCAACCCGCTCAACGACCTCTTCGCCATCGGCCAGGGCAGCGGCGACTCGCCCACTGCGGCAACCATCCAGAAGCCGCCGGACCCGTCGTACGCCCCGACGCCGCCGCCGTCGAGCTGTGTGCCCGGATCGAGGCCCGAGCCCGGCGTCGACGGCCGCGTCCCGGCGGATTCGATCGGCAAGGGGCTGAACTGCAACATCGGCCTCGTCGGCCACCAGGGCACCGAGGGCGGATTCAAGACGTTCCGCTACGTCGACCCCGCCGGCCACGTGTGCGCCTTCTACGACACCACGCTGCTGTTCCCCACCAACTTCGCCAACCCGGGTGGAGGCTCGCACGGCATCGCGGTGCTCGACATGACCGACCCCGCGCATCCCAAGCAGACGGCCACGCTCGACACGGTCGCCATGGAGTCGCCGCACGAGTCGCTCAACCTGAACGAGCGGCGCGGCCTGCTCGCCGCCGTGAACGGCAACCCGGCCACCTACCCGGGCTTCGTATCGATCTACGACGTGAGCCAGGACTGCCGCCACCCGGTCCTCGACGCCGACGGCCCGTACGCGCGCTTCGGGCACGAGAGCGGCTTCTCGTCCGACGGCAAGACCTTCTACGCGACCAGCACGGCGCTTCAGGCGATCACCGCGATCGACGTGACCGACCCGAAGGACCCGCACGCCATCTGGCAGGGCAACGTCTACTCGCACGGCATGTCGCTGTCAGACGACGGCAACCGCGCGTACATCGCGGATCCGAAGGGCAACATGCTGATCCTCGACACGTCGCAGATCCAGGCGCGCAAGCCTCATCCGACGGTGCGAGAGGTCAGCCGCATCACGTGGGACAAGGCGTCGATCCCGCAGAACGCGATCCCGTTCACCGAGAACGGTCACCCGTATGTGCTCGAGTTCGACGAGTACACCCAGCAGACGCTGAACCCGTCCGGCGATCCCGACCAGGTGGGCGCCGCGCGGATCATCGACATCGCGGACGAGACGCATCCGGTCGTGATCTCGAACATCCGCCTTGCGATCGACAACCCGGCCGAGCACAAGGCCGCAAAGGGCGATCCGGGCACCACCGATCCCGCGCAGGGCTACGCCGCGCACTACTGCAACATCCCCACGCGCGTGAACCCGAAGGTGGTCGCATGCTCGTTCATCGCCTCCGGCCTGCGCGTCTTCGACATCAGCGACCTCCTGCATCCGAAGGAGATCGCGTATTACGTCGCGGCATCGAAGAAGGACACGCAGAATGGCTACGACGGCAGCAACTTCGCGATGTCGATGCCGGCGTTCGCCCCCGGGCGGCAGATCTGGTACACGGACGGCCCGAGCGGCTTCTACGTGCTTCAGGTGGACAAGAGCGTGTGGCCGACGGGCGCCACGCCCAAGAAGGCCTGTACGGCGAAGTCGCGCGCCCGGCACCTCCGGGTGCGGAAGCACAAGGTCAAGCGCGTGCGCGTGACACTTACGAAGAGCGGCAGGCGCGTACGTGGCGCAGTGGTCCGTGTTCGCGGCGCGGGCCTGAAGCGCAAGGCGAAGACCAACCGCCGCGGCCAGGTCGTGTTCAGGCTGAAGGCGCGCCGCAGCGGCCGCGTGACCGTCAGCTCGCCGGGATGCGGTCGGAAGCTGCGCGTGAGGACGCTGCACTAAACCGCGTGGCAGTCTTCGCCGCGTGACCGCGGACGAGCTGCGCGCCTGGTGCCTGGATCAGAACGGAGCGATGGAGGACTTCCCGTTCGGCCCGCACACATCGGTCTTCAAGGTGGCGGGCAAGATGTTCGCGCTGAGCGCGCTGGACGGCGACCCGCTGCAGGTGAGCGTGAAGTGCGAGCCCGAGCTGGCCGTGGAGCTGCGCCGCACCTACGACCCGATCGGGCCGGGGTATCACCTCAACAAGCGTCACTGGAACACGATCGTTGTCGACGGCACGCTGCCGGATCAGTTCCTGCGCGACCTCGTGGAGGACTCGTACGACCTGGTGGTGAGCGCGCTGCCGAGGCGGACGCAGACGGAGCTGGGTTGGCCGCCGGCGCTGGAGGAGGCGAAGTCATGACCGAAGCGAGCGTGCGTGCGCCGTCGTTGCAGGCGTTCCTCGACGCTTTCAACGCGCACGACGTAGACGCGGTGATGTCGTTCTTCAGCGACGACTGTGTCTTCGACATGCCGCGCGGGCCCGAGCCGGGGGGCCGCCGGCTGATCGGGAGGGAGCAGGTGCGCGCGGGCATCCAGTCGAGGTTCGAGGGGATCCCCGACATCAGGTACGGCGACGACCGTCACTGGACGTGCGGCGACCGCGGCGTATCGGAGTGGACGATCCGCGGCACCACGTCATCCGGCGAGCACATCGAGGTGCGCGGCTGCGATCTGTTCGAGTTCGCGGACGGCAAGATCAGCCGCAAGGACTCGTTCTGGAAGATCGTGGAGTGAGGGGTGTTGGCGGGGCGCGAGGCCCCGCCGTCCCGAGGGACGCCGCGTCGACGCTCCCCGCTTCAGCTGCTGTGTTCCGCGGAACCCTCCGCTCCCAGCTTCCGTCCGAGCCGCCTCTATCCTACGAACATATGTTCGTATCAAGGGCAAGGAGGCGCGCATGGACGCGAACGCTGTCGCGGAGATCGACACGGAGCTACCAGGACTGGACGCCGGGCTAGAAGCGCTCGAAACAGAGCGGCTCGAGGCGGAGATCACCACGTTGGCGGGGCATATCGCCGCCGCGACCTGTCGCTGGCTGCTGCTCGTGGCCGAGTTCGACCGGCGCGAGGCGTGGGCGGGCTGGGGCTGCAAGTCGTGCGCGCACTGGCTCGCGTGGCAGTGCGCGATGGGGCTGCGAGCGGCGCGTGAGCACGTCCGCGTGGCGCGTGCGCTCCCTGAGCTGCCGGCGATCCGGGCCGCCTTTGCCGCGGGCGAGCTGAGCTATTCCCAGGCCCGGGCCCTGACCCGTGTCGCACGTCCCGATGTCGAGGAGGAGTTGCTCGTCATGGCGCGGCACGCGACCGCTGCCCAGCTCGAGCAGCTCGTTGCTGGTTACGTGAAAGCCACCACACTGCGTGAGCAGGCGCGCGGCGCCTACGAGAACCGCCAGGTGGTCTGGTGGCGCGACGACGACGGCAGCCTTGTCATGCACGCGCGGCTCCCCGCGGACGACGGCGCGCTCGTCCTGGAGGCGCTCCGGGCGACGGCTGACCGGCTGCGCGATGCGGCGCGAGCGACCGGCGGCGCCGCGGAGCACGGTTCCGCGGAACCGATTTCGCCGCCCCGCGCGCTGCTTGCCGACGCCCTCGTCGAGCTCACGCGTGACGCGCCCGATGGCAGCGAGGGCGCGACGGCCGCAGGCTTCGAGGTCACGGTCAATGTCGACCTCGAGTCACTCGCGGCCGACGGTCCGGGGACCTGCCGACTGTCGTGCGGGACCGTGCTGGCGCCCGAGACGGCTCGACGGCTCACGTGCGACCAGCCGATCGTGCCGCTTCACGAGAGGGACGGAGAGTCACGTCGCAGTGGGCGCAGAACACGGTTCGCCTCGCCGCAGCTGAACCGCGTGCTCGACCGCCGCGACGAGGGCTGTCGCTTCCCTGGCTGCACGCACGACCGCTATCTCCACACCCACCACATCGTGCACTGGGCGCATGGCGGCGCGACCAGGCCCGACAACCTCGTGCGGCTTTGCTCGCACCACCACCGACTCGTGCACGAGGGCGGTTACGCCATCAGCGGTGACCCTGACGGCGAGCTCGTCTTCAGCCGGCCGGATGGCCGCAGGGTGACGCACCACCCGCGGCTACGCGGCGGCCGGACGAGCGCGCTGCGCGAGCTCAACCGACGCAACGGCGCCGACCCGCAGGCGGGAACGATCACGCCGACGTGGTACGGCGACCGGCTCAACAGGGATTGGGCCGTCACAGCCCTGGCGAACTCGCCGTTGGCCGCCGCCAGCGGGCTATAGGAGCTCGGCGATCAATGCCGCCGCGCGCTCCGCACCGCGCGGATCGACCGGCGCGTAGCTCACCTCGCGCCCGATCTCCTCGGCGATCGCGCACGCGATCTCCGCCGGCCCGTCGGTCTCGAAGTCCATGCAGCGTCCGGCGCCGTATCGCTCCAGTCGGTGTCGCACGTGGAAGTTCTGCTCGAAGTGATGGCGCAGCGGGAAGTAGAGGAACGGCCGGCGATTCGCCGTCAGCTCCATCGCGGTTGTCAGGCCGCCCTGGACCACGGCGAGATCACAAGCAGCGAGGTGCTTGTACAGGTCACGTACGTACGCGCGCACCTCGAGGCCGTCGCGAGCGGGCAGCGAGGCCGGGTCGATGCGCGGGCCGGCCACCACGATCATGCGCAGGTCGGGGACCATCGCGCGCGCGGCCGGGAACGCCTCGATCACGCGGCGCAGCAGGTGCTCGCCGACGCCTGAGCCGCCCACGGTCACGATGCAGACGGGCTCGCGGTCTCCGTAGCCGAGCTCGCGGCGCAGCCGTTCGCGGTCGGCCATCTCAGCGGGGTCGAAGCCGGTGACGTATCCCGCGAAGTCGTAGTGCTGCTCGGTCCAGTCGCGGATCTCCGGCAGGTCGGGGCCGAAGCGCTCATCGATCACGTCCGCGGCGTCGCCGACGAACACGGCGCGATCCCGCAGCCGCGGGTAGCGCGCGATCTGCTCGATCATCTCGGCGTTGTAGTCGGCGGTGAGGAACGCCTCGTGCTCGCCGCCGTCGGGCATCGGCAGCCAGCCCACGAAATCGGTGAGCCAGACGTATGCGGACGTCTTCAGCTCGGGGTTCTCGTGCAGGTAGTAGTCGAGCTCCCACGCCTCGTCGCCGATCCACAGGTCGTACGGGTCGTCGCGCACCAGGTCGTGGAAGACCATGAAGTTCGACAACAGGATCTCGTCCATCCGCCGCCACGCACCGAACACGTGGAGGTCGTGCTCGGCCGACTCGCACTCGATGTGGCTCGACTCGTTGGCCAGCTCGGCGCTGAGCGGGTGGATCTGCTCGCCGCGCTCCTCCAGGACCGCGGTGACGGGGTGCTGCGCGAGCCATTCGATCTGCAAGTCGGGATGGAGCTTGCGCAGCTCGTCAGCGATGGCGACGTCGCGCTGCGCGTGGCCCAAGCCGATGGGGGACGACACGTACAGGGCGCGCCGGCGCTTGCGTCCCCGCCCACGCACCCAGCGCGACGGCGGGCGCGGCGCCAGGCCGGCGAAGTCGCGCATCAGCAGGTTCACGCGGACCGGGTCGCGGACGCTCGGGAGGTGGCCCGAGCCCTCGATCGTCACGAGCTCGCCGCCCGTGGCCTCGGCGAGGGCAGCGCCCTGCGCGAGCGGGCGAATCGCGTCCTCGTCGCCGTGGATAACGAGCGTCGGACAGCGCACCTGCTCGCACTTCTGGCGGAAAACCGATGTGCGGCACAGGCCGATCCCGCGCGCGGTGTCGGTCAGCACCTCGGGCGTCGTCTCGAGGCCCCACGAAACGGCGTCCTCGATCGGCTTGGTCGAGTGCGGCTCGGTGAAGCACTGGGCGAAGAAGAACTCGAGGAACTCGCGGTACTCGCGGGCCCAGAAATGGCGGTTGTACTTGGCCCAGCCCGCGTCGGTGTCGAGCTCGTCCTCGAAGGAATAGGCGACACGGTCGAAGTGCGACGGCGCGAGACCGACGGCGGGACCGATGTAGACGACGCCGTCGACGCGGTCGGGATGATCCGCGGCGAGCAGCGTCGACCAGATCGCGCCGCACGAGACGCCGGCCACGGTGGCGCGTTCGACGCCGGCAGCGTCCATAATGGCGACCGCGTCTGCGACGAACTCCGACTCGACGTAGTGCTTCACGCCGAGCGGCTTGTCGGAGCGCCCGTTGCCGCGCCCGTCGAAGGTGACCACGCGCGCGTGCCGGGCGAGGTACGGGATCTGCATCTTCCAGTGGCGCGAGTGCACGATCGACCAGGTGGGCATCAGCAGGACGGTGCGGTCGCCCTGGCCGTAGCTCTCCCAGTACACGCGCACGCCGTCGCGCTCGACGTAGCCCGTCTCGTCGGGCATGCGGGCGCGCGACGGATCGCGCGCCCGCTGAGCTTCCGCTTCGACGCCCGTCGCCACGGCTAAGGACGCGCCTCGTACACGATGTTGAACGGGGTCTCGGCCACACGGCGGAAGCTCGAGAACCCTGCGCTCTCCACCACGCCGCGGATCCGCGCCTCGCCCGCCTGGGCGCCGAGCGCGAGCCCGACCTCCTGCGACAGCGACGCAGGCGTGCAGAGCAGCGTCGAGAAGCCGTAGTACGCGCGACCGACCGGGTTGAGGTTGTCCTCCACGCGGTCGCCGGCGGCCGGCTCCACGATCATCCACGTGCCGTCGGGCGCGAGCGACTGGCGCACGTGGCGCGCGGCGCCGACCGGATCGCCCATGTCGTGCAGGCAGTCGAACATCGTGACGAGGTCGAAGTTCGCCCCGGCATACGACGCCGCGGGCGCGGTCTCGAACCTCACGCGGTCCGCGACACCTGCCTCGATGGCGCGCTGCTTCGCGGTCGCGATCGAGCCGTCGTGATAGTCGGAGCCGACGAACGCGGAGGCCGGGAAGGCCTTGGCCATGACGATCGTGGAGGCGCCGTGGCCGCAGCCGACGTCCGCGACCTTGCCGCCGCGCTCGAGCTTGTCGACCACACCGTCGAGCGCCGGCAGCCAGGCCGACACCAGGTTCGCGTTGTAGCCCGGGCGGAAGAAGCGCTCGCAGCCCTCGTGCACGTCGTGCGCGTGGTCGTGCCAGCCGACGCCCTGACCGCTGCGGGCGGCCTGCGCGATTCGCGGCGAGTCGTGAACCGAGCCGAGCGCGATCTGGAAGAAGCCCGGAAGGTACGCGGGTGAGCTCTCGTCCGTCATCGCCATCGCCTGTTCCGGCGGGAGCGTGTAGCGGCCGGTGTCGGGGTCGTACTCCACATAGCCGCCCGCGGCCTGCGCGTTCAGCCACTCGCGCACGTAGCGCTCGGCGGTGTCGGTGCGCTCGGCGAGCTCGGCGGGCGTCAGCGGCCCGGCGCCGGCCAGCGCGCGGTAGAGGCCGAGCTTGTCGCCCATCACCACGAGCGCCGCGTTGAGTGTCGCGCCCACTTCCTCGACGGCGCGGAACACGAAGGCGTGGAGCTTCTCCTCATCCAGCGGTCGCTGCGTCTCAGCGGTGGCCATATCTACCTCCAGTCGACGTTATCGGCGCGAACGTACGGAGGGAAGGGCGGCTTCGCTTCAGGGACCCACCTAGTCTTTCGCGCGCCCACCTGGCGCACTTAGACTGGCTCCATGTTGCTCGGCCGCGCACCGGAGTGCCAGGCGGTCGAAGACCTCCTGGCCGCCGCACGGGAGGGACGCAGCGGCTCGCTGGCGGTTGTCGGCGAGGTCGGAATCGGCAAGACCGCGCTGCTGGACTGGGCCGCGGACCGCGCCGGCGGGATGAGGGTGCTCCGCGCCCGCGGCATCGAATCGGAGGCACACGTGCCATTCGCCGGGCTGTTCGAGCTGCTGCGCCCGGCGCTCGACTGGATCGACCGCATCCCGGCGCCGCAGGCCGAGCCGCTGGCGGGAGCGCTGGCGCTGCGGCCGGCGCGCGGCGGCGAGCGCTTCGCCATCGGCGCGGCCACGCTCAGCCTTCTGGCGGCATACGCGGAGGACGAGCCGGTCGCGGTGTTTGTCGACGACGCGCACTGGCTCGACGGCTCGAGCGCCGACGCGCTGCTGTTCGCCGTTCGCAGGCTCGTGGCCGACCCGATCGCGATCGTGATGGGCGTGCGCGACGGGCTGCCGTCGCTGCTCGACTCGTCCGACATCCCGCGGCTGCGGCTCGAGGGACTGGACGCGGCGTCCACGGCCGAGCTTCTGGCGCGCGAGGCCGGTGAGTCGCTGCGCGACGGCGTCGCGGCGCGTGCGCACCGATCCACGGGGGGCAACCCGCTCGCGCTCGTGGAGCTGGCCCACGACCCGTCGGCGCTCGACGACACCCCACTCGACTCCCCGCTCCCCGTGGGCGTCCGGATCGCACGCGAGTTCCTGCGGCGTTACGGCGCCCTGCCCGAGGACACCCGCACCTGTCTGCTCGTGGCGGCGGCCAGCGATCGCGGTGACATGCCCACGATCGCCCGCGCGGCGGCGTCGCTCGGGGTGGAGGTGAGCGCGCTCGAGCCGGCAGAGGCCGCGGGCCTCGTGCGGCTGGGGGCGGGGACGGTCGACTTCACCCATCCGCTGGTGCGCGCGGCGATCTACGGCCACGCGCAGCCCGACAAGCGGCGCGCCACGCATCGGGCGCTCGCGAGCGCGCTGCCGGACATGGACCTCGATCGCCGCGCGTGGCACCTCGACCTGGGCTCTGTGGGGCCCGACCAGGCCACGTCGTCGGCGCTCGAGCAGGCCGGCATCCGCGCGCGCGACCGGAGCGCCTACGCCGTCGCCGTCTCCGCGTTCGAGCGCGCCGCGCGCCTGACCGTGGACGACGGGCGCAGAGCGCAGCTCCTGTTCGAGGCGGCCGACGCCGCGTGGGTGGCTGCGCTCGCGCAGCGGACGGTGGAGCTGCTGGACGAGGCGAGCGACCTGGCGCCCGACGACGCGCTCCGCGCGCGGATCGACAACCTTCGGGGAGACGTCGCCGTCCGGCGAGGGCGCGTGATGGAGGGCCACGCGATCCTGCTGCGCGCCGCGGAACGCGCGAGCGACGATCCCGAGCGCGCAGTGATCATGCTTGCCGAGGCCGCCGAGGCCTGCTTCTTCGCCGGCGACGCGCGGGAGATGGTGAAGACCGCCGAGCGTGCGCTCGCACGCGTGCCGCCCGATGCGCAGATGCGGACGCGGTTCTTCGCGGCCCTCGCGCACGGGGAGGCCCTGATCTTCTCGGGCGAGGACGCCGAGCGGGGTGCGGCTCTGATCCGCGACGCGGTCCACGGGATGTCGTGGTCGGACGACTGGATCGACGAGCCGCGCCTGCTCGCATGGGCAGCGATGGCGCCCGCCTGGCTGCGCGAGGGTGACGTGGGACACCGGCTGGTCGATCGCGCGGTGGCGAGCGCACGCGACCGCGCGACCATCGGCGCGCTGCCGCTGCTCCTGGCTCACGTGGCGATCGGGTACGTGGCCGCCGACGACTGGTCCGCAGGGCGTGCGACGTACGACGAGGCGATGCGCCTCGCGCGCGAGGCCGGCCAGCGAACGGAGCTGGCCGGCTGCCTCGCCCGGCGCGCCTGGCTCGAGGCGCGGCAGGGGAAGGAGGACGAGGCGCGGGCTCACGTTGCCGAAGCGCGCGCGCTGGCGGCGGAGCTCAACCTCGGGCTCGTCGAGCTGTGGGCGCTCCAGGCGCTCGGCGACCTCGAGCTGGGCCTGGGCCGGCCGGCGGCAGCGGTCGAGCACTTCGAGGAGCTCGAGCGGCATCTCGAAGCGCACGGGATCGGGGACGTGGACGTGTCGCCCGCCCCCGAGCTGGTGGACGCCTACCTGCGCCTCGGCCGGCGCGACGACGCAGTGGCCGCGGCCACCTCGCTCACGGAGCGAGCGCGGGCGAAGGGCCAGCCGTGGGCCCTGGCGCGGGCGGCCCGTGCCAACGGCCTCGTGGCGGACGACCCGATCTTCGTCGAGCCGTTCGAGGAGGCGCTGCGGCTGCACGAGCAGACTCCGGACCTGTTCGAGACGGGCCGGACGCGCCTGGCCTACGGCTCGCGCCTTCGCCGTGCCCGCCAGCGCGTAAGAGCTCGCGCTGAGCTGCGCGCGGCGATCGAGGCGTTCGACCGGCTGGGCGCGACGCCGTGGCTCGACCTCGCGGCCGCCGAGCTGGCGGCCACTGGGGAGACGGCCCGTCGGCGCGACCCCTCGACGCGCGACGAGCTCACTCCCCAGGAGCTGCAGATCTGCCTGCTGCTGGCTGAGGGCAAGACCACGCGCGAAGCGGCCGCCGCGCTCTTCCTCAGCCCGAAGACGATCGAGTACCACCTGCGCAACGCGTACCGGAAGCTCGGCATCAGCTCGCGCGAGGAGCTGGCCGTGGCGGTTGGGCGGTCTTAGCGCTTCGTCCAGAGCGCATATCGCCCGGTTCCCCAGGCCGCGCGCGCGTGACCCGCGGTCAGAGCCGCGCGACCACGAGACCTACGGCGAGCAGCACCAGCGCCAGCGCACACGCACGCAACGCGCCCTCCAGCGGCGCCGCGATCCGCGCGGCGTCGAGTTCCACCGCGCTGCCGTCCGCCAGGCGCTGCTCGCCGGTCACCGACACGGTCCGCCGCCGCAGCTCGCGGACCGGCGTGCTCAGCCGGCGCTGGGCGACGCTGAGCAGGAAGCACGCCGCCGTCACCGCGATGCCCTCGACGCGGAACTCCAGCGCGTTGATCCAGTAGCCGGTGAGCGCCGGGAACGCGCCCCACGCCGCGGCGAACCAGAAGTCCGAGTGGAAGCGGCCGCCGAACAGCTCGAGGTTGTACGCGATCACGATGAACGCGCCGACGGCGATGAACGGGAGCAGCCACGCCGAGACAGTGACGACGCCGATGACGCCGATGGCGACGGCGCCCGCGAGCGAGACGGCGGTCAGCGCGACGAGCACCCGCCCGCTCAGCCGCGTGCCGAGCGGCCGGCCGTTCAGCTCGTCGAGCGCGTGCGCCGCGATCCCGACGGCGAGGAAGAACGCGCCCAGCGTGGCCGCCAGACGGTCCCCGTGCAGCACCGGAGCGACCGATGCCCCGATCGCAACGTAGCTCAGGTGCCAGGCGGTGTACGGCGGATGCAGCAGCGTGAGCAGGTCGCGCCAGCCGCCCGGCCGCAACGCGTAGAACGCGGGCCGCTCAACCGGCTTGGGCGTCGCCACCGTCCCGCGTCCCCCAGATCACGACCCCGCCGCCCAGGCTCATCCGCCGGGCCGTCACCCCGCCGATGCCGGCGTCCGCCCACATTCGCACCACGTCCTCGAGCGGATGGCGCTCGTAGAACTCCGGGATGCTGCGGGCGAGGAAGCTGCCGGTGTCGCGCCACTCGCGCGAGACCAGGCGGCCGAGCGCGGGCAGGCCCACGCGCACGTACACCCGCCACAGCGTGCGCCAGAAAGGCGACGGTGGGACGGCGAATTCGAGCGAAGCGATCCGCCCGCCGGGCCGAACGACGCGCGCCAGCTCGCGCATCGTGGCGGCGGGATCGTCGACGTAGCGCAGCAGGTAGGTGAACGTGAGGTGGTCGAACTCGCCGTCGCCGAACGGCAGGTGCTCGGCCTCGCCGCGGACGAGCGACACGCGCGCAGCGAGCGAGGAATCGCGCTCGAGCCGCGCGCGGGCGCCATCCAGCATCGCCTCGCTCTGGTCGAGTCCGACGACCGTGCAGCCGTAGCGCCGCACCAGCGCCTGCGCAACCATCCCGGTGCCGGTGGCCACGTCGAGCACGCGGTCGTCCGCGTCCGCGCCGACCGCGGCGACCATCGCGCGCCGCCAGCGCGGGTCCTGACCGAAGCTGAATGCAGCGGCGACGCGGTCGTAGTGGCGCGGCAGCCCGGCGAAGAGCGCCAGCGCGTGACGCTTGCGCTCGCTCTCAGGTGCGATCTCGTGCATTTCCGGGGTGGGTGGTTTGTCCGTCCGGGTCCAAGTTCACATTCCACGCATGTCCGGCGTGTTCGTGTTCGCTGCGGCGTGGGTGGGAGGTCTCTGCGTAGTCGTGCCGCTCTCGATCGCGCTTGCCCGCGTGGGATCGACGGTGCGTCGCCACGAGGACGGTGTGCGCCATCGCGCGGCGACCTACCGCTTCCGTGTCAGCCCGGCCGGCGTTCGTTCGCGACCTCGAGGTCCTGGACGCGCAGGCGCCCCACTTCGAGCTCCTCGATCACCAGGCGCCTGATCGAGGCGCGGCCGATCGCGAGCCGCCCGATCGCGAGCGCGCCGATCGCAGTCGCGCCCACCGCCAGCGCGCCCATCGCCGTCGGCCCGCGCAGCCCCGGTCCGCGCGCGTCGATCCCGGTGGCCCGAACGGGCCGCAGGTCGAGCCAGCCGGATCTCCCTCGCCGCGACATGACGCAACGCCGACTCTAACGGCCGGGGCGCTCGGACTGTCCGCAGGGAGAAACACCCGCGCGGAATCTTCTCCAGGCGTCTAAAGACCTGGCACCGCGAAGCGGGCAAATTGCCGACGACCCCGACGCAGGAGGCAGGGCGCCTTGAAGCTCGTCATCGGCATCACCCGGCCGGAGAAGGCCAACGACGTCCTCGAATCGCTGTTCCGCGCCGAGGTTCGCGGCCTCTCGATCAGCCGCGTGCAGGGGCACGGCGGGGAGCTCGAGCGCGTCGAGACCTATCGCGGGACCACGGTGAAGATGGAGCTGTCGGAGAAGGCGCGCTTCGAGATCGCGGTTTCCGACGAGTTCGTCGAGCCGACGATCGAGGCGCTCTGCGAGGGAGCCCGGACCGGGGAGGTCGGCGACGGCAAGATCTTCGTCGTGCCGCTCGACCAGGTCGTGCGGATCCGGACCGGCGAGACCGACCACGGCGCCGTGACGCCGGTGCACGCCTGATGGTCGCGGCGGCAACACCGCCCGGGATCAACCCGGGCGACACCGCGTGGATGCTCATTGCCACGGCGCTCGTGCTCATGATGACGCCCGCGCTCGGGCTGTTCTACGCCGGCCTCGTGCGCGCGAAGAACGTGCTGAACACGTTCATGATGAGCATCGGCGCGCTCGGCGTGGTGGCCGTCACCTGGGCGGTCGTCGGCTACTCGATCGCGTTCGGCGGCCACGGTCCGCTCATCGGCGGCTTCAAGAACGCCTTCCTGAGCGGCGTCGGGTTCGGGCCGCGCGCCGGCACGGCCATACCGCACCTGCTCTTCTTCGCGTTCGAGGCGACCTTCTGCATCATCACCGCCGCGCTGATCTCGGGCGCCGTGGTCGAGCGGATGCGCTACGGCACGTTCCTGATCTTCATGGTGGTGTGGTCGATCGTCGTCTATGCGGTGCTCGCGCACTGGGTCTGGGGCGGCGGCTGGCTCGCGCAGCACGGCACGCTCGACTTCGCCGGCGGCGTGCCGGTGGAGATGGCGTCCGGCTTCTCGGCGCTGGCGGCGGCTCTGGCGGTCGGGCCGCGGAAGGACTACGGCAGACAGGCGCTGCTGCCCCACAACGCGGTCTACGTGCTGCTCGGCGCCGGGCTGCTGTGGTTCGGCTGGTTCGGCTTCAACGGCGGCAGTGGGTACACGATCGGCAACCCCGGCGTGCTCGCGTTCACCAACACGCTGCTGGCGCCCGCCTGCACGCTCGTGGTCTGGTTCCTGCTCGACCTGCGCCGCGGCGGCCACGTGACGGCGGTCGGCGCCGCCACGGCGATCGTCGTGGGCTGCGTGGGGATCACGCCGGCGTGCGGCTACATCAGCCCGATCTGGGCGATGGTGCTCGGCGGCCTCGCCGCGCTGCCGAGCTACGCGATCGTGGTGTGGCGTACGCGGACGCGCGTCGACGAGACGCTCGACGTGCTCGCCGCGCACGGCCTTGCCGGTCTCACGGGCATCCTGTTCATCGGGTTCGCCGCGCAGAAGTCGTGGAACGGCGTTTCCGACGGGTTGCTCTACGGGAACCTGCACCAGCTCGGCTGGCAGGCGATGGCCGCCCTGGTGGTGCCGGCCTATGCGTTCGGTGCGACCTTCGGACTGCTCAAGCTCATGGGCCTCTTCCTGCCGCTGCGCGTGAGCGAGCGGGTGGAGTCGCTCGGGCTCGACACGCAGCAGCACGGCGAGGAGGCCTACGCCAGCGCCGAGGGCGCGATCCTCGTCACGACCGAGAGCCTGGGCGCGGAGCAGGAGGCGCGGCTGCCGGTTGCCGTACCGGTTCAGCCATAGAAAAGTGGGGCGCCGGCCTTGCGGGGAGGCGGCCGGCGCCCCAAGGCCAGGATAGCCCTGGCCAGCTTCGAAGGCTTCGGTTCTACGCGCGGGCGTGCTCGCGGCGGTCCGCCACGCGGGCGACGCGAGCATGTATAGCGTCGGCGAGCGTTCCCGGCGCCACCTCGAACAGGGTGTTGCCGTCGCCGCCCGCCACGTAGATGCGGTCGTACTGGAGCAGGTCCTCGTCGAACGCGATCGGGATCGTGCAGCCGAGAGGAGAGACACCGCCCACCGGGTAGCCCGTGGCCACACGCACCTCGTCCGGCGTGGCCTGCCGGATCTCGGCGACGTCGAAGATCTCGCAGAGCGCCTCGGTGTCCACGCGGTGTGCGCCGGACGCCACCACCAGCACGGGGTCGCCGTCGGCCACGAACACCAGCGTCTTGGCGATCTGGGCCTCGGAGCAGCCCACGGCCCGCGCCGCCTCGCCGACCGTGCGGGTCGGCTGGTCGAGCGTCTTCACGTCCACCTTCAGGCCCAGCTCACGGGCTGCCTTGACGACTTTGTCCTTCATCTGCACGACAGTACTTCACTCGCCGCCGGTCTGACCATCCTCCGATCGTCCGACCGAAACGGTGTCACCTGTGCCGATCCGGCGCGCCGATTCGTGTCCATTGCCACGAGCGCGCTCCGGCCGCTTGCGGCGCACGCGGCGTGAGAGCTTCACGCCCGCCGCTGCGGCAAGCTCCGCAAGCGCTGCGTAAAAGTCCTCGGCCAGGTCGTCGAGGTCGTACAGGACGTCGTAGTCGCCGACGAGGCCGAAGCAGATGTGGCCGTTGTAGCTCATGATCGCAATGCCCAGGCCCTGGTTCTGGGCGAGCGGCACCATCGGGATCAGGTCGTCCATCTCGCGGCCCATCAGGTAGAGCGGGAACTGCGGGCCGGGCACGTTCGTGACGACCACGTTGAACCAGCGCTGCCGCGCGACCAGTCGCGACGCCTGGCTCATGATGTTCGGCGGCGCGAAGCCGGTGAGGTTGGTGAGCGCCTGGGCTCCCACGGCCTGGCCCGAGCGCTTGATCTGGTCCATCGCCTGGTGGATCAGCTCGTAGCGCACGTGCGGCTCGTCGCAGCCCACGGGCAGCGGCGCCATCATCGCCGCCACCTGGTTGCCGAGCGCGCCGCGCGCCTCGTCCGCGCGCACGCTCACCGGCACCATCGCCTTGAGCTCGACCCCTGACACGTCCTCGCCGCGGCGCTTCAGGTGCTGGCCCAGCGCGCCCGCGACGATGGCGAGCACGACGTCGTTCACGGTGCCGCCGAGCGCATCCTTGATCGCCTTCACGTCCTTCAGCTCCATCCGCACCCAGGTGAAACGCCGGTGCGGGCCGATGCGCGCGTTGTAGGGAGTGGGCGGCGCGGGGCTCAGGCCGGTCCAGGCGAGTGCGCCCAGCCCGGCGAGGTTGTGGACCGCGCCGCGCGCGATCCGCCTCGGCGCGCGCAGGAGCGCCCGCGCGCCGCGCGCGATCTCGGCCGGCACCGTTGCGCGCTCCACGAGCGCCTCGCCCAGGAGCTGCGCACGCGAGGGCGCGGGCTGCGGGAGCCAGCGCTTCGCGGTCGCGACCCGACCCCGCCCGCCCGCCGCCGGGGCGGGCTTCGTGTCGAACAGGACGCTGACGATGTCGATGCCGGAGATACCGTCGACGAGGGCATGGTGGGTCTTGGAGAGCAGCGCGAAGCGGTCGCCGCCGTCGAGACCGTCGACCAGCCAGATCTCCCACAGCGGCTTGTCGCGGTCGAGCGGCTGCGAGAACACGCGGCCGGCCAGGCGCTTGAGCTCGTTCTCGCCGGCGGGCTGCGGCAGCGCCGTCATCCGGACGTGGTAGCGGAGGTTGAAGTGAGGGTCGTCGATCCAGCGCGGGCGGCCCTGCGAGAGGGGGACGAACGCGAGCTTCTGCCGGTAGCGCGGGACCAGGTGCAGGCGCGCGTCGATCGCGGCCACGAAGTCGTCGTACTCCGGGGGCCGGCCGTCGAACGTCATGACGGCCGCCACGTGCATGTGGTGGCGATCGTCCTCGAGGTGGAGGAACGATGCATCGAGGCCCGTCAGACGGTCGTTCGCCATGTGTCTTCCCTCTTCGCGGGTGGCCAGGCCCTACATTACGCCGCTCGTGTACGCCGACGAATATCTCCGTCCGTGGTTCGAGGCCGTCCAGGCACTCGTTCCCGAGTACACGCCGTTCGACGCGCACACGCACATCGGCGCGAACGACCCCGACGGCTTCAGGTCGAGTACCGCGGAGCTGACCGAGGCGCTCGAGCAGATCGGCTCGCGTGCGGCCGTGTTCCCGATGCACGAGCCGGACGGCTACCCCCCGGCGAACGACCACGTGATCGCGGAGGCGGCCTCCTCGGACGGGCGCCTCGTCCCGTTCTGCCGGCTCGACCCGCACGCCGCCAACCCCGCCGGTGAGGCCGAGCGCTGCCTCGACGCCGGCGCGCGAGGCATCAAGCTGCACCCGCGCGCCGAGCAGTTCCGGCTCGAGGAGCCCGAGACGGTGCCGATCTTCGCGGTGGCGCACGAGCGCGGCGTGCCCGTGCTTGTCCATGCCGGCCGCGGCATCCCGGCGCTCGGGCGGGATGCGGTCGACCTGGCCGAGCGGTTCCCGAACGCCAGGATCATCCTCGCGCACGCGGCGGTTTGCGACCTCGCGTGGATCTGGCGCGCCGCGCAGTCGCAGCCGAACCTCTTCTTCGACACGGCGTGGTGGAACGCGATGGACCTGCTCACGCTGTTCGCGCTCGTGCCGCCGGGTCAGATCGTGTGGGGCAGCGACGCTCCCTACGGCACGCCGCTCCAGTCGACTCTGATCGCGTTTCGCTGCGCTCTGCAGGCCGGCGTGTCGCCGGATGCGCTGGCGGTCGTGGGCGGCGAGCAGATGCGGCGCCTCTGCGCGGGTGAGGAGCCGCTCGACCTGGGCCCCGCGCCCGGCCGTGGCTCGGTGCAGACGGATCTTCTCCTCGAGCGCGTCACGTCGTACCTCCAGACGGCGATCGGGCGGATGCTGCTGGGCGACAACGGCGATGAGAACCGCGCGCTCGCGCGGCTCGCGTGCGAGGTGGGGGACAGCGCGGAAGAGGCGTCCGTCTGCCGCTCGGTGCTGGCGCTGCTCGACCGCTTCGAGCACTACTTCGCCCACCAGCCCGACGTGCTCTCGCGCGAGGGCCCGCGCCGCTTCCCGGGCCTGCATCTGATCGTGACGGCGGCCACGGTGGCGGTCACGCCGGACGTGGCGCTGCCGCCCGACCCGGATCCGGTGGACGTGGGGGAGCGGCAGCAGGCTTAGGAAATCGGAGCGGTCAGCGCGCCGGGATCTGCTCGGTGAACCGGGCCATCTGCCACTTGGAGTCGACCGGGTTCAGGAAGTACGGCGGGTTCTGGTTCTTGAAGCGGTCGTCGTAGTTGTAGTTCTTGATGTATCCGGTCGAGATCGTCGTTCCGCTGCCGGTGCCGACAGGACCGCGGTACTTCTGCGCGATCGCCCCGTTCACGGTGAGCGTCCCGTTCGGCGCGCCGCAGTCGTAGTTGTCGACGATGAAGGAGTCGTTGAGCGACAGGATGGCCGCGTCGACCTGGGGGTTGTTGAGCGGGCCGGTCGAGGGCCCTGTCGAGTTGCTCGCCGTTCCGGTCCCGGAGCAGTTGCCGCGGTTCACCGGATGCCAGAGCCGCACGAACTTGGTTGCGATCAGGCCGAGCATCCCGTTGCCGGTCCTCGTGGTGTTGCCGTTCACGATCACGTCGTTGTCCGAGCTGATCGTGAGCCCCTGCGAGTAGCTGCCGTTGACGTAGACGTCCGCGCAGCCGGCCCCGTTCGAGTACGTCTGCTGGATGTCGTACTGGCAGTTGTTGTTGGTCCTGTTCGGGTCGGTCTTCACGTAGATGACGCCGTTGGCCGGCCAGGCGAGGTTCTTCACGTTCACGGTCCCGGCGTAGTCGTCCGAGACCCTGATCGTGTTGCCCATCAGCTTGATGAACGTCTTGCCCTTGAACGTGTACTGCGGGTCGGCGATGTTCGCCAGGTTGCCGTTCGACGGCGGCACCTCGAGCAGCGTGGCCGCGGAGTTCAGCGTGCCCTTCACGTTGGGTGCGTTCGCGCAGCCGCCGTTGGCGACGAAGGCCGGTGAGCCGCCGGTCTCGACCTTGTCGTTCGCATCGCGGCCGAAGGTGGGCGAGCCGCAGATGAGCGCGTTGTCGTTCGTGTGGAACGGGCCGTTGACGACGTCCTGGTTGGCGAACTGGATGGTCGCGCAGCCCGCGGGACGTGACGGGTTCGCCCAGCGGTAGACGTCGCACGCGCCCGGCGTCTTCAGCCCGATGTAGTTCGGGTTGCTGATCGTGAACACAGTCGGGTCGGTGGTCTCGAACTTCGTGAAGTAGAGGAAGTCGAGGAAGCCCTTGCGGCGGAAGGTGGCGACGACCGTGCGCTTGACGCCCTGCGACTGCCCCGTGGACCTGATCTGGAGCGTGCCGGTGGTCTTGTCGATCATCGACGTGTCGCTGCCGGGCACGCACTGAGTCGCGCCGTTCTGCGGCACGAGCTCGACCACGTAGCTCGCCTGCGAGCCGGGGATCTTGCGGAATGGCCGCGTCGAGGTGCCGTTCCACGGCTGGATCAGCGGGGTGGACGAGGTGTAGCCCGGCGGCTTGTCGCAGTAGGTCCAGTACTGGTTGTCCTGGTTGAGGTTGTAGAGGTACCAGTTGAGGCCGCTCTCGGCAGCGTCCATCGCCTGCTTGCGGTTGTAGTCCTTCTGCGTCTGCGGGATGTCGCTGTTGGCGGACGTCCACGCGGCCACGCCGAACAGCGAGCCGACGAGCAGGAGCAGCATGACGGCGACGATCGAGTAGCCGGACTCGGCCGCGAGGCGGCGGCGGATTCGGGTGAGGGTCATACGCATAGCGGTGCCTGCGGTCCCTTCGGATCGTTGGGATCGGCCGTGCGGACGAAGACCTGGTCGCTGAACGTCTGCGCCTGGGGGTCCTTCGACGAAGCCGATACAGGCGTTGCGGTCGTGTCCGGTTGCGCGTAGAAGCTCACCCCGATCATCGCGACCGAGGCAGCCTGTGCCGGCGAGAGTGCGGTACCGACGGGCAGCGAGATCTTCTGGAGCGACGTGCCGTTGTACGCCCAGTACGTGAACACCGGGACGTTCGTGCCCGGCGGCGGGAGGACCTTGGTGAGGAGCGTTCGCTTGGTGGTCGGGTTGTTGGACGAGTTGTAGGCCGTGTCGGTGATCGAGTTGGTGTTGGTGTCCCACGCGATCACGTGACGGACCGGGGTGAACGCGCCGGCGCCCGTGAACATCCAGAAGTCGACGCTGTACTGGTCGCTGGCCGTCTGCCCCGTCACGCCGCTGCCGACAATCGCCGGCGTCGTGGAGTTGGGGCAGACCTGCGAGCCCAGTGAGCGCGTGATCTGGTACATCGCGAGGCGGCCGCGCTGCGTCGCATCCACGCGCTTCTGCGTCTTGCCGGTGAGCACGACGGAGCTGTCGAGCATGCTGAAGGTGGCCAGCATCACGACGCTGCCGATCGAGATCGCCACCATCAGCTCGATGAGGGTGAAGCCCTGCTGGCTGCGAAGGCGCGAGATCATGACGGGCACGACCCCGAGGCGACCGGCGTCGTCTGCAGTCCGCTCCCGTCGTTGGCGGTGGCGAGCATGTTGCCGCTGCTGTCGGTCGTCACACCGAGCTGAGCCGTGGTGCCGCCCGCCGCGAGGTTCGAGATCGTGAACGGGTTCTGCGTGCGGTTCGACATCAGATCGGCGCACACGCTGTACTTGGCCCGGGGCAGGCGGATGCTCCAGACGTACTGGCCGCCCGAGGTGGTCGGAGCGGGCACCGTGTAGGTGTCGGTGCACGCCGGATCTGCAGGCTTCACGACGATGCGCGGGGCGCTGGGCAGGCTGGCCGAGGGCACCTGGAGCTTCAGGATCGGCAGGATGACGCTGGCGCTCGTGGAGCCGCCGGGCGTGACCGGCGCGCTGGTGCTGTACCCGGCGCCAGGGTCGGAGCAGCCGCCCGCCCACGCGGCGTAGCTGCCGCTGGTGGTCGGATAGAGCGTGAAGCCGGTGTTGAGCGACGACACCGGCGTGCCGCTGTTCAGCACCATCGGGGAGACGAGTGCGCCGCCGCCCACGCTCGCGCGCGTCCAGTTGACCGTCGCTCCGCCGCTGTCGACGAAGTTCACCTGCACCTTCGCGGCCTTCGCGTACGAGTGCTGGAGCTGCACGGTCTGACCGGCGCTCACGGCGGCCTGCATCGACACGTTCGAGACGTTGAGGTTGTCGACGTAGCCGTTCGAGCTCAGCTGGGCCGTGTAGTTGCCCGAGAGAACGCTCGTGAAGACGGCGCAGCCCTGCGAGTCGGTCGACTTGGTGGCGTTCGTGCGCCCGTTGATCGTCACCGGGATGCCCGCGACCGGCGCGCCCGCCTGATCGGTGAGCGTCACGACGATGTTGCCGGTGCCGCTCGAGCTGGAGCTCACAGGCGGTGCCATGAGGCTCCTGACCACCGTCGGGTTGCCCGCGCCGCCGCCGTTCCAGCTGACGGTGGACGTCAGCTTCAGGTAGTCGCCCTGGTTGTTCGGGACGACGCAGGCGTTGACCGCGTCGGAGTCGTCGACCCAGTCGGTTCGGGACGTGACGGTGTAGTTGACGCCGTCGACCTGCCTGGAGTAGGTCTGCGAGTAGTTCTGGAGGTCGGTGAAGCGCATCCCGCGCATCGTCTCCTGGTCGACCTGGGCCAGGTTGGCGGCGGCCGCGCGCGCCTTGGCCAGGCCCGAGACCTTCGTCGGCCCGTCGATCCCGGCGTAGACGCCGGCGGTGACGACCGCGAGCAGCGCGGCGCTTACCACGACCTCGATCAGCGTGAAGCCGCTCTCCTCACGCAGGCGGCGCGCGAACCGCGCGCGCATGCGCGCGATGAAGCTGTGCAAGTCGGACCGGTCCACCGCAGCGGTTATCGGCACGGAAAGCGCTGCGTATGAGCCGTGCAGGGGATCGAAGGAATGTCTCAGCCGGCCTGGGCAGAGTGTGACGCAAATCACGTTCATCCCCCGGATGGGGGGTACGGTACGAACAGTTGTTCGAACGGCTCACGCCGAACCGGCGCTTTCTCTTTCGCGCCGGACGGGGGACCCACACGCCGCGCAACGTCCTGATCGAGGCGTGGCAGGGGCGAATCAGCCGGTGATCCGGCCGTAGCGCGCGCTCTCGGAAGAGCTTCGCGCGAGCCCGTCAGCTAACCCCGCAGGCAAGAGCCGAGAAGGGATGCTCGGAAGTGAACTTGACCCCGCAAGGGGCCGCCGGTCGGCTGCGAAAGCCGGCGTATGCGGCCCTGACAATTGCTGCCACGGCGGCAACGCCCGCCGCGGCCCAGGCGCCTGCCTCCGCCTCCGCGGACGCCGCTGCGCCGGCTCCGATGAAGGCCACGATGACGCATCACGCGCTTGTCGGCTCGAAGCTGAGGGTGAAGGGCGCGGCCTACGCGCCCGCCGGCTCACGGATCACCGTCCAGCGCGTCGTCCGCCATCGCTGGCGGACCGTCGCGCACACCAGGACCGGCGCCCGCGGCCGTTTCGCCACTGCGTTCCGCGCGCGCTCGCTTGGGCGCATGAGGGTGCGCGTCCTCGGCCCGAATGGCGCCGTCCGCAAGATGAAGGCCACGATCTACCGCAAGGCCGGCGCGTCCTGGTACGGCCCCGGCTTCTACGGGCACCGCACCGCCTGCGGTGGCACGCTCAGCGCCGGCAAGATCGGCGTTGCGAACAAGACGCTGCCGTGCGGGACGAAGGTGCGCCTGCGCTACCGCGGCCACACGGTCACCGCGCCGGTGATCGACCGTGGCCCGTACGTCGGTGGCCGCGACTACGACCTGACGCCGGCGACGAAGAACCGGCTGCACTTCGGCAGCACGGGAACGGTCTGGTCGTCCAAGTAGGAGTGCAGGGGGCAGAGGGCAGCCCGCGGAGTGCAGCCCGCAGAATGCCTCTGCCGGCTGCGGGCTGCGGGCTAGACGGACAGTTCGAGCTGTCGGCGGGCCTCGAACTCTTCATCCAGGCCCGCAACACGCACGCCTAGGAGCCTGACCGGGCGCTGCGGGTCGAATGCCCGCAGCAGCTCCGTGGCCACCGCGCGCACCACGTCCACGTCGTTCGTCGGCTCGGGGCGGGTGCGCGCGCGTGTGTGCGTGGAGAAGTCGTCGAGTCGCACCTTGATGCCGATCGTGCGGCCGCGGCTGTTCTGCTTCACGAGTGTCGCGCACAGTTCGCCGGCAAGCCGGTCGAGGATCGGCTCGAGCGCGGCCACGCCCTCGATGTCTGCGTCGAACGTGGTCTCGCGCGACTCGGACTTCGCGCGCCGATCGAGCTCGAGCGGCCGCTCGTCCTCGAAGCATGCGAGTCGCCGCAGATGCGGGCCGAGGCGCGAGCCGAACAGCTCGGCCAGCCGCTCGTCGCTCGTCGCCGCCAGGGCGCCGAGCGTGGTGATGCCCTCGAGTTCGAGACG
Source organism: Thermoleophilaceae bacterium (assembly GCA_025928265.1). GTDB lineage: Bacteria > Actinomycetota > Thermoleophilia > Solirubrobacterales > Thermoleophilaceae > JAICJV01. Next base: position 52,098 of record JAICJV010000008.1, read on the forward strand.
CACGACCGTCTTCGGCCCGATGCCGGGGATCAGACCGGGCGACGCGCCGGCGAAACGCTCGCAGGCCATCTCGCGCGAGAGAACTGTGAAGCCGTCGGGCTTGTCCGCGTCCGAGGCCACCTTCGCCACGAGTTTGTTCGGCCCGATGCCGATCGAGCAGGTGAGACCGGTGCGCTCGCGCACCGCGTGCTTGATGCGACGCGCCGCCGGCTTCGGCCGCTCGAACGGGGTGAGGTCGAGATACGCCTCGTCGAGCCCCACGACCTGCACGTGCTCGACGTGATCGTGCAGCACCGCCATCACCTCGCGCGAGCGGGCGCGGTAGTGGTCGAAGTCCGGCGGGAGGAATATGGCCTGCGGGCACAGCCGCCGCGCTCGTGACGCCGGCGTGGCGGAGAAGACGCCGAACTGCCGTGCCTCATAGCTCGCGGTGGTGACCACGGCGCGTGGCCCCGTGCCGGCCACGACGACCGGCAGGCCGCGCAGTTCCGGCCGCCGCTCGAGCTCGGCGCTCACGTAGAAGGCGTCCATGTCGACGTGCGCGATCACCCGGCGCATGGCGCAAGTGTGCCGAGCCGGCCGGAGAGACCGCCGACGCTAAAGACTTTTCGATCTATCCTCGGGACGATGTCGGGGATCGCCCTGGGGGCGCTTTTTGCGCTGGTCGTCGCGCTCGCTGTCCTCGTTCTGCGCGTACGTGCGAGCGAGGCGCGCGCCCGCCGCCGTGGCGAGGCCCTCGAGGCCGCCGAGCGCGTGGCACGGCTCGGCAGCTTCCGGCTCGACTTCGCGAAGCGCGAGACCTCGTGGTCCGACGAGCTGTACCGGCTCCAGGGATTCGAACCGGGCGACGGCGCCCCGAGTTACGAGCGCTTTCTGGAGGGCGTGCATCCCGAGGACCGCGACGAGCTGGACCGGATCGTCCGCGCGAGCGTCGGCCGCGGCGAGCCGTTCGACCTCGACTGCAGGCTGCTGGTGCCGGGCCGCGGCGAGCGGATCGTCCACTGCCGCGGCGAGACCGTCTACGCCGGGAGCCGGGCTCCGCGCCCGGTGGCCGTCGTCGGGACGGTCCACGACGTGACGGAGGCGCGGCGCAGCGCCGCCGAGCTGGAGCATCGCGTGCGTCACGACGCCGTCACCGACCTCGCCAACCGCCGTGCCGTCGAGGAGGTGGTCGCGACAGCGATACGCGAAAACCGGCCGGTTGGCGCTCTCGTGGTCAACGTGCGCGGCTTCACGGGCATCACGCGCGCGCTGGGTCACGAGACCGGCGACCGGCTGCTGCGCGCGATCGCCGACAGGCTGATGGGGGTCGGCGGCGCGTCGGCGGCCGGGCGCCTCGGTGGCGACCGCTTCGTGCTGGTGGTCGAACCCGCCGGCGACCTGCATTCGGTCGTCGCGGTGGCCGAAGGCGTGCGGCTGGCGCTCGAGCCGCCGGTGGACATCGACGGGCTCACGCTGCTCGTCGAGGCGAGCGTGGGAATCGCCGTGGCGCCGGGCGACGCGCAGGATGCGCCGGAGCTGCTTCGCGCGGCGCAGGCGGCCACCGAGCGCGCGGCCGAGCGCCAGCAGAAGTACGCGGTGTTCACCCCCGACGCCGATGCGCCCGAGCATGGACAGCACGCGCTGCTGGCTGCCGTGCGGCACGCGATCGGCGCCGGCGAGCTCGAGGTTCACTACCAGCCGAAGCTCGCGGTCGATGGGCGCCGCATCGTCGCCGCCGAGGCGCTCGTACGCTGGCGACGCGGCCGCGAGCTCGTCGCACCTGGGGAGTTCCTCCCGCACGTCGAGCGCAGCGGCCTGATCCGCGACCTCACGTTGCACGTGCTCGAGATCGCGGTACGCGACTGTGCCCGCTGGCGGGCGAACGGCCTCGAGCTGGGGATGGCCGTGAACCTCTCGGCGGCGAACCTGCTCGATCTCGAGATCGCCGACGACATCGCCCGGGTGCTCGCCGGCGAGGGGTTGCCGCCGGACGCGCTCGAGCTCGAGGTCACCGAAAGCGCGTTCATGGTCGACCCGCGCGGTGCGTCCGGCGTGCTGGCCGGGCTGCGAGCACTGGGCGCTTCGCTCGCGATCGACGACTTCGGCACCGGCTACTCGTCGCTCGGGCTGCTGCGCCAGATGCCGATCGACACGCTCAAGATCGACCGCTCGTTCGTGGGCGGGATGATGTCGAGCCGTGGCGACGAGGCGATCGTCCGCTCGCTGGTCCGCCTCTCACGAGAGCTGGGGCTGAACGTGGTGGCCGAGGGTGTCGAGCGCGAGGCGGAGCTGGAGGCGCTCACGGAGTTCGGCTGCGACCTGGCACAGGGTTTTCTGATCGCGCGCCCGGTGCCGGCGGACGATCTGCCGGCGGCCGTGCACGCGTGGGAGGCGCGGGCGCACGCGTAGGGCGTGCTACGAGGCCTGCGAGGTCGGCCGCACCAGGATCTCGGTCACGTCCACGTGCTCCGGCTGGCCGAGCACGAACATCACCACGCGCGCGATGTCGTCGGGCTCGAGCGCGTCCGACGGGCGGTTGTCGAAGAACGGCGTGTCGACCATCCCCGGCTCGACGACGGTCACGCGTACGGGCGCCTCGGCGGCACGCATCTCCTGGCGCAGCGACTCGCCCATGCCCGTCACCGCCCACTTCGTCGACGAGTAGAACGACCCGGGAAGCGCCCGCCGCCCGGCGACCGAGCTCGTGAGCACGTAGTGGCCCGTGCCCCGCTCGCGGATGTGCGGGAGCGTGGCCCGGATCGTGTACGCGACGCCGAGCACGTTGGTCAGGACCATCTCGCGCCAGAACTCGGGCGTCTCCTCGAGGAAGCCGCGCTTGGCCCCGAAGCCTGCGTTCGCGAACACGGCGTCGATCTGCCCGAAGCGCTCGAGGGCCTGCGACACGAGGCGCTCCTGGTCGGAGAACTCGGTCACGTCGCAGCGCGCCGCGAGCGCGTTCGGCTCGCCGACCTCCTGCACGAGCGACTCCAGCCTGTCCTCCGAGCGCGCGGCAAGAACCACGCGCCAGCCGTCGCGCACCGCATGACGCGCGGTGGCCGCGCCGATGCCGGTGCTGGCACCGGTGATGAGCAGGACTCCGGGCATGGGCATCCGTATACCCGTTAGGGTCCGCGTCGATGCCCGAGGCCGTGTTCCCGCACGTCGAAGCGAAGCGCGGGCATTACGAGAGCTTCTACCTCCGTGCGTGCCACCCGTCCGAGCCGCTCGGCGTGTGGATCCGTCACACCGTCCACAAGCGTCCCGGGCAGCAGCCGCGCGCGTCGGTCTGGTTCACGCTGTGGGACCCGCGTCCGCACGCGTCGAAGGTGACGCTCGACGATCTGAGCGTGCCCGCGGGCGGATGGATACGGATCGCCGACAGCACGTTCGGCCCGGGCCGCGCCACCGGCTCGGCGCGCAGCGAGCAATGCGACGCGAGCTGGGACCTGACGTACGAGCCCGCCGCGCCGCCGTTCCGGCACCTGCCGATCGAGCGCATGTACACGGCGCCGATCCCGCGGACCAAGACCGAGAGCCCGGTGCCGTCCGCGTCGTTCAGCGGCAGCGTGACGGTGGACGGCCGGACGATCGAGCTCAGCCGCTGGCCGGGCATGGTGGGGCACAACTGGGGCGCCGAGCACGCGGAGCGCTGGGTCTGGCTGCACGGCATAGCGTTCGACGGCGCGGGCGCGGACTGGATCGACGCCGCCATCGGCAAGGTCAAGCTCGGCCCGGTCACCACGCCGTGGATCGGAAACGGCTGCCTGCACGCCGGCGGCCGCTCACACCGGCTCGGCGGCCGCGCGCGGACGCTGCGCGAGTCGCCCGAGCGCTGCGAGTTCCAGCTGCGGGGCAAAGGTGTCGTCGTGACCGGGGAGGTGAGCGCGCCGCGCGACCGGCTGGTCGGCTGGGTCTATGCCGATCCCGCGGGCGGCGAGCACAACACGATCAACTGCTCGATCGCCTCGATGGAGCTGCGCGTGGAACGCGACGGCGAGCCCCCGCTCGAGCTGCGTACCGACTCGCACGGCGTCTATGAGCTGGGCGTCCGCGAGCGTGACCACGGTGTCCCGCTCCAGCCGTTCGATGACGGCTAGCTGACCTGCCCGGTTGGAAAGAGTGATCCAGCGGGTATCTGCGCCGCGTACGGATCTGATGGCGATGCGAGAGGGCACAGCAGAACGGCGCGACGAGCTCTTCCGGGAGGCGATGGATCTCATCGCGCGCGATTACGCGAGCGATCTCAACCTGGACGGGGTCGCACGAACGCTGGCCACCTCGCGCCGCCAGCTCCAGCGCGCGTTCGCCGAGGTGGGCGACACGAGCTTTCGCGACGAGCTGGCGCGGGTGCGGATGGGCCATGCGCGTGCGCTGCTCGCGACGGAGTCGCTGGCCGTCCGCCAGGTGGCCGCCCGGGTGGGCTATCACCAGCCCGCTCAGTTCGCGAAGAGCTTTCGCCGCTACCACGGCATGCCGCCGTCGGCGTACAGGCGTGACGCACGCAACGGCGCGCGGCCCGTCTGAGGCTTTGAGAAAGCTTTGAAATAGCTTGGCCGGCCGCTGGCAGGCGGCCGCCGATCATCGACCTCGTACCCGAGAGGAGCGAGTTCGATGAACGGAATCAAGACGAAGGTCGGCGCAGGCGCGACCGTCGCCGCGCTCGGCGGCCTCGCCGCCTACGCGCTCGCGTCGGGCGATCAGCCGGCCGCGGCGCCGACCGCGAAGGCGCAGGCCGTGGAGGTCCGGACCCAGACGATCCGTCAGACCGTCCACGTCGTGAGGCACGAGAAGCCGCGGCGCCCGCGCCGGGCGCCACAGGCCGCCTCGGCGCCGTCGACCCCGTCCGTTGCGCGCGCGGTCGCGCCCGCACCCGCGCCGGCACCCGCGTCGCGCCCGATCGTGGCTGCCGCGCCACCCGCGCCGGCACCGGCGCGCCACGTCGCCACCCGCACCAGCGGGTCGAGCGGCAGCGGCGACGGCGAGCACGAGCGCGAGCACGAACATGAGGTCGAGCACGAGGGTGGCGATGACTGAGGCGCGTCGTCGTCGCCGTCCGGGGCCGCTGCCGGTCATCCTGGGCACGATCGCGACGTTTCTCGTCGTGCTCACGCTGATGGCCGTCCAGCTTCAGTCCGGGCACGACCCGGCGCTGGGCTCGGGCGCGCAGGTCGCGCAGCTGGGCAAGGGCCGGGCCGTCGTGACGCGCACCAGCGGCGCGGTGGCGGTGAAGCACCCGACCGCCGGCCATCCCGTGACCACGCGCACGAGCGGCGGAGGTGGTGGGGACGATGAGTAGACGCCCGGGAGCCCTGCCTGTCGTACTCGGCTCCAGCGCCGCGTTCGCCGCCGTCTTCGCCGGGCTCTCGCTGCAGCTGCGAGCGGGCCACGACCCGTCCCTCGGCGACGCCGCCACGAAGAAGGCGAAGGTCGAGGCGCGACGCGTGGTCGTCCGGCGCGTGATCAAGCGGCGGGTGGTCGTCCACGTGATCCCGGCGCCGCAGGCGGTCGCCGGCTCCTCGCCCGCGGCCGCTCCGGTGACGCAGCCGGCTGCGTCGTCAGCGCCCGCACCCGTGGCTGCCCCCGCACCGGCTCCAGCCCCTGCCGCGGCTCCGGCCCCGGCTCCGGCGCCGGCGCCCGCCCCCGTCACGAGGTCCTCGTGATGCACGACACCACGTTCTCCTCGATGGGCAGCGACGTCCGCCTGCTGTTCGACGGGCCCGCCGAGATAGCGGACCGCGAGCGCCTGTTCGTCGAGGACTTCGCCGCACGACTCAGCCGCTTCATTCCCGGCAGCGAGCTGTGCGCTCTGAATGCGGACCCGCGCGACGAGGTGCCGGCATCACGGCTCCTGCGCGCCGCCGTGGGCGCCGGCCTCTGGGCGGCGGAGCGCTCGGGCGGCCTCGTCGATCCCACGATGCTCGACGCCGTCGAGCGGGCCGGCTACCGCGATTCGCTGAAGGGCGTGACGGCGACACCGCTGGCCGACGCGCTGAAGCACGCGCCCGCCCGCCATCCGGCTTCCTCCAACCCTGCCGCCACGTGGAAGGCCGTCTTCGTCGACGACGCCGCGGCCACGATCCGGCGACCGCCGGGTGTCCGCATCGACACCGGCGGAACCGGCAAGGGCCTCTGCGCCGACGCGGTGGCGCACCGCCTCGGCGGGTTTCGACGCGTGGTTGTGGACTGCGGCGGCGACATCGCAGTACGCGGGACGTGGGAGATCGAGGTGGAGCATCCGCTCACCGGCGAGCACGTGCACACGTTGCGGGTGAGCGGCGGTGGCGTCGCGACGTCCGGCCTCAACGTGCGCGTCTGGAGGCGCGCGGACGGCAGCTATGCCCACCACCTGCTCGACCCTGGGACCGGCGAGCCGGCGTGGACGGGCCTCGTGGGTGCGACCGCGATCGGCGCAAGCGCGCTCGAGGCGGAGACGCTGTCGAAGCTGGCGCTCCTGTCCGGTCCCGGCGCCGCGCGGCGCGTGCTCGCGCCGCTCGGCGGCGTGCTCGTGCACGACGACGGCGACGTCGAGATCGTGGCGCCGCCACGCCTGAAGGTGGCCGCGTGAACCCCGCCGACTACTCCTGGTGGCTCGCGAGCCGCGCGTCGGGCGTCGTCGCCCTGATCCTCGTGACGATCTCCGTCGGCCTCGGGCTGACGATGGCGTCGAAGATCGTGCGCAAACGCGGCATGGGGCCGATGCTGGCCCGCATCCACGAGCAGACCGCACTCGCGGGCCTCGTGGCGATCGCCGTGCACGGCATCACGCTGCTGGGCGACCCGTGGCTCCACCCCGGCGTGAAGGGCATCGCCGTCCCGTTCGCGATGGCGTACCGGCCGCTGTTCACGGGCCTCGGGATCATCGCCGGCTACCTCGCTGCGCTGCTCGGCCTGACCTTCTACCTGCGGCGCCGCATCGGCACGATGCTGTGGCGCAAGATGCACAGGGCCACGGTCCTCGTCTGGCTGCTCGGGCTGGTGCACACCCTCGGCGCGGGCACCGACGGCGGCTCGGTGTGGCTGCGCGAGTTCATGGCCGTCACCGCAGTCCCGATCGTCGTGCTGTTCGCCGTCAGGATGCTGCGCAGGCCCGCGCCGCGGAGGGCGGTGGCATGAGCGACGGCATCGTGATCGCCGGCGGTGGCCTGGCGGCGCAGCGCTGTACCGAGACGCTGCGCAGCCAGGGCTACGACGGCCCGATCCGGATCGTGTGCGCCGAGGCGCACGCGCCGTACGACCGGCCGCCGCTCTCGAAGGAGCTGCTCGCCGGTGAGATGCCGGCGGCCGCCGTGGCGCTGCGGCCGCGGCCCTGGTACGACGAGCGCCAGATCGACCTGCTGCTCGGCACCCGCGCCGAGCGACTCGACCTCGCCGGGCGGCGGCTCGAGCTGTCGTCGGGCGCGCGGTTGCGCTTCGACTCGCTGCTGGTGGCGACGGGCTCGCGTGCCCGCACGCTCCCGCTGCTCGACGGTTACTCCAACGCCGGCGTTCTGCGCACCCTCGACGACGCTCTCGCGCTCCGCCACGCGCTCGGTCCCGGCAGGCGCGTGGTGATCGTGGGCGCAGGGTTCATCGGCCTCGAGGCGGCGGCCACGGCGAGCAGGCTCGGCGCCTGGGTGACGATCATCGAGGCGCTCGACGCGCCGCTCATGGGGATCCTCGGTGCGTCGCTGGGGAGCTGGTTCGCCGAGCTCCACCGCGCCGAGGGCGCCGACGTGCTGCTTGGCGCGCGCATCACCGGGGTGCGCGGCCGCCGGAAGGTGCGCGCGCTGGAGCTTGCCGACGGCGTCGTGGTGGAGTGCGATCACGTGCTCGTGGGCGTCGGCGTGGACCCCGACACGCGCTGGCTGGACGGCACGGGGCTCGGGGCGAACGGCGTGCGCGTGGATGCGCGCGGCTGCACTTGCGCGCCGGGGATCTACGCCGCCGGGGACGCCGCGCGGCCCTACGACACCGCGCTTGCGCGCCACGTGCGAACCGAGCACTGGGAGGCCGCGGCCCGCCAGGGTGCCGACGCCGCGCGCGCGATGCTCGGGCTCGAGCCGGTGCGGACTCCGCTGCCGAGCTTCTGGAGCGACCAGCACGGCGTGCGCGTCCAGTACGTCGGTCGCGCGGAGGAGGCCGATCGGATCGCCATCGACGGCGATCCCGGCGGTCGTGATTTCGAGGCCCTCTTCACGAAGGCCGGCGTTCCCGTCGCGGCGCTCCTGGTGGGGCGGCCGCGGGCGCTGTCGCGGGCGCGCCGGCGCGTGCAGGAGGGCCTCGAATCCCTGACACCTGAAACGAGGAGATGACGATGAGATGCATTGCGAAGGTTGACGAGCTGGAGTGCAGCGCCCACGGCGACTGCGCGCTGGTAGCGCCGAGCGTGTTCGCGGTCGACGATGTCGCGCGGGTCGTGGGTGACGGTCCGCGGGAGCTGTTGATCGAGGCCGCGGAGTCGTGTCCTTCCGCAGCGATATCAGTATTCGACGCGGATTCCGGCGCGCAGCTCTACCCCTAGAGTGGCCCTTGAATGGCCACCCGGATCCTCTTCGTGGAGGACGAGCCGTCGATCTCGGACCCGTTCTCGAAGGCCCTCGTGCGCGAGGGTTTCGAGCCGGTCGTCGCGCGGACGGGTCACGAGGCGCTGGCGCTCGCCGAGCGGGTCGAGCCGGACCTGGTACTGCTCGATCTGAACCTGCCGGACACGGACGGGCGCGACGTGGCGCGCGAGCTGCGACGACGTGGCGACACGCCGATCGTGATGCTCACCGCGCGCGGCACCGAGATGGACAAGATCGTCGGCCTCGAGATCGGCGCCGACGACTACGTGGTGAAGCCATTCAGCGGCGGCGAGGTGATCGCGCGGATACGCGCGGTGCTGCGCCGCACGCGGCAGTCGGACGCCGGCGCCCCGTCGGAACCGCTGGCGATCGGCGACCTCATGGTGGACTTCGGCGCACGCCGCGCGACCCTCGCGGCGCGGCCGCTCGAACTGTCGCGCAAGGAGTTCGACCTGCTCGCGGAGCTCGTCCGCAACGCGGGCAACGTCGTCTCCCGCGAGGACCTCATGGATCGCGTATGGGACGAAAACTGGTTCGGGTCGACGAAGACCCTCGACACGCACGTGGGCTGGCTACGCCGCAAGCTCGGTGACGACACCACGGCCCCGCGTTACCTCCACACCGTGCGCGGCGTCGGGTTCCGCTTCAGCTCGCCCGAGGAGCTCGCGCCGTAAGCCTGCGCGGCCGCCTGCTGCTGGCGCTGGCGTACGTCCTGCTGCTGGCAATAATCGCCTTCGCCGTGCCGCTCGGCTTCTCGCTGTCGGCACGACAGGGGGAGGAGGTGCGGCTGCAGTCGCGCGGCCAGGCCGACGTGGTGGCCGCCACCGCCGCGGACCTGCTCGTTCACCGCAGCCGGTCCGACCTGCGGGCGCTGGTCGCGACGGCGGGCGACTCGGTGCGCGGCCGCGTGGTGGTGGTCGATGCGAACGGCACCCTGATCGCCGACAGCGCGGGTGCCGGGGAGATCGGCACGAGCTACGCGGCGCGGCCGGAAATCGCCGCGGCGCTGCACGCGCGCCGCTTCCAGCAGACGCGCCACAGCCAGACGCTCGGCGAGGACCTGCTCGCCACCGCCACGCCGATCCTGAGCGGCAGAAAGGTGATCGGCGCGGTGCGTGTGACGCAGAGCGTGAACGCCGTGAGCCGCGCGACCCGCCGCTCCATTCTCGGGCTCGTGCTGATAGCCGCCGTCGTGCTGCTGCTGGGCCTGGTCGCCGGGTCGCTGATCGCGCGGCAGCTCGCGCGCCCGCTGCGGCGCCTCGAGGCCACGGCCGGCGAGATCGCGCACGGAGACCTCGACCGGCGGGCACCCGTGGAGGGGACCAGCGAGCAGCGTTCGCTTGCCCGCTCGTTCAACGAGATGACCGATCGCCTGTCGCGTGCGCTGCGTGCCCAGCGCGAGTTCGTGGCCGACGCGTCGCATCAGCTGCGCACGCCGCTCACGGGTCTGCGGCTGCGGCTGGAGGAGGCCGACGCGGTCGCGCACGGCGACCCGTCCGTACGCGAGGAGCTCGACGCGGCGCTCGGCGAGGTCGACCGGATGTCGCAGATGGTCGACGAGCTGCTGCTGCTCTCTTCCGCCGGCGGCCGCGATGCGCCGGCGGAGCCGGTGGACGTGGCGGAGGCGGCGCGTGCGGCGGTGGCTCGGTGGACGCAGAGCGCGGCCGACCGGGGCATCGAGTTGTCGTGCGCGTCCGGCGACGGCAGCGGCCGCGTGACCGCCGCGCGCGCGGACCTCGACCGTGCGCTCGACGTGTTCGTCGAGAACGCGTTGCGCTATTCGCCGAGCGGCAGCGGCGTGCGGGTCCTAGCCGCGCCCGGGCGACTCGATGTGATCGACGGCGGACCCGGTCTGGCGCCGGGCGAGGAGGAGACGGTGTTCGAGCGCTTCCATCGCGGCCGCGCCGGGCGCTCGGGGCCGGCGGGAACAGGGCTGGGACTCCCTATCGCGCGCGAGCTGATGGGCCGCTGGGGCGCGCGGACGTCGATCGGCAATCGGCCGGAGGGCGGCGCGCGGGCCTCGATCACGTTCGACTCCGTAGCCTCGGGGGACGAGGTATGAGGCTCAAGCTCAAGCGCACAACCTGGATGTGGACGGCGCTCGCTGTCGCGGGCCTGGTCATCGCGGTAGGCGTCTCCTACGCGGCCGGCCAGCTCGCGAAGCCGAGTGTGGGGCTCACGAACGAGCCGGTCTCTGCAGGCGCACGGCTGACGCCCGCGGCCACGCCGGCCGGGAAGGCGAAGCCGGCGGCGAAGCCGAAGCGGCGGCGCCCGCGGCCCCAACAGCAACCCACCGTCGCGGCGCCGCCACCGGTCACTCCCACAGCTCCCGCCCCGGCACCGGCCCCGGCACCGGCGCCCTCCGCGCCGACCCAAACCCAGACGGCGCCGCACCACCACGACGACTCCTCTGGGAGCGACGACTCGAGTCACCACGGCTCCGAGCACGATGACTGAGCGCCGCCCCCTCCTCGTAGTCGACGCGCCGTCGCTGCTCTACCGCGCGTTCTTCGCGCTGCCCACCACGATCACCGACGCGTCCGGGCGCCCGGTGAACGCGCTCCTCGGCGCGCTCAACATGATCATGCGCGTGGTGGCGGACCGCGGCCCGCGCGCGGTGGTGCTCGCCTCGGGACCCGACGCGGCGGACTACCGCGCCGAGGCGTATCCGCCGTACCACGGCGAGCGGCCGCCGGTCCCGGACGACCTGGCGCCGCAGTTCGACGCCGCGCCGGAGTTCTTCGAGTCGCTCGGCTGGTTCTGGGCGTACACGCCGGACCTCGAGGCCGACGACCTGCTGCACTCCTACGCGGTCGCCGAGGAGGCCGACGGCGGCAGCGCGCTCCTGCTGACCGGCGACCGCGACCTGTTCCAGTGCGCGAGCGATCGCACGACGGTGCTGTACGTGAAGACCGGGACGAAGGGCGTCGAGGACGTCGACCCGGCGGAGGTTCGCCGGCGCTACGGCGTGCCGCCCGAGCTGGTGCCCGATTTCATCGCGCTGCGCGGCGACCCGTCCGACGGCCTGCCGGGCGGGAAGGGGATCGGCGAGAAGACGGCCGCCGATCTTCTGAAGCGCCACGAGTCGCTCGAGGCGGCGCTGGCGGCGTGGTCGCGCGAGCGGCCGGCGCGCGTGGCAGGTGCGCTGCGCGACCAGGCGGACGAGCTGCGGACGTTCAAGGACATCGCCACCCTGCGGACGATCGAGGTTGAGTTGCCGCCCGACACGGATACGGATTTCGAGAGTGGCGCCCGCGCCGCGCGCGAGCGCGGCATGGAGCAGCTCGCCGGCCGTCTGGAGCGCTCGGGCGGCCCTGCTTGAATTCGGTGGAGAGAAATAGAGCGACAGAGGAGAAGCCGAGATGAGCAAGACACCGCTGCAGGAGCTCTCCGACCGGGGCCAGAGCGTCTGGATCGACTACCTCTCACGCGACCTGCTCGAAGGCGGCACTCTTGAGCGATTGATGCGCGAGGACGCCGTCGCCGGCGTCACCTCCAACCCGACGATCTTCCAGAAGGCGATGTCGTCCGGCGACGCCTACGACGAGCAGATGCGCGATGTGCTCGAGCGCGAGCAGGATCCGAAAGAGGTATTCCTCCAGTTGGCGATCTCGGACGTCAAGCGCGCCTGTGACCTGCTGCGTCCCGTATGGGACGAGGCATCACCCGACGGCGGCCGCGACGGCTGGGTGTCGATCGAGGTGGACCCGAATCTCGCGGGCGACGCCGACGCCACGCTGGCCGAGGCCATCCGCCTGAACCAGGCGGTCGACAAGCCCAACGCGTTCGTGAAGATCCCCGCCACCGAGCCTGGCGTGCAGGCGATCGAGGACTCGATCGCGCGCGGCCTGCCGATCAACGTCACGCTGATCTTCTCGCTCGACCGCCACCGCAAGGTCGCCGAGGCCTACGTGCGCGGGCTCGAGCGCCTGATCGACGACGGTGGCGACCCGGCGTCGATCGCGTCCGTCGCGTCCTTCTTCGTCTCGCGCGTGGACACCGAGGTGGACAGGCGACTCGACGAGATGGGCGGTCACGACGACCTGAAGGGCAAGATCGCGGTGGCCAACGCCAAGCTTGCATACGTGACCTACAAGGAGGTCTTCCAGGGCGAGCGCTGGGAGCGCCTCCAGGCCAGGGGCGCGACGCCGCAGCGCTGCCTGTGGGCATCGACGTCGACGAAGAACCCCGACTACCGCGACGTCCTGTACGTGGAGGAGCTGATCGGCCCGAACACGATCAACACGATGCCCGAGGAGACGATCGAGGCGTTCCAGGACCACGGCCAGGTGCGCGGCGACACGCTCGAGGAAGGCGTCGACGAGGCTCGCGCGCTGCTCGACAAGCTCGAGGAGATCGGCATCTCCTACGAGGACGTGACCGACACCCTCGAGCGCGAGGGCGTGGAGAAGTTCGCCGCCTCGTTCAGGGAGCTGATGGACGGGGTCGGGAAGAAGCGCGACGCGCTCGTGACGGCGTAGCGCTCACGCGAGCAGCTCGGCGAAGCCGCCGCGCCAGTCCGCGTAGCGCGGCGCCCACCCGAGCGCCGCGCGTGCGCGGGCATTCGACGCGCCGCGCTGGCCCTCCATGCCGCCGGCGCCGGCGGGCCCGGTCGCCAGCCGCCACAGCCACATCGGCACGTGCCGTGGCGGCGGGGCGCCCAGCAGCCGCGCGTACTCGGGCAGCCATTCGCGGATCGGCGCGGGATGGTCGTCCACGATGTTGAAGACGCGCGGGCCGTCGACGGCGAGCGCGGCCACGGTGGCCTCGGCCGCGTCGCGGACGTGGATGAACGACCACAGCGCGTCGCCGCTGCCTGCCAGCGGGAACATCCGCCGGCTGACCATCTTCGCGTAGGCGCTGCCGCGCTCGAGCGAGGTCCCGGGCCCGTAGAACCAGCCGTAGCGCAGCACCACACCGCCGGCGTCGAGCACCTGCCGCTCGAGGTCGGCGACCGCGAGCACCACCGGTCGCAGCTGGCGCGGCCCGTCGACGTTCAACGGAGCGTCCTCGTCCACGACGGCCGGGCCGGCGGGCGCGTATGCGAACGCGATGCTCTGGGCGATGAATCGCTGCGCACCTGCGGCCTCGGCGGCGGCGAGCAGGTTGGCGCTGCCCTCCGTCCGGAGCCGGCTCGTCGGCCGCAGTTGCGCGCTCATCCGCCGCGGGTTCGTGTAGCCGGGGAGCGCCGTGGCCTCGTGGATCACGGCGTCCGGCCGGGCCTCCCGCATCGCGTCCATGACCGACGCCCGGTCGAGCGCGTCGCCGCGCAGCGCCTGCACGCCGGACGGCGCCCGCGCGGGGTCGCGGACGAGCGCGGAGACCTCGTGGCCCGCGCTCTGCAGCAGCGGTACGAGCTGTCTTCCGATGGCGCCGGTGGCGCCTGCGACGAAAACACGCATCCGGTTAAGTTACGGGCGTGGCTCTTGTGACCGATCTCGAGGTGCCGCAGTTCGACTATCTCGACCCCGAGCTGCGCGGCCCTCGGTTCCATGAGCGCATGCGCGAGCTGCACGGCGAGAGCTGGATCGCGCAGTCGCCGCTGGGCTACATCGTGCTCGATCGTGAGGCGGTCGAGTTCTTCCTCCGCAGCCGCAAGCTCACCTTCCCCGGCATGAAGGTGGCCGAGGTCTTCGGCGTCACCGACGGCCCGCTCTACGAGGAGATCTCGCGCAACATCCTCAACATCAACGGCGAGGACCACCGCCGCCTGCGCAATCTCGTGAATCCGGCCCTCACGGCTCGTGCCGCCGACGTCTACCGCCCGGCGATGCGCGGCTTCCTCGAGGATCTGACCGCGCGCTTCACCGACGGCGGCCGCTGCGAGCTGGTCGAGGACGTGTGCAAGCCCTACCCGGCGCTGACGATCGCGACGGTGATGGGCGCGCCGCTCGAGGACGCGCCGCGGCTCTACGACTGGTCGAACTGGATCCAGCGCCAGTTCGCCGCCGACCTGCTCGAGCAGCGCGCGCGGATCGAGCAGGCGGTGACGGAGTTCTACGACTACGCGCACGCGCTGCTCGAGGCGCGCCGCCCGAACCCCGGCGACGATCTGATCTCGAAGCTGATCGAGGCGCGCTATGACGGCGACCGGCTCTCCGACGTCGAGCTCGTGAACCTGGTGCTGAACGTGCTGGTGGGCGGCGTGGACACGACGCAGTCACAGCTCGCGCACGCTGTCCGGCTGCTGGTGGAGCACGACCAGTGGGCGCTGCTGGCGGAGCGCCCCGAGCTGGCGTCGCAGGCGGTCGAGGAGGCGCTCCGCTACGAGCCGATCACGCCGTTCACCGCGCGCATCGCCCTCGAGGAGGTGGAGTACGGCGGCATCACGTTCCCGGAGGGGACGATCGTGATGGTGTCGGCCTGGAACGCGAATCACGACGGGGTCGAGGGCGGGTTCGACATCACCGCCGAGCGCGAGCACAAGCCGTTCACCTTCGGCGCGGGCATCCACTACTGCCTGGGCGCGAATCTCGCGCGCGCGGAGATGCAGGAGGCGCTCGCGTACCTGCCGGGCCGCATGCCCGGCCTCCGGCTCGACGGCGAGCCGGAGTTCGGCAGCCCCAACGGCATCTACGGCCTCGAGCGGCTGCCCCTGCGCTTCGGCGCGTGAGCGGCGCCTACGACGCGGTCGTCGTCGGCGCCGGCCACAACGGACTGGCGGCCGCCGCCTACCTCGGCCTGGCGGGTATGCGGGTGCTTGTCCTGGAGCGGCTCGGGCACACCGGGGGCGCGGCGGTGAGCGAGGCGCCGTGGCCCGGCAGGCCCGAGCGCGTGTCGCGCTACTCGTACCTCGTCAGCCTGCTGCCCGAGCAAATCGCGCGCGACCTCGGCATCGACGTGGAGCTGCGCGCCCGCCGCGTGAGCGCGTGCGCGCCGCACGAGCGCGGCTGCCTGATCGTCGACGACCCGCCCACGAGCGAGCGGAGCGCCGCGTCGCTCGGTGCCGACCACCGCGCCTGGCTCGACTTCTACGCGATGACCGGTCGTGCGGCGCAGCGCCTCTTCCCGACGCTCACCGAGCCGCTGCCCACGCGCGCGCAGGCGCGCGGGCTGATGGCGGAGGCGTGGGGACCGCTCGTGGAGCGCCCGCTGGCCGAGACACTGCGCGAGCGCTTCTCCGACGGTCTCGTTCGCGGGGTGGTGTCGACCGACGGGCTGATCGGCACGTTCGCCGGCACGGGCGAGCAGTCGCTGCGCCAGAACCGCTGCTTCCTCTACCACGTGATCGGGCGCGGCGACGGACGCTGGCGAGTACCGGTGGGCGGGATGGGGGAGATCAGCGCTGCGCTCGAGCGCAGCGCCC
>JAICJV010000062.1 GCA_025928265.1 Thermoleophilaceae bacterium
ACGACGGCGCGCCGGGGCCGCGAACGCAGTACGGCCCGACGTACTACGGCGCGTTCCTGGTCGACCCGGACGGCAACAGCGTCGAGGCTGTCCATGCCGACCGCGATGACGCCGTGCCCGACGGCTGCATCGACCACCTGTGGATGCGCGTCCGCGACCTGCAGGCCTCCCGGCGCTTCTACACGACGATCGCTCCGCACGCCGGGCTCCGCCTCACGCACGACGAGCCCGGCCGCGTGCAGCTGTCCGGCTTGGATTACAGCTTCTCGGTCGTCCGGGACGAGCGTCCGCTCACCGAGCACATCCACCTCGCGTTCCCTGCGCGCGACGACGCCACGGTGCGCGCGTTCCACGCCGCCGCGCTCGCGGCGGGCTACGAGGACCACGGCGCGCCGGGCGAGCGCGCGGCCTACCACCCGGGCTACTACGGCGCGTTCGTGCTCGACCCGGACGGGCACAACGTCGAGGTCGTCAACCACAACGTGGGCTGAGCCGGCGAAAGCCGGGGAAGGGACTCGAACCCTCAACCTGCCGCTTACAAGGCGGCTGCTCTTCCAGTTGAGCTACCCCGGCGCGCCGCGAACGCTAGACGTTCACCGGGCCCCGATGACCGACAGAAGCCACAGGCCGAGGCTCGTGAATCCCACCATGACCACGAGCATCCAGTACTGCGACCGGCTCGCCTCCTTCACGTTGCTGTAGATCGACAGCGCGCGATCGTGCGCCAGTGTCAGGCCCGCCACGTGGCCACAGACGAGCGCCGCCACCTGGACGTACCAGATGCCGGTGCTCGAGATGACCGAGTAGTCGATCCCCTGCTTCGCGGTGCCGAACAGGTCCGAGCCGTTGCCGAGCGGGTCCGACACCAGGTACTTCATCGCCTGGCCCTGGTAGACGAGCAGCGAGAAGTAGTGCGCCAGCAGGTACGCGAACGCGATCGGGATCAGCGTGTGCGCGAAGCGGCGAGCGAGGTCGCGCGAGTCGTGGCCGCGCCCGACGGTCTCCATGCCGGCGATGCCGAGCCGATAGAAGCCGCCGATCGCGAGGATGCAGCCGATCAGCCCGACCGTCCCCGCAAGCTCGATGCCCACGGTGCCCCCGCCGAACAGGTCCGTGAGATCCGGTCCCAGCGACGCCCACACCGGTCCGTTCGAGAACCCGTCGAACGTGGTGCTCCCGATCGCCACCACCAGCAGCGCCGTGGAGCCGGCGACCGCGGGCATCTGCGGCGCCCCGGACAGCGGCGGCCGCGCGTACAGCGATCCGCCTGGCCGCCGCTCGAACACGGAAAGGCGCGAGAACAGGTTGAAGTACACGCCCAGCGGGTCGGCGTTGTCGCTCCACTCGTCGATCCCGTAGATCGCCATGCCGATCAGCTGCACGACCGCGTAGGCGATCGCGATCGTCGCCAGCT
This sequence comes from Thermoleophilaceae bacterium, assembly GCA_025928265.1. Lineage (GTDB taxonomy): Bacteria > Actinomycetota > Thermoleophilia > Solirubrobacterales > Thermoleophilaceae > JAICJV01. Next base: position 1,415 of record JAICJV010000062.1, read on the forward strand.
TGGCGGGGTCGGTCTTGTGCACGTAGTTCAGCTCGAGCCACGCGAACGCCACGATCCCGATCGCCGCCGGCCAGCGCCCGGCGCGCGCGGGGTACGGCAGCGTGCGCCAGCCGCGCCCGCGTGAGAGCCAGCGGAGCCCGACGGCCAGCGAGCGCCACGGGTTGAACGCGCGGAAGACGTCGCCGAACAGCAGGCTCGCCACCGGCACGCCCACCCACAGGATCACGTAGATCGAAGTGGGTGCGAGGTTGGCCGTCGGCGTGTTCACGCCCGCGTAGCCCGCGTAGACGACCACGCCGAACCACGCGATCGCGATCACGCCGCAGATCACGTCCACGATCCTCGGGATGCGGAACAGCCGGCGCTCGCGCGGATGCTGCAGGCGCGGCGACTGCCACAGCATGCTGAGCGCGACGAACGACACGCCCAGCACGACTGCCGCCGCCCAGCCGAAGAGCCAGGTGGGGATCGGCAGGTCGGTGCGGCCGACCAGTCCGTGCGCACTCGCGATCGGCGGCACGAGAACGGCGGCCGCGAGCACCAGGCCCGCGACCACCAGCACGCGACGCGTCATGGGTTGACCCTCAGCGACGCGATCTGCTCGCCCCGGCCCTCGAGCTCGACGACGAACTCACCGTCGATCTTCGCCGGGAACTTGAACGTGATCGGGTGCCCCGGCGCGACGTCCTTGTGGAAGTCGTAGCCGTGCACGTGGATCTCGTCCGCGGTGTCCGAGACGACCTTGAACTGGACCGTGCCGCCCTTGTTGAACGTCAGCTCCTGGATGCCGCCGACAGGCTTGGCGTTCTGCACGCGCACGACCGGGATCGCCGGCTTCGCGGGCTTGCCGGGCGTGGTGGCCGGCGAGGTCGTGGCGGGCGAGTTGCTGCTGGTGGTCGTGCTCGAGTCGTTGCCCGACGGCCTGACGATGATGAAGACGACGACGGCGATGACGATCACCGCCATGGACAGCGCGACGCGTGTCGCTTTCGACATGGAATACCTCCGGTTTGGGCGTTTGGCAGCTACGAACCCGGCACCGGGGGCCCGCGCGCGGCGCATGTGCGCGGCGCTCGGTCGCGAACCTGGAAGAGAAGCGAGAAGGCGGGTGACGGCGGCCACGGGAGCGCGGCGGGCGGGCGCCACGGGCGCCCGGCGGCGCGGGCGGGCCTGGTGGCACCGCGCATGAGGAGCGCTATGCCGAGCCCGATGACGGTGGCAAGAGGAAGTGCGACCCAGCCGCCATGCGTCCCGATCGGTGCGCCTTCGATCCCCTCCTGGGCGCAGAAGACCGCAGCCAGCGTGAGGGACGCGCCCGCCCACAGCGGCGCGAACCGCGGTGCCGGCGCACCTCCGCGGGCGGCCCGGGCGACCAGCTCCGCGAGCACGACGACCACGAGGCCGGCCAGGAGCGGCGCCAGCGGGACGAGGTAGCCGTGGCTCTGAGCCGCGAGCGCGGAACGCGCATCGCCGCCGTAGGCGATCAGATAGCGCAGCTGATGCACGCCGAGCGCGCCCACGCTCAGGAGCGCGGCCAGCCGCAACATCCACGCACGAGACCCGGTCACGCGCGGCATCCTAGGAAGTGGCGCGCTTCGTCTGCCGCGCCCGAAGCGTGGCGAGGGCGCCGCCGATGGCGAGCAGCAGCACCGGAACGCCGAAGATGATCGCGGGCGACGTGCCGCCGCCCCCGCCGCTCGAACTCGCGGGCAGCTTCGGCTTCGGCACAGGATGGCCGGCCGCCGTGCCGAGCGCGATCGCGCCGTCGATGGCCGCGCGCCCGAGGTCGTCGGCGCTGTTCGACTTCGGCTTCGGCACCTTGGTCATCGCGCTCGCGATGTTCGGCTTGATCGCGGCGGTCCCGTACCCGTTCTCCATCACCACGAGCAGCTGCTTGGGCTTGTTGAACGCGATCTCGCTCTCGAGGAAGCCGGCGTAGGGCTGCGGGCGGCCGAGAAACTGCGGGACCACGCCGAGGTCGGTCTTCGATGCGATGACCGCAACCTTCAGCGGGAAGCCGCTCTTGCGGAGCTGTTTGAGCGTCGAGTTCAGCGCGTTCGACACCGGCTTCGGGACCGCCGGCTGGTACGGCAGGTAGGAGTCCTGGAGCAGGAGCACATCGCTCGCTGGGTCGCCGTCGGCCTGCGCGACGGACGGGACGGCGAGCGCGACGAGCAGCACGGCTGTTGCGAGCGCGCGGCGCATTCGCGCGACCACGTTACAGGCCGGGCGGGAACCGGTAGCGCGGATGCGGCGGCACGTGGCCGCCCACCTCGAGAACGATCTGCGCGTGGCGTGTGAGCGGGATCGTCCGGGGATCGCCGCCGCGCCGCCGGCCGCCCACGTACGCCTCGACCGGACCGCGGAAGCCGGCCAGGCGATCCGGCCCGAGCGGGCGGCCCCACAGCGCGAAGAGGTCGCCCAGCGTGTAGGTGCGCCCGTCGCCGGCCACCTCGATCACGCCCGTCGGCTCGCGCGTGCGCAGCGGATACGAGCAGCGCCCGCTGCGGACGTAGGCGCCCTCGCGCACGCGAGGAGGCGCGATGCCGATGCCGCTGGCCACGATCACCACGCGGCGCGCCGCGAACAGCTCGAGGTGGGCGCCGAAGCGGCGCGGCCCGGGGCGCTCGCAGCGCATCCCGCGGACCGGCCGCGCGGCCGCGACGGCGTGCGACAGCGACGGCGGCCGCCAGCGCGCATCCGGACCGACCGATGGCGCGCTCGTCGGGAGGCTGGGCTGCGCGTCACCGCCACCGCATCCCGCCAGCAGCCCGAGCGCGAGCAGGGCCGCGGCGGGCCGCACCGGCTAGCGGCGCTTCGACGCGGGCGGGATCGGGTCGAGCGGCACCAGCTTCGAGCCGTTCCACTGGTAGCGGACCGAGCCCGTGCCGCCGGGGCAGCACAGAGCGTCGCCCCGTCCGTAGAGCGCATAGGCGAGCGTGATCGTGGTGTCGCTCTGCCCGTCCACCCGGATGCCCGCGCTGTCGTCAGAGGTGTCGGTCCCGATATAGCGGCGACCGACGAAGAAGAAAGCGCGCCTCGCATAGCCGTCGCCCGAGTCCTTGCGAACGCCCACGAGCACGCGCAGGGTCTGCGTCTCGTTCCACTGCGACGGGTCGACGGGGTTGTAGCCAAGGGCGCTCACCTTCGCAAGAGCCTCGTCGCGAGCTTCCGCGGGCGCCGTCGTCGTCGTGGTCGTGGTCGTCGGCGTGGCCTGCGTCTGCGTCTCCGGCTGTGTCTGCGTCTGCGTGGCCTGCGTCTGCGTGGGGACCGAGACGGTCTTCAGGGTCGGGCTCGGCGAGTCAGACCCGCCGCAGCCGGCAAGCGACGCGAGCAGCGCGAGGGCGAGTAGATGAGCGCGGCGCATGCCGCGACGGTAACGCGTCAGCGGACGCGCTTGGTCGCCGTGTTGTAGTGGCGCCGCCGCGTCTCGCGATGTCCGAGGGCGTCGGTGCCGCGCGCGGCGAAGGTGTAGACGCCGCGCGGGATGTGAACGCGGCGGCGGAAGCTCCACGCCGTCTTGTCGGTGCGGCGACCGAGGTAGCGCGCCTTCACGGGGATGCGGATCGCCTTGCGGCACGAGCGCGCCTTCGAGAGGCGCCCCTTCCGCGTGAGGAACCGGCAGCGCCTGCCGCTGTGCTTCCACACCGAAATGGTCACGCGCGCGACCCTGCCGTGGAAGGCGCTCTTCGATGTCCCGGTGTTGCACACCCGGTCGATCGTCCGGCCGCTCAGCAACAGGCGGCGGCGGCTGGCGCGCAGATGGCGCCGGCTGATGCTCGACCGCGGCGCCACGCGGTCGCCGCACACCGAGTTGCGCGACGACAGCCCGACCGCGCCCGAGATCTTCGGCTTCCCGTCGCACGGCGCGCCCGACGGGCTGAGCGACGGCCCCGACTTCTGTAGTGCGACGTATGCGTGCGAGCTGAAGTTGTCGTCGTCCGGATGGCCCGGCGAGTGGTTCTCGGGATCGCCCGGCAGCGCGATGGCGGTACAGCCACTCGCCGGGTCGACCGCCACGGTCGAGAAGTCGGCCAGGTTGCGGTTGCCCGGCTGCCCCGGGATCAGCCCGCAGAAGATGCCCTGCGTGCAGATGTCCTGGTAGTGGATCGGGTCGGGGGTGACGGTCGCGTACTGGAACGACTCGCCGCCGTCGAAGCTCGTGGCCGCGTAGTAGCGCCACACGTTCTTCGCGTCGTTCGGGTCGCCTGACGCCTCGCTGCCGAACCAGCCGGCCACCAGCTCGTCGCCGCCGCGCCCGCCCGCGACCCACGGGAGCACGTTGGCCTTGAGGTTGGGCGGGTTCACCTGGATCGGCGCCGACCAGTGCGCGCCGCGGTCCGCGGATCGGAACAGCCACAGGTTGGTGTTCGTCTGGTTGGCCGTCGTCTTGCCCGCCGCGACCACGTAGAGGTGGTCCGCTCCGTCGATTCCCTCGGCCTGGAAGATCTTGCCGAGATCGGCGCCGGCGTTCTGGTAGACGACGGTGTTCTTGAAGACTGTGGTGCCGTCGCAGCCACCCGGAGGGCTCGCGGCCATGTAGAGGTGGTTGAGCACGGCGCCGACCGGCGAGGAGGTCTGGTCAGGTGTGGTGAAGTCGACGTAGATCGTGCCGTCGCGGCCGATAACGGGCCTCGAGACGAGCGTGCCCCCCGAGGGCGTGTAGGTCTGAGCCGCCGGGCCGTTCGGGTCGATGATCGTGCCGCAGGGCGCGAACGTCTGGCCGCCGTCGGTCGACTTCTCGATGATCGGGAAGCCAGCGGTGAAGTCGTGGTAGGTGAGGTAGAGCTCGCCCTTCGGACCGTGCGTGAGCCACTCGCGGTCGTTCTCGGGTCCCTGCTGGTTCGTCGCGACCGGCGTGTCGCAGTCCGGGAAGGACTTGCCGTGGTCATGCGACGTGCAGATCGCAGCCGCGGTCGCCTCGAGGTCCGCGACGAAGACGGTGCCGTCGTTCGCCACCTCCACGTCGGAGTCGCCGCCGCCGTTGCCGCTGCCGGTGTTGAGCACCTCCGGGAAGGTGCGGCCGCCGTCGTGCGATCCCCAGAAGCCCACTCCCTTGGCCGCCGTGCCACTCAGCGCGGCCCCGGCGATTGCCGGGACGCCCTGCGGCGCCGTGACGAAGACGTTGCCGTTGCCGTTCGGGTCGAAGGTGAGCGACGGCTCGCCGCCCGCGAACTGGGGCAGCTGTTTGGGCGTCGTGTACTCGAGCGCCTGAGCGCTCCCAGCGAATCCCAGCGTCGCTGCGATCGTCGCAATCGCGACCCCTCGACCGATCACCGGCCGGATGCTACGCCTGAATGAAGACGGGAGTGCCCAGTGGGACGCGCTTCATGAGCGCTTTCAAATCTTCGGCGTCCGCGTGCAGACACCCCGCCGACGACGGCACGCCGATCGATGCCGGGTTGTCGGTCCCGTGGATCGCCAGGCGGTCGCCGCCCTGCCAGCCCGCGGGCGTGTTGGTCTGGTGGCCCGAGAGCGCGAGGATGCAGCAGCCGTAGTACGGGCCGTAGGCGGCGCCCGAGAGCTTGTCGGTGATCGAGTAGCGGCCGGTGGGCGTCGGCGAGCCGGGGCGGCCGATCCCGACCGTGGCGGTTCGGACCACGCGCCGGCCCTTGACCAGCTGTAGGCGCCGCTTGGAGAGGTCGATGCGGATCGCCATCCGCGTGCGCTGCGGGACGAGCGTGGACTTGTCGGCCTTGACCCAGCCGAGCTTGCCGTTCGGCAGGTCGGTGCTCGTCACCCCGACCCAGTCGCCGCGCCGGGCCCCGACCGTGAGCGTGGACGGCGAGCCGAACTGCGTCGCCCGGCCGACGCTGGCCAGGACGCGGCCGTGCGGCTTGGAGCGCAGCTGGACGTTGCCGCTCACGCGCAGGACCGTGTAGCTGGGGATCCGCGGCGGCGGCGCGACCCGCGCGATCGGCTTGAGCCGGCGGGTCGGGACCTGCACGGGCGCGGCGGCCGCGGCGGGCGCGACCCTCGGCTGCGTGCGCTGCGAGCGGGCGCGCTGCGTGAGGGCAACCGCCATCAGCCCGAAGATGGCGAGCAGCGCGATGACCAGCGTGGTTGCAGCGGACTGACGAGCCATGGCCCGCCATCCGCATCGGCCGGAAAGCGGGCGTGCCTGTGCCTAGCTGGTCAACGGCTGGACGCCTGTTCTAGCCCAGCCTGGGGACACCTTGTCGGAAATCGGAGGACCGACAACAGCTGCCGGCCCGACGGGCGCAGGCCGCGCACGGTCCGAACGATTTGCGTTCTGTACCCCTAAGCGGGGACGCGACGCGACTCGAGATGCGCGCCCACCTTGCGCTTCACGCGCTGGAGCGCGTTGTCCACCGTCTTCGTGTCGCACGCGAGACGCTCCGAGATCGCCTCGTAGGAGTGGCCGTCGAGGTAGAGCGACAGCACCGAGCTCTCGAGCTCCGACAGCACGCTCGACAGGCAGGCCACCAGCGAATGGAGCTCCTCGCTCGAGATCACCTGGTTCACCGGGTCGTGTGCGGTCGGCCCGGGCAGGACCTCGTCGAGGGTCGGCTCCGAATCGCCGGTGGCTGCCGGCGTGGCGGAGAACGACACGTACTGGTTCAGCGGTGCGTGCTTGTTGCGGGTGGAGGTCTTCACCGCCGTGATGATCTGCCGCGTGATGCAGAGCTCGGCGAAGTTGCGGAAGCTCGACTCGCGGTCCGAGCGGTAGTCGCGCACCGCCTTGTAGAGGCCGACGAGCCCCTCCTGGATGAGATCGTCGGCGTCGCCGCCGATCAGGAAGTACGAGGAGGCCTTCAGCCGGACGAATCCGTAGTAGCGGCGGACGATGCGGTCGTACGCGTCGCGCTTTCCCGTCTTGGCGAGAGCTACTAGATAGTGATCGTCAAGCTCAGCTTGAGCGTTAGTCTGGGTGCGCAACGAGGCGGCAGCTGGCACGGCTTCTCCTCCACTCCGCTGCGGAACACCGCGACGGGAGTTGGTTAGCGGCGCCACTTACCTCCCCTGGTAAGCGCCCGGGCGACTAGGTTTTCCGCAAGGCTGGAGGGCGGGATTAGAAAAGGTCTAAAGCTTTACTCCAGCCTTACGTTGCGCGGCAGTATTGCGGCGTTATGGAGCGGTGTCAACCAGTCGGTCGCGAAATTGCAAGATCCCGTACACGACAGCCGATGCGGCCGCACTCACGTTGAGCGACTCGAGCCTCCCGCGCATCGGCAGCGCGATGAGCTGGTCGCAGGCCTCGCGCACGCGCGGCCGCAGCCCACGACCCTCCGATCCGAACACCACCACCACGCGCCCGCGGTAATCGGGCTGGTCGTACGGCACCGCGTCCTCGGCGCTCGCCCCGTACACCCACGCACCGGCCTCCTTCGCCGACCCGAGGTAGTCGGCGAGGTTGCGCACCCGCGCGATCGGCAGGTGCTCGACGGCGCCCGCGGACGCCTTGCACACCGCCGGCGTGACCTCGGCCGACCGGCGCTCGGGGATCACGACTCCCGCCACGCCGGCGCACTCGGCCACGCGGCACACCGCGCCCAGGTTCTGCGGATCCTGCACCTCGTCGAGTGCCACCACCAGCGCGTCGTCGGACTGCAGGAGCGTGGCGAACTCGGCGTAGGGATACTCCCCCGCCTCCGCGCACACGCCCTGGTGGTCGGGGGAGCCGCACAGTTCGGTCAGCTCCTCCGCCGACGCGATCCGCGGCGCCTCCAGCCAGGGCTCGCGCGCCGCGTTCCTCGCGGCCCAGACGCGCGACACCCTGCGCCGCCCGCGCAGCGCCTCGCGCACCGCGTTGCGCCCGTAGACGATCACGTCTTCAGCGGCACGAGCTGCGGGCCCTGTGGCGTGTCGCGCACCTGCCAGCCGAGCTCCGCCAGCTGATCGCGGCGCGCGTCCGCGGTGGCGAAGTCCTTCGCCGCGCGGGCTGCCTCGCGTTCCTCCATCAGCCGCTGCGCCTCCTCGTCGACCGCGCCGTCTGCCTCGAGCAGGTTGTCGAGGCCCAGCGTCCACAGCATTTCGCGCAGCTTCTCGCCCGCCCCGACCTCCTCGCCCGCGTCGAGGCGGCGATTGCCCTCGTTCACCCAGTCCCACAGCGCGGCAAGCGCCGCGGGCGTGTTGAAGTCGTCGGCGAGCGCCTCGAAGAAGCGCTCGTGGTACGGCCCGATCGCCTCGGGCTCGGGGTGGGCGGGGGATGATCGTCGGCCGAAGTCGCGCAGCCGCTGCACGGCGCGCGCAGCGGCCTGGAGCGCCTGCTCCGAGAAGTCGATCGGCTGGCGGTAGTGCCCCTGCACGAAGTACATGACGAGCGCGTCGCGGCCGAACTCGTCGAGGGCGCCGGAGAGCGTGCGGATGTTGCCCACCGATTTCGACATCTTCTCGTCGCCGAACTGGAGCATCCCGTTGTGCATCCAGAGCCGCGCGAGCTGCTCGTTGCGCGCCGCCTCGGTCTGGGCGATCTCGTTCTCGTGGTGCGGGAAGATCAGGTCGGAGCCGCCGCCGTGCACGTCGAAGTCGAGGCCCAGGATGTCCTCGGCCATGGCGGAGCACTCGATGTGCCAGCCGGGGCGGCCGCGCCCCCACGGCGCGTCCCACGCCGTGTCCTCCCCCTCCTTGTGCGCCTTCCAGAGCGCGAAGTCCTGCGGATGGTGCTTGAGCGACGTCGCGTCGTCCTCACCCTGCTGCATCTCCTCGCGCGGGCGGTTCGAGAGCCTCCCGTACTCCGGGAAGGCGCCGACGTCGAAATAGACGTCGCCGCCCGCCACGTACGCGTGGCCCGAGTCGATCAGGTCACCGATCAGCTCGATGATCGGAGCGATCGTCTCGCTGGCCAGCGGCTCGGCATCCGGCCGGCCGAGCTTCAGCCCATCGGTGTCGCTCCGGTAGCGCGCGGTCATCTCGCGCGCCAGCTGCTCGCTCGGCACGCCCGCCGCGCGCGCGGCGTCGTAGATCTTGTCGTTCACGTCGGTGACGTTGGCGACGAACGTCACGTCGTAGCCCTCGTGCTCCAGGAAGCGCTTGAACAGCGAGAAGACCACGTACGGCCGCGCGTTGCCCACGTGCACGGGCGCGTAGACGGTGGGGCCGCACGCGTAGATGCCGACCTTCCCGGGGTCGCGCGGCTCGAGCGGGCGCTCCTCGCCCGTCAGCGTGTCCTGGATGCGGATGTCGCGGCTCATCGCTCGACGGTCGCGACCGCCATGGCGGCGATGCCCTCGCCGCGGCCGATCGCGCCCATCCCCTCGTTCGTCGTGAACTTGATGTTGACCTCCAGGGGGTGGAGCCCGATGCTCTCGGCGAGTGTCGTGCGGATGTCGTCGCGGTAGGGCCCGAGCTTGGGCGCCTCGCAGATGACCGTCGCGTCGACATGGACGACGTGCCAGCCGTGCTCCTCGAGAAACGAGCACACCTGGGCGAGCAGCGCGAGCGAATCGGCGTCGCGCCACTGCTCGTCGGTATCGGGGAAGTGCTGGCCCACGTCACCGAGCCCGGCGGCGCCCAGCAGCGCATCGATGATCGCGTGCGTGAGAGCGTCGGCGTCGGAGTGGCCGGCGAGGCCGCGCTCGGACTCGATCTCCACGCCTCCGAGCATCAGCCTGCGGCCCTCGGCGAAGCGGTGCGAGTCGTAGCCGATCCCCGAGCGCGCGGTCACCCGATCGGCTCCATCCGCCGCCGGCGGCGCTCGAAGACGGCGAGCTCGCGCACGTCGAGCGAGTCGAGATACTCGAGCGCCTCGTCATAGCGATACGCCAGGTCGTTCGGCGTGTGGGCGTCGGACGACAGCGCCACGGGCCGCCCCACCTCCAGGCACATCTCGAGGAAGGCGCGCGCGGGATAGATCTCCTCGACGGGCTTGCGCAGCCCAGCAGTCGAGACCTCGATCGCCACGTCGGAGCTGGCGATGCCGTCCATCGCGGCCTCGTAGTGGAAGCGCGGGTCACGCTCGGGTCGCGGGCCGTCCTCGCCCCACACCTTGACCAGGTCCGGGTGGGCGATGATGTCGTAGAGGCCGGTGCGCGCGGCCTCGCCGAGCGTCTCGAAGTAGCGCCGCCAGACCTTGTCCGGGTCGGAGCCGCGCCAGATGTCCCACTCGCCTGGCATGTCGATCGCGCGGTTCTGGATGAAGTGCACGGAGCCGATCACGTAGTCCCAATCGCGCGCGTCGAGCAGGTTCGCCATCCGGTCCTCGGCGCCTGCGATGTAGTCGGCCTCGATGCCGAGAGCGAGTGTGGTCTCGTTGCGGACGAACTCGCAGTACTCGTCGAGGTCGTCGCGTGCGCTGTCCTGCCAGAACGGGTGCTGCCAGACCTCGAGCGCCTGGCGGAAGCGGTGGACGTGCTCGGAGGCGCCCAGCGCCTGTACGCCGCGCTCTGCCGCAACCTCCTGGTAGCGCTCGGCATTCGATGTCGTGAACGCCTCCTCGGCCGTGTGCTCCGCTCCGTCCCGGCGCAGGTGGACGTGGTAGTCGGTGAGCATCGCGCGGAAGGCTACGAGCGCGCGCGCAGCAGCGCCTCCGCGAACTCCAGGTCGAGCGGAGTGGTGACCTTGATGTTGTCGGGCGGCGCCTCCACGATGCACACCGAGCCGCCGACCGCCTCCACGAGCGAGGCGTCGTCGGTCGCCGCCGCGAGCACCTCGTCGGGCACGTCGAGCGCGCGGCGCAGCGTTTCGGCGTCGAACGCCTGCGGCGTCTGGATGCGCCACAGCACGGAGCGGTCCAGCGTGCGCAGCACGCGCCCGCTCGCGTCGGCCTCCTTCACCGTGTCGGTCATCGGGCCCGCCGCGATCGCGCCCTGCCAGCCGGATCGCACGGCGTCGACGCAGCGCTCGGCCAGCTCGCGCGTGATGAGCGGGCGCGCGGCGTCGTGCACCACGGCGATCTCCGCTTCCGGCGCCGCGGCAAGCGCAGCCCGGACCGACGCCGAGCGCACCGCCCCGCCGGCGACGTGATCCGGGTCGGTATCCCAGCCCTCGGGCACGGCCATCACGACGCGGTCGCACACCTCCTCGAGCACGTCCAGACTCCACTCGACGAGCGGCCGGCCCCCACAAGCGACGAACGCCTTGGGCCCATCGGACCCAAGGCGTTCACCGCGGCCGGCGGCCGGGACTATTCCCACGACCGCCATTACGTCTGTCTGGAGCTAGACGGCGGCGCCGTTGCGCTCTGTGTGGGCGTCGATGATGACCGAGTCGAGATGCTCCTCGGCCTCACCCTCATCCATCTCCAGCGCGTACATCAGCTCCGACGCCAGGATCTTCTTGGCGCGCGTGTACATCTGCTTCTCACCGGTCGAGAGGCCCTTCTCGCTCTCGCGGATCGCGAGATTGCGGACGACCTCGGCCAGCTCGTACACGTCGCCGGTCTTGATCTTGTCGCGGTTGTGCTTGAAGCGACGGTTCCAGTTCTTGGGCATCTGGCTGACGTCGTCGCGCAGAACAGACATGACCTTCGCTACGGCCTCGTCGTCGATGACGCGGCGAAGCCCCGCCTTCGCTGCGTTCTCGCACGGGACCATGACGGTCATGTCGTTGTGAAGGATCTTGATGGTGAGGTACTCGCGCTCTTCACCGAGGACCGTCTTCATCTCCTTCTTGAGCACCTTGCCGGCGCCGTGATGGGGGTACACCACGTTGTCCCCGATGGCGTACTCCTCGACGGGCAGCTCGCGCTCCAGGTCCAGGTCCTCGATTTCAGTCTCCAACTCTTCAGAGATGGTGGCCTCCTTCTGTCTGATTGGTCGGTTCAGGTCTGTAGGTAACGGTCCACGAGGTTGATCTCCTGCAGCCTGCGCAGGCCCTCGCGGATGTCCTTTGCTCGCATGTCCCCGACGCCCTCGATGCTCTCCAGCTCCGAGTCGGTGGCGGCAAGGATCTCGTCCAGCCCGTTGAACTCACGCACGATCGCCTGGATCACCAGCTTCGGAAGGCGGGGAATGCGCCCCAGGATCCGGTAGCCGCGCGGCGAGACGGGATGATCAAGTGTGTTCAGCTTGCGGTCGTAGCCGAGCAGCTCGCTCAGGCGACCGAAGTCGAGGACGTCCTGGTGCGGCAGGCGCGCCAGCGAGTCGAGCACCAGCGCGAAGCCGTCCTCGGAGTAGTCGGCGATGTAGTCGTGGATGAGGGCGGCCTTGTCGGCTGCGACGCCCACCATCGTCTCCTCGAGCTGCATCTCGATCAGCCGGCCCTCGGTGCCCAGCTCGACGATGTAGCGCTCGATCTCCACCGCCATACGCGTGACGAGCTCGGCGCGCTGGAGCACGGTGAGCACGTCGTGAAGGGTCACGCCACCCTCGAACTCGAGCGCGGTGAGTCGGGTGGCCACCTGCTCGAGCCGGCTGCGGTACTTCTCGAGCGTGGCGAGGGCCTGGTTGGCCTTGGCGAGGACGTTGGGGATGTCCTCGAGCATGTACTTGGCGCCATCGAGGTAGATCGAGACGACGTCACGCCGCTGGGAGATCGCGATGACCAGGGCGCCGGTCTGCTTCGAGACGCGCTCCGCGGTGCGGTGGCGGGTGCCGGTCTCGAGCGACATGATCGTGGGATCCGGCATCAGCTGCACGTTCGCCCAGCAGATCTTGGTGGAGTTCGAGGAGAGGATGATCGCCCCGTCCATCTTCGCCACCTGGTAGAGCAGAGCGGGCGTGTAGTCGATGTCGAGCTTGATCCCGCCGGAGTAGAGGAACGAGAGCTCGTCGGTATCCCCGATCGCGAGCAGGGCCCCGGTCCGCGCGTGGATGATGTTGTCGATCCCCTCGCGCAGTGCAGTGCCCGGGGCGACCATTTCGAGCGCCCGGACCAACCGGGGCTCCTGACGCTGCTCCAGATCTGTCAGGTCATCCCCAGGGTGAGACTGCATTCCATCCATTGTACGGCACGTGTCCCCTTTTTGCGGGCGGTTTTCCGCTTTGGAGCGCGATTTGCGGGCCGTTGTGCGGCGGGGCGAACGTCGGATTCCGGCCCTGGCCTGTGGCAGAAATGGACGTTCGCCTCGCAGGAGCCGGCGGCTAAACGCCTACGCCGCAGCCCGCGAGGGCCGATCGGCGCCGCCCAGCGCCGCCGCCAGCGCGGCGCGCAGCGTGCGCGCCTCGCCCTCGGGCGAGAGCACCGGCGAGAGGCCGAACTTCGCCGCCTCCGCCAGGCGCCGATCGGGGTGCCCCACGTGCCGCAGCTCGCCCGTCAGCCCGATCTCGCCGAATGCGGCCAGCGGCCGCTCCCCATCGCTCAGCGCCACGCCGCGCGCCGCGGACGCAATGGCCAGGGCAACCGCCAGATCGGCCCCCGGCTCGTCGACCCGAACGCCACCCACCACGCTGACGAACACGTCGGCGTTGCCCAGCTGGATGCCGGCGTGCCGCGACAAGACGGCCATCACCAGCGACAGCCGGTTCCGGTCGATCCCGTTCGCCACGCGCCGCGGTGGCTCGAGCGACGTGGGCGCCACCAGCGCCTGGACCTCCACCAGGAGCGGCCGGCTGCCTTCCATCGCGCACAGCACCACCGAGCCCGGCCCCTGCGTTGCCTCGCCGACGAAGCGCGCCGACGCGTCGGCCACCTCAACCAGGCCGTTCTCCCGCATCTCGAAGACGCCGGTCTCGTTCGTGGAGCCGAAGCGGTTCTTCAGGGCGCGCAGCGTCCGGTAGGTGCGCTCGCGCTCGCCCTCGAACTGAAGGACGCAATCCACCAGATGCTCGAGAACGCGCGGGCCGGCGAGCGCGTCCTCCTTGGTCACGTGCCCCACGAGCAGGATCGCGACGTCGCGCTCCTTTGCGATGCGGGTCAGCCGGCCGGCGACTTCACGCACCTGGCCGACTGACCCCGCCGCGCCCGACAGCGCACTTGAATGAAGCGTCTGCACCGAATCCACGACGCACACCTCGGGCGACTCGGCCTCGATCGTGGCCTCCACCGCCTCGAGGTCCGTCTCGGCCACGATCGGCACCCGGAGCGCGTCGGGGCCGAGCCGCTCGGCGCGCAGCTTGACCTGCGCCGCCGACTCCTCGCCCGACACGTACAGCACCCGCCGCCCCGCGCCCGCGAGGTTCCCGAGCGCGCCGCCGGTGATGGTCGACTTGCCGATGCCCGGCGCCCCGCCGATCAGCACCATCGATCCCGGGACGAGGCCGCCGCCCAGCACACGGTCGAGCTCGCCGATCCCGGTCTTCAAGCGCCTCAGCTTCGGTGCCTCGACCTCGGCGAGCGCAACCGGCTTCAGAGCGCGCTTCGACCGCTTCGCGACAGGCGCGGCCACAGGGCGCTCCTCCACCATCGTGTTCCACTCGCCGCAGCCGGGGCAGCGGCCGTGCCACTTGGCGCTGTCGTGGCCGCAGTTCGAGCAGACGAAGACGGTGGCGGGAGGCATTCCACGAGGCTAAGCCCGCGAGCGGACGATCTCGCCCCCCGCGCGCGGACGATTCCTCGCCCTAGAGTCCTCGCCGTGCGCAAGGCCGTGATCATGCTGGACGCCGGCTTCGAGGTGATCCTCGCGACCGTCCTACTGATGGGCGTGGCCTACGCGGACATCGACAACCGCGACTTCCCCGCGCCCGCCAGCGACCTCGTCATCGCCCTCTTCGCGTTGGCCCTGTACGTGCTGGCGCTGATCCTGGCGACGCTGGTCAAGAACGAGACGATCACCGACACGGTGCTCAGCGCGGTCGCCGCACTCAATGCCGCCTTCGCGGTCGTGCTGCTGGTCTGGCTGCTCGCGGCGAACGGCTTCAGCCCGGAGGGCAGAGTCGTGACGTGGGTCACGATCGTCGCGCTTCTGGCGCTTTCGGGCGCTCAAACCGTGGCGCGGATACGCCGATAGGAAGAAAGGTGCTCGGCCGGCGGAGGCTCATCACGCCGGCCGAGCCCGTATCTCTTCGTTACCCGGAACCCACTCCCTCTAGGTGTCCGCGTCGCGCACGGCGCGCTCGGCGCCCTGGAACCCGCGCTCGGAGTGGCGTCCGTCGCAGAACGGCTTGGTCGTCGAGCCGCCACACCGGCAGAGCGCGATCGTGCCGTTCTTCATGTGCGGCTCGAGGTCGTACTCGTTGCCGTCGGCGTCGATCAGGCGAACGGGCCCCTTGAGGCGATAGGGCCCGTTCTCCCGAACCTTTATCTCGACCGGGTCAGTCGTCGCTCGCCTCGGAGGCGGGCGGCACGTCCGGCACGTCCGGCAGGACCTCGGGCTCGTCCGGCAGGTCGTCGCGGCCGGAGGAACCCTCCGGCAGCTCGCCGCCGCCGTCGCCCTTGGCGCCGACACCGACAGCCTCGCGCTTGCGCTCGGGTGCCCGGATCGTGATCTTGACCTCGGGGTCCTTCTCCTTGCCGTCCTCGCCGGGCTTCTCGGTGACCGCGTCCACCTCGACCGTGGCGCCGGGGACCATGTCGCTGGCCTTCAGCACCTCGTCGGCGAGCGGGTCCTCGATGTAGCGCTGGATCGCACGGCGGAGCGGACGGGCACCCATCGCGGGATCCCAGCCCTTCTCGACCAAGAGGTCGCGCGCGTCGTCGGAGAGGTTGAGCGAGAGCTCGCGCTCGGCCATCGACTCGCGGATCCGCTTGAGCAGCAGCTCCACGATCTCCCGGATCTCGTCCTTCTGGAGCTTGTGGAAGACGATGACCTCGTCGATTCGGTTGAGGAACTCGGGCAGGAATTCGGCCTTCAGCACGTCCATGACCGCCCGCCGGATCTGCTCTTCGGGCTGGCCCTGCTCGGCCAGTCGGGCGATGACCGGGCTGCCGAGATTGCTGGTCAT
The DNA here is from genome assembly GCA_025928265.1 of Thermoleophilaceae bacterium. Lineage (GTDB taxonomy): Bacteria > Actinomycetota > Thermoleophilia > Solirubrobacterales > Thermoleophilaceae > JAICJV01. The sequence continues at coordinate 17,137 of JAICJV010000062.1, forward strand.
GATGATGACCGCGTTCCGGAAGTCGACC
>JAICJV010000116.1 GCA_025928265.1 Thermoleophilaceae bacterium
CGCGGATCGGGATCGAGCTCCTCGCCCATGCGCTCGAGCCGCATGAGGCGCGGCCAGTGCCACGGGGCGCGCCGCCGCATCGCGGCCCGGTTGAAGCGACGCCGCCGCTTGTCGCCCTCCGCCATCGGGAACATCGCCACGATTCCGGCGATCTGGTGGTCGAGCTCGGCCAGCACGATTCCGTCGCGGCTCGTGTCGTTGCCGGGCTTTGCGATCGTGGCGCGGAGCAGCCGCAGCGCACGGTCCCGATCGCCCGCGAAGTGGTCGAAGCGGCCGGCGGCGGTCTCGTAGATCAGCGCGGCCACCGCTCGGTCGTCGCGCGGCTCCGCCGGGCGGACGAGCATCAGCGCAGCGACGCGGCGATCCCGTCCTCGAGCGCCGTCGGCTCCCAGCCGAGCTCGGTCTGCGCCTTCGACGAGTCGGGCTGCGCGTTCCACAGCAGGAAGTAGAGCTGGCCGCGCGCAAGCAGCGGCGGGATGCCGAGGCGCCGCGCAGCCACCTCGCTTGCGGCCGCCAGCGCGCGGGCCACGGGCACCGGCAGGACCGGCGGCACGCGGCCCCCGCCGGCCACGCGCTTCACCGTCCGCGCCAGCTCGAGGAGCGTCACGTGGCGGTCACAGAGGATGTAGCGCTCGCCGTCGCGGCCGCGCTCGGCGGCCAGCAGGTGCCCGCGCGCGGCGCCCTCCACGAACACCACGCCCATCCCGCCCGGCGTGAGCGCCGGCAGCTTCTTCCGTGCGACCGGCTCGATGAGCTGCTCGTCAAGTGAGAAACCGGGCCCCGGCCCGTAGACCGCGGCCGGGTTCACGAAGACGAGCTCCATGCCATCGCGCGCCGCGAGGGCCAGCTCCTCCGCGCGCTGCTTCGAGCGCTCGTAGGCGGTGCCCTTCGGGGCGCGCGCCAGACGCGTCTCGTCGAAGCGCTCGCCCTGCCCGGCCTCGAACACGTCGATCGTGCTCGTGTGCACCACGCGCCGCACGCCGGCCTCGCGCGCGGCGCGGACCACGTTCTCCGTCCCGCGCGCGTTCACGCGATCGAACTCGCCCGGATCGCGCAGCCACTGCTCCGGGATGCCCATCGCGTTGAACACGAGCCCGCATCCGGCGACCGACGTCGCCACCGACGTCGGGTCCGTCACGTCGCCGCGCACGACCTCGACGCCGTCCGGCAGAAGAGCCTTCGCGCGCTCGACGTCGCGGGCGAGCACGCGGACGCGGTCGCCGCGCGCATGGAGCGCCCGCGCGACCGCGTTGCCCACCTTGCCGGTGGCGCCGGTCACCAGAGTGGAAGCCATCGGCACAATGTATGCATGCCCAAGAGCGTCCGCTCCTACCGTGCGGAGCGCGAGCGGCGCGCTCGCCGCATGGCGCGCTTCGTCGGCCTGGCCGGATTCCTCGCGGCCGCGGCGCTGCCGATCGTCCTCTGGCACCGTGCGATCGCGGCGATCGCGGGCGACTTTCACGTCGAGCCCCGCTACCTCGTCACGGGCTGGCTGGGCTACGGCCTCATAGCCGCCGGCCTCGTCTGCCTCGTTCCCGTGCTGCTCTCGATCGGCCGCAAGCCGGACTCGCGTCTGTACCCGCACTCACGCAACGCCCTGGCGGGCTGGGGAGTGAGCTTCTACCTGCTCGGCATGGTGCTGGCGGTACAGGTGGCAGCGATCGCGGACGGCATCAGCGGCCATTAGCAGCCCCGGCGTAGACTGCCGCGCTCATGGCCCGCTTCTCCTCCCCCCAGGATCCGCTCTTCCAGCGCCTCAACTCGTCGGTGGCGTTCGACTTCCGGCTCGCCCCCTACGACCTCGAGCTGTCGCGAGCCCACGCGCGGATGCTCGCCTCGCGCGACATCATCGGCGCCGACGATCTCGACGCCATCGAGCGCGGGCTCACGGACATCCGCGAGGAGATCGACGCCGACAGGTTCGAGATCCGCCCCGACGACGAGGACGTCCACATGGCCATCGAGCGGCGCCTGATCGAGCTGATCGGCGCCGCCGGGGGCAAGCTCCACACCGCTCGCTCGCGCAACGACCAGGTGGCGACCGACGTGGCGCTGTTCGTGCGTGCCCACGCGCTCGGCGCCAAGGAGCTGCTCGCGTCGCTGATGGACGTCCTGCTCCAGCGCGCCGAGGAGCACCTCGACTGGCGGCTGCCGGGCTACACGCACCTCCAGCGCGCCCAGCCCGTGTACCTCTCGCACCACCTGCTCGCGTGGTTCTGGAAGTTCAACCGCGACGTCGGCCGCTTCGACTTCTGCATGCGCGGCAGCGACGCGATGCCGCTCGGCGCCGGCGCACTCGCGGGCGTCAACTTCCTCACCGACCGTGTCGCCGTCGCCCGCGACCTCGGCTTCGGCTCGGTGGCGCCCAACTCGATCGACGCCGTCTCGAACCGCGACTTCGTACTCGACTACCTCAGCGCCGCGGCCACGTGCGCGACGCATCTGTCGCAGCTCGGCGGCGAGATCGTGCTGTGGTCGAGCGAGGAGTTCCGCTTCTGCGAGCCCTCGGATGCGTTCGCGTCCGGGTCGAGCATCATGCCGCAGAAGAAGAACCCCGATGCCGCCGAGCTCCTGCGCGCGAAGGCGCCGCGCATCACCGCACATCTGAGCGCGCTCCACGGGGTGCTGCACGGGCTGCCGCTCACCTACAACAAGGACCTCCAGGAGGACAAGGAGGGGCTGTTCGACACCGTCGACACGCTCGAGCTCGAGCTCCAGGTGGCGCGCGAGATGCTCCGCGAGCTCCACTTCGACCGCCGCCGCATGGAGGAGGCGGCGCGCGACGACTTCCTCGCCGCCACCGACCTCGCGGACCTGCTGGTGCGCCGTGGCGTGCCGTTCCGCGAATCTCACGGAATCGTGGCGTCGCTCGTTCGTTCGGCAGTGGACCAGGGCAAGCAACTCGCCGAGCTCAGCGACGAGGACGTCGCCGCCGTCGCGCCGCAGCTGAACGGCGGCCTGCGCGACGTCCTGTCCGAGGGCGCGTGGCTCGAATCGAAGGTCTCGGAGGGCGGCACCTCGCTCGAGCGGGTGCGCGAGCAGATCGGCCGCGCCCGCGCCGCCCTGCGCGAGGCGACCGCGGCTTGACAGGCGACCCGCGCAGCGCCGCGTTCTACGACCGGTCGGTCCACGACGTGGCCCGCGACCTCGTGGGCTGCGTCGTCCGGCACGGCGAGACGGCCGGGCGGATCGTCGAGGTCGAGAGCTACCACCAGGAGGAGCCCGCCTGCCACGCGTTCGTCGGGCTCACCCCGCGCACGGAGGTGCTGTTCGGGCCGCCCGGCGTCGCGTACGTATACCGCTCGTACGGGATCCACGCGCTCCTGAACGCGGTGAGCGAGCCAGAGGGCACGGGCGCCGCGGTGCTGATCCGTGCGCTCGAGCCGCTCGACGGGCTCGACGTCATGCGCCGCCGCCGCGGGCTCGACTCGGAGCGGCTGCTGTGCTCCGGCCCGGGCAAGCTCACCCAGGCCCTGGGCATCTGGCTCGACCTGAACGGCACACCGCTCACCGGCGGCGGACCGATCGAGTTTCTCCCGCGCGCTGACTACGTGCCGGAGACGGTGGAGGGCGTGCGCATCGGCATCACCAAGGCCGTGGACCTCCCGTGGCGGTTCGTCGATGCCGCGCGCACCGCATACGTGTCGAAGCCGCTGCCGGAGTCGCTGCGCCGCGCGCGGCGTGCGGCCGCCGCGTAACTAGCCGGTTCCGCCGGCCCCAGCGCCACCGCCGCCGGTCCCGCCACCACCGGTGCCACCGCCACCTGTACCGCCGCCGGTCCCGCCACCACCGGTCCCGCCTCCGGGCGCGGGCTGCTGCGGCGCGGGCGTCGCGGGCTGTTGCGGCTGCTGAGCGGGCGGCGGGGTCGGGTTGCCGCCACCGCCGTTCGGCGCGGGCGCCGGCGTCTGCTGTGGAGCCGGTGTGGTGGGGGCCGGCGCGCTCGGGACGGGCGCCGCGGGCGTGGTCGTGGTCTCGGTCGTCTTGGCGTCGGGGTGGCGCTGGGCATAGATCGCGATCGCCGACGTCATGAAGTCGTGCCAGATCTCGGCCGGGAATGTGCCGCCCTCGACGGGGCCGCCGTGGTATTCGGTCTTCATGTACTTGAGCTTGTCGGGGTAGCCGACCCAGACCGCGACGGTGTAGCGATCGGTGAACCCGACGAACCACGCGTCGCCGTAGTTCTCGGTCGTGCCGGTCTTGCCGGCGGCCCACTCGGTCACGTTCGCCTTCACGCCGGTGCCGCTCATCACGACGGCGTGCATCATCTCGCGCAGCGTCTCGCCCTCAGCGGTCGAGAACACTCGCTTCGTGCGGATCTTGTTCTTCTCGGTCGTGTCGCCGCGCTCGACCTTCGTGTAGGCCACGGGCCCCATCGGGGTGGGCGCGAATGTGCCCGAGATGTGCTTGCCGCGGTTCGCGATCGTCGAGTACGCGGACGCCATGTCGAGCGGTGTCACACCCTCTTTCAGACCGCCCAGCACCATGGCCGGGTTGGTCGACACCTTCGTCCGCACGCCCATCTTCTCCGCCATGTGCGCGATCCTGCGAGTGCCCACCTTCAGACCCACCTGGGCGAACACCGAGTTGTCGGAGTGGATCAGCGCGTTGGCGAGCGTCGTGGGCCCGCTGTAGGAGTTCTCGAAGTTGTGCACCACGAAGCGCTCGTGCTTGGACCCCGGGACGGGGAAGCTGACGGGCGCCGAGTTCCAGATCGAGCTGGGCCCGATCCCCTGCTGGAGCGCGGCCGCGAGGATGAACGGCTTGATCGAGGAGCCGGGCTGGCGGTGGCCGTTGGTCGCGAGATTGAACGGGTGATTCTTGAAGTCGTTGCCGCCCACCATCGCCTTCACCTCGCCGGTCTTGTTGTCGATCGCGACGAGTGAGGCGCTCGGTCCGATACCGGCGAGGCGCCCGTTGATGGCGTTCTCGGCCGCGCGCTGGAGCCCCGGGTCCAGGGACGAGGTGATCTTCATGCCGCCTGCGAACACGCGGCCCGAGCCGTAGCGGTCCACGAGCTGCTGTGTCACCCAGCTCGAGAAATACGGCTGAGTGGAGTTGATCGCCGGCGGTGCCACGGTCTGACGCGTGGGCATCGCCTCCTGAAGCCCCTCCTGGTACTCCTGGGCGGTGATCATCTGCTGGTCGTACATGTTGCGCAGCACCAGGTCCCGCCGCTCACGCGCGCGCGTGGGGAACTGAAGCGGGTCGTAGCCGCTCGGCGAGGCGATCATCGCGGCCATCAGCGCGGCCTGCGCGGGCGAGACGTTGTTGGCGATCCGCTCGTCCGGCGCGTAGTGACGGTCGGGGCCGCCGAAGTAGGTCCGCACCGCCGATTCCACGCCGTAGGCGCCGTTGCCGAAGTACACCGTGTTCAGGTACTCGTCGAGGATCGTCTGCTTCGACCACTTGTGCTCGAGGTGATAGGCGAGCGCGGCCTCGCGGAGCTTCTGGAAGACGGTGCGGTCGTTCTGTGCGGCGAGTGAGTTCTTGACGAACTGCTCGGTGATGGTCGACGCCCCCTGGGCCGCGTGGCCGGCGGAGATGTCGCTCCAGGCGGCGCGCGCGATGCCCTGGAGGTCCACGCCCTTGTGCTCGTAGAAGCGCTTGTCCTCGATCGCGATGACCGCGTTCTTGATGTTCGGCGAGATCTGCTCGTCCGAGTCGATGATGCGGTTCTCGTTGCCGGTGAGCTTGGCGATCGTCTCGCCGTTCGCGCCCAGGAGCGTGGAGTTCTTGGCGGCGCGAAGCTGGGCATGCGCCTCGAGGGCCGGCAGCTCGTGCGCGACGGCCATCATCATCCCGAAGATCGTCGAGATCAGAGCGAGACCGGAGAGGCCGAGCACCACGAGGGCCACGCGCAGCTTCTTGACCTTCGGCTTCGTGCGGTGCGGTCCGGCGCCGTTGGAGCTGCCGTTGCCGCTGCCGTTCTCGCTCGCGCCATTGCCGTCGCTCGCGCGCAGGCGGCGTTTTCGTGGCGGCTTGAAAGGAATTGGCGGAGCGGGTTCCTGCATGCCTTCGGCGCGCCCCGCACGGCGGTTGACGCGCACGTTCTACGGTGGGCGGCGGGGTCTGACTGGCGGCTACCGGACGCCCGTCCGGCGGCTGCGGATCCTAGCATTGGGCCCATGACGGACTCGCAGGCCCAGTTCCTGCTTCGCAACGTGGTCGACGCCCTGCCCGAGGGCGCACTCGAGCGCAAGCTGGGGGAGGGCCGGCCGCTGCGCGTGAAGCTGGGCATCGACCCGACGGCGCCGGACATCCACCTCGGCCACGTCGTCGTCCTCCAGAAGCTGCGCGAGTTCCAGGACGCGGGTCACCAGGTGGTGCTGATCGTGGGGGACTACACCGCGCGCGTGGGGGACCCGAGTGGGCGCTCCAGCACGCGGCCGATGCTGTCGCCCGAGGAGATCGATCGCAACGCGGAGACCTTCCGCCGCCAGGCGTTCACCGTGCTCGATCCCGAGCGCACCGAGCTGCGCTTCAACGGGGAATGGCTCGACATGCCGGCCGAGGACCTGTTCCGGCTGGCCAGGACCTCCACCGTCGCCCAGATCCTCGAGCGCGACGACTTCGCGAAGCGCTACTCGACCGGGGCGCCCATATCGATCCTCGAGCTGCTCTATCCATTGCTGCAGGGATACGACTCGGTCGCTGTGCGCTCCGACGTGGAGCTCGGCGGCACCGACCAGAAGTTCAACCTTCTCCTTGCGCGCGATATCCAGTCCGCGTACGACGTCCCCGAGCAGGTCGCGGTCACCATGCCGATTCTGCCGGGCATCGACGGCGTCAAGCGGATGGCGAAGTCGCAGGGCAACTACGTCGGTGTCACCGAGGCCCCGGACGAGCAGTTCGGGAAGGTCATGCGGGTGCCCGACGACGTGATGCCGACCTATTACGAGCTGCTGCTCGGCGGCGGCTTCGACCGGGACCGGCCGGCGGTGGAGTCGAAGCGGGCCCTGGCGCGGGCGATCGTGGCGCGCTTCCACGGCGAGGACGCGGCTCGCGAGGCGGAGGCGCACTTCGACCGCCTGCACGTGGAGCGCGCGCTGCCCGACGAGATCGAGGAGGCGTCGCTGCCGGACACCGACCCGGTGCACCTGCCGGCACTGTTGCGCGAGCACTTCGGAATGTCGAGCTCGGAGGCCAGGCGGCTGCTGGCCGGCGGGGGCGTGCGGCTCGACGGCGAGCAGCTCGGCGGCGGCGATCTCGACCTGCCCGCGGAACGCCTCGACGGCCGCGTCCTGCAGGTCGGCAAGCGGCGCCACAAGCGCTTCCGCGCGAACGGCGCGTCGGCGGGCTGAAGCCGCGCCCGGAGTCGTTGTCGTCCGTCCTCCCGAGGGCTATACTCCCCGATCCCTCGATGGCCTTTGAGAAGACCGACCGGGAGCAGGACAGGAACTAGGATCGTCGCAAGGCGTCCGCTAGACTCCCTGGGCCTCTCTCGAGAGGCCCTTTTCAGGCCCTCGGAGGGCGCAACGGGCGGAGACCCCGCCCGGGAGCGCCAACGGTCTTTGAAAACTCAACAGCGTGTGCGATTTTGAAGGGGCTCTTCGGAGCCCTGCCAGATCGCGTCCAAGCTCGACCGTCGCCGGTCCTTCGGGAC
>JAICJV010000016.1 GCA_025928265.1 Thermoleophilaceae bacterium
AATCAACCGTCTAAGCAGCCTGCTGCAGGCGGCCCTCCTCGTGCGAGCCGTCCTTCGGTACGTCGCTCGACGCCGCGACGAGTGTGCTGAAGCGACCGAGCGACACATGTGCGACGGCCTCGAGAATCTGCTCGTCGCTCCAGCCCGCCTCGCGCGCCTCTTCGTGGAGGTGGAGCGGCGGCGTGCTGCCACGCGACTCGAGCAGGCCACGCACGAAGCGCAGGAGCGCGGCCTCGGCCTCGTCGCGCGACTCGAAGTCACGTGCGAGCGCGATCTCGTCGAGCCCGAGGCCGGCCTCCCGCGCGGTGCGCTGAAGCGTGGCCAGCCAGTACTCGCTGGCGTCGTACTGCGCGACCGCGAGAGCGATGCGCTGCTGGGTCTTCAGCGGAAGAGCCCCGTGGCGAAGCTCGGACCGGAAGCGCGCGTAGGCGCGAAGAACCGCCGGGGAGCCCGCGAGGACGCCCAGGAAGTTGGAGAGCTGGCCACCCGTGGAGAGGGCCCCCTTGAGGATGGGCAGGCTGCGCTCAGGGGCAGTGAGCTCGTCGTGGATGTGGAACCTGCTCTCCTTTGTCTTCATCGCTTCACTCTCTGCATGTTGCTTACGGGGAGTAAGTATAGGTGGCTTATGCGACCTCTCACCTAGGAGATACGCAGCCGCCGCCGCTTTTGGATGTCTACGCGACGTCGGTTAACGATTAGTAAGCCACCCGGGTCCCAAGGGACGCCCGGGGCGGCAGGAGTGGCTGAAGCGCTTCGGCGCTAGCCGTGCGCGGTGAGGATGGCCATCACGACCAGGAACAGCGCGAAGAGGAAGGCCCACTGCGCGGTCCGGTCGGGACGGGCGACCAGGGCGGTGCGGGTCTGAGAGCGCCGGCGCGGCGCCTGGACGTGGCCGGTGATCTCGACGGTCCGGCGGCCCGGCTGCGCGCCTCGCACATGCGACGGTGCTTCCGGAGCGCGGCGGTGGGTGCCGTAGGCACGGCCCGGGGCGCCCACCGGCCGCTCGCGGACGGGAGTTGCGGGGCGCTCGCGAAGAGCGGTGGCGGCGGCGCTTGCACGGCCGGCACGGGACGAACGGTCGAACTTCCGCTCGTACGGCTGCTCGAGCATTTCTTCATACGCGCGCAGAGCGCGTGCGGCGTCGTCTCTCATCGCTCTCTTTCTGACGCCTACGGGGTTAGCTGACGGGCTCGCGCTGAAAGAGTTGCGCTACGCCATCCCCATGGCGATTCGCCCCTCACGGCCTCGCTGTTTTCCCAGCAAAGCTGTGATTCTGGATCCCCCGCGTTCCGATTGAGAAAACCGGAACTTCGGCTTCATTGGACGGACGGAATCCTAACAGCGCCGGCGGATGGATCGAGCAGGGAAAGCCGCGAAAATGCGGTCTTAACCGCCTAGCTATCGGCCGGCGACCTGGGAGACGTAGTACGCCACGTCCGCGGCGTCCTTGCCCTGGAGCAGCCCGGGCGGCATCCGCCCGTCGCCGGTGCCGCCGATCTTGATCGCGTTCAGCACCCGCTGCTCGGTGACCTGACCGATGTTGTCGAGGTTCGGCCCCGTCACGCCCCTCGCCCCGGCTGCCTGCAGCGTGTGGCAGCTCCAGCAGGTCTCGCGGAAGAGGGTCTTGCCCTTGTTGAACTTCGCGTTGGGCGACTCGCTGGCGAGCGCGCCACCCGACCCGGCACCGGCCTTGCCGTCGGCCAGGACGATCGCGGGCACGGCGATTCCCAGGCCGACGTAGAGAATCGGGATCGCGATCCTGAACAGGCGGCTGCCGCGCGTGAGGTAGGCCTGGCGCGCGCCGGACGGCCCTCCGAAGAAGGCGACGAAGCCGACCGCGAGGCCGAGCGCTATGAAGCCGATAACGAACGCGACAACCGTCATGCGCGCGGCATCCTACCCATCTACGGAGACGATGGGCCTACGCCGTGTGTGCCGATTCGCGTCGCGCGCGCTTCCAGCTGCCGAACGCGGCGAACACCTCGCTCAGGCTGGGCAGGTCCTTGTCCTTCGCCGCGCGCTGCTGGTAATCGACCATCAGTAGCCGCTCGGGCCGCGCGCCCGTCTTCTCGGCCACGGTGCGGATCGCCTCGCGGACCCGATCAGGCGACACGTCATCGCCGTCGGCGTGGCTCTCACGCGCCTGCTGGGCGAACACGCCGGCTGCCGTGCCGCGCGCGCCCGGCTGGGCGTCGGGAGTCGACCGCGCCCGCTCCGGGCCGATCATCAACTTGCAGTGTGGGCAGCGGGTGGGCTGTGGGGGCCATGCCCCGGCGACGTCACTCGCTACCAGGAGGAAGCAGTGGGGGCAGTAAGCCTCTGTCATTTCCCCTGCCGAGGCTTGAGTCTGAATCATGTGTCCTTCCAGATTCTTCGTGCTGGTGGTGTCCCCCCGTAAAGGTGTGGTCGCCAAAATGGGTGGCGCTCAAACACTGCGGAGTGGGGAAATTGCGCCGTTTGCGCGTTTCGGGCCGGTCAGGCGGCGAGCGCCTGGAGCTCGCGCTCCTCGGCGAGGCGGCGCAGCGCGCGCCGCTCGAGCTTGCGAACGCCTTCGGCGGAGAGGCCCATGCGCTGGGCGACCTCGCGGAGCGTGAGCGGGTCGGCGCCGCCGATCCCGAAGCGCAGCTCGATGACCTTGCGCGCGTTCGCGTCGAGCCGTTCGAGCGCCTTGCGGATCGACGCCTCCTCGAGCTCGACCGCGACCTCCTCGAGCGGGCTCGGCCCCTCGGACGGCAGCATCGACCCGAGCTCGGTCTCGCCGTCGGAGCCCACCGGCGTCTCCAGGCTGACCGGCACGCGCTCTGCCGACCGCAGCTCCTCGATCTGCGCCGGATCCATGTCGAGGCGCTTGGCGAGCTCCTCGATCGTCGGCTCGCGACCCAGCTCGCTCGTGAGCTTGCGCTCGGCGGTGCGGATCTTCGTGAGCTCCTGCCCGATGTGGACCGGGATCCTGATCGTGCGCGAGTGGTGCTGGAGGCCGCGCTGCATCGCCTGGCGGATCCACCAGGTGGCATACGTCGAAAACTTGAACCCACGCCTGTAGTCGAACTTCTCGACCGCGCGGATCAGGCCCAGAATGCCCTCCTGGATCAGGTCGAGGAAGGGCAGCCCGAGGCCGCGGTAGCGCTTGGCGTTCGCCACGACGAGCCGCAGGTTCGCCTCGATCATCCGGTTCTTGGCGTCCTGGTCGCCGCGCTCGATGCGCTTGGCCAGCTCGACCTCCTCGGCCGCCGTCAGCAGGCGCCGCTGCGAGATGTCGCGCAGGAAGATCTGGAGCGAGTCGCTGGTGGCGTCGGCGAACAGCTCGGGCGTGTAGGTGCCCTCGCTCGACTCGCTCTCCTCACGCTGTGCCGAGCAGTCCTCGGACAGCGTGATGCCGCGCCGCTGAGCCTCGGCATAGATGGCCTCGGTGCGGTCCTCGTCGAGGCCCGTCTCCTCGACCAGCTCGGCGATTTCCGAGAACTCGAGGCAGCCCGCCTCCTCGCCGCGGTCGAGCAGCTCGTCGACAGGTGTCCTGGGGGTCTCCTCACTCATCGCTGCTCAGGATATGGATACCCGCGGAGACCTGCAGATCAAGCGCGGATGCGCTCGGAGCCCGCGTAGACGTTGAACGACCCGTCGCGGACGAAGCCGCACAGCAACATTCCCTGCTCACGGGCCAAATCCACTGCAAGAGTCGTCGGCGCGCCGACGCCCACGATGCCAGCCAGCCCGGCGAGGTTGGCCTTCTGTACTAGCTCGAATGATGTCCGGCCGCTCACGCACGCATAGGTGCCGGGCAGCGGAAACTCGCCGGCGAGGAGGCGGTTTCCGATCGCCTTGTCCATCGCGTTGTGGCGGCCGACGTCCTCGCGGAGGACGATGAGCTCGCCGGTTGCGTCGAAGAGCGCGGTGGCGTGGAGGGCACCCGTACGCGCGAAGGCCCGCTGCGCATCGTGGGCCCTGTCGGGCGCCTTCAGGACGGTCTCCGGCGTGAGCGGCTCGCTCGGCTCGGCTCGCGGCGCGGACTGGCGGACGTATTCGAGCGCGCCCTTGCCGCACACGCCGCAGCTCGAGCTGAGGTAGAACGAGCGCTCGGCGCTCGGGTCGCGGCTGAGCCCGTCGCGCGTCGTGACATCGATGACGTTTGCCGCGAAGTCGCCGGTCGGGCCGACGGCGGTGATGTAAGCGGGCGCGGTGATCAGTCCCTCGCCTGCAAGGAATCCCGCGGCCAGCTCCTCGTCGTCGCCCGGCGTACGCATGGTCACGGCGATCGGGCGGTCGTCGACGCGGATCTCGAGCGGCTCCTCGACGGCGAGCTCGTCCTGCTCGCGCTCGCGGGCGCCCGCGACGGTGACCCGCTCGATCCAGGTCTCGCCCACGTGGCGGTCGAACGTGCGCTCCACACACTTGATTGTGACGTCACCTTGCTGCTTTGGGGTCGTATAGCGACCCCTGGGCAGCACGGTGCCCGGAGCGCGTGCTACGCCGGGACGGCTTCGAGTCGCTCGTCGCCTCCGGCGTCCGAGCCGAGCGACCCCAGGTAGGCGTCGCACGCGCGTGCCGCCTGGCGACCCTCGGAGATCGCCCACACCACGAGCGACTGGCCGCGACGCGAGTCGCCCGCGGCGAAGACACCCGGGACCGACGTCGCGTAGTCGGAGCCGATGATGTTGCCGCGCTGGTCGAGCGCGACGCCGAGCTGCTCCACGAGGCCCTCGTGCTGCGTGTGGAGGAAGCCCATGGCCAGCAGCACCAGGTCGGCCGGGATCGTCGTCTCCGTGCCCTCGACCTTCTCGAACGCCGGCGGCGGGCCGACCTCCTGGAACGTGAGCGACTTCACGCGGCCGTCCTCGCCGTCGAACGAGGTGGTCATCACCGAGTACACGCGGTCGCCGCCCTCCTCGTGGGCGCCCGACGTGCGCAGGATGAGGGGCCAGCGGGGCCACGGGGTCAGGTCATCCGGGCGGTCGAGCGGCGGCTCGGGGAGCAGCTCGAACTGGGTGACCGAAGCGGGCTTCTCGCGGTGCGAGTTGCCCAGGCAGTCGGCTCCGGTATCACCGCCGCCGATGATCACGACATGCTTGCCGGCAGCGCTGATCGGCTTCGCGGGCGGGTCGTCGCCGGCGACGAAGCGGTTGCGCTGCTCGAGGTACTCCATGGCGAAGTGCACGCCGTCGAGCTCGCGGCCCGGGATCGGCAGGTCGCGCGGGACGGTGGAGCCGGTGCAGATGACGATGGCGTCGAACTGCTCGCGCAGCTCGGCGGCGCTGATGTCGCGGCCGATCTCCACACCGGGGCGCATCTCGACGCCCTCGGCCTCCATCTGCAGCACGCGCCGCTGCACGACCCGCTTGTCGAGCTTGAAGTCCGGCACGCCGTAGCGCAGCAGGCCGCCGATGCGGTCGTTGCGCTCGAACAGCGTGACCCGGTGGCCGGCCCGGTTGAGCTGCTGCGCGGCCGCCATGCCGGCGGGACCGGACCCAACCACGGCGACGGTGCGATCCGTGCGGAACGACGGCGGCTCCGGCTGTACCCAGCCGTTCTCGAACGCGTGGTCGATGATGCGCTGCTCGATCTGCTTGATCGTCACGGGGTCGGAGTTGATGTCGAGCACGCATGCCGCCTCGCACGGCGCCGGGCAGATGCGGCCCGTGAAGTCCGGGAAGTTGTTGGTGGCATGCAGCGCGTCGATCGCCTCGCGCCAGCGGTCGCGGTAGACGAGGTCGTTCCAGTCCGGGATCAGGTTGCCGAGCGGGCAGCCGGAGTGGCAGAACGGGATGCCGCAGTCCATGCAGCGCGCGCCCTGCTGCCGCAGCTCGGGCTCGGCGAGCGGCAGGATGTACTCCTCGAAGTCGTTCACGCGCTCCGGGATCGGCCGCTTGTGCGGCTCGACACGGTGGATCTCGAGGAACCCGCCGAGCTTACCCACGGTTCGGGAGCACCTCCTCCTCACCAGCAGACTCGGCTTCCCTCTGGGTTGCCTCGTCGGCGCCGGCTCGTCGCGCGGCATCACCGGCGCGCTCGGCCGCAACGTCTGCATCCTCGTACTGGCCGGCCTCGCCGACCTTGCTTGTCTCGTGGTGGCCGTCGCCGGGCGCGTACGGCGCGGGCTGGCCCGCCTCGATCGCCCCCGAGCCATCGCCGTCGCCGTGCTCGGCGACCACCGCCGGCTCGCCCGCCTCGATCGATCGCTTCTCGGCCAGCTCGCGGAGTGCGCGCTTGTAGTCCATCGGCATGACCTTCACCCAGGCCCCGAGCAGCGCGTCCCACTCGTCGAGCACCCGCTGCGCGACGGTCGAGCCGGTGCGCTCGAAATGCTCCTGCACGAGTGCGCGGACCTTGTCGAGGTCGTCGGTCTCCATCTCCTCGAGCTCGACCAATTCGGTGTTGCACTTGGCCTCGAACTCGCTGTTCGGGTCCAGCACGTAGGCGATGCCGCCCGACATCCCCGCTGCGAAGTTGCGCCCGGTCGGGCCGAGCACGACCACGCGCCCGCCGGTCATGTACTCACAGCCGTGGTCGCCCACGCCCTCGACCACCGCCTCGACGCCCGAGTTGCGAACGGCGAAGCGCTCGCCCGCAAGGCCGCGGAAGAACGCGCGCCCGGCGGTGGCGCCGTACAGGACGGTGTTGCCGATGACGACGTTCTCCTCCGGCACGAACGTGGAGCCCTCCGGCGGACGCACCGCGAGCACGCCGCCGGACATGCCCTTGCCGGTGTAGTCGTTGGCGTCGCCGTCGAGCTCGATGGTGACGCCGCGCATGAGCCAGCCGCCGAAGCTCTGGCCGCCGTGCCCGTGCGCGCGGATCCTGATCGTGTCGTCCGGGAGACCCTCGTTGCCGTGGCGGCGCGCGATCTCGCCGGACAGGAGGCCGCCCACGCAGCGGTTCGCGTTCACGACCTTGCCGTCGATCTCGACCTGCTCGCCGTTCTCGAGCGCGGGCTGCGCGAGCTCGATCCACTCGTGGTCGCGGTGGTCGTCGAGCACCGGGTCCTGCCGGCGGACCTTGCGCCGCGCGATCTCCGGTGGCGCGTCGGGCGGCGCCAGCAGGCCGGTGATGTCCACGCCCTTCGCCTTCCAGTGCGAGATCGCATCGTCCGGCTGAAGCAGGTCCGTGCGGCCGACCAGGTCCTCGAAGTTGCGGACGCCGAGCTCGGCCATGTACTTGCGCACCTCTTCGGCGACGAAGAAGAAGTAGTTGACGACGTGCTCGGGCTTGCCCTGGAAGCGCTTGCGGAGGCGGGGGTCCTGGGTCGCGATGCCGACCGGACACGTGTTCAGGTGGCAGGCACGCATGTAGATGCAGCCGATCGTGATGAGCGGCGCCGTGGCGAAGCCGAACTCCTCGGCTCCGAGCAGCGCGGCGACCACCACGTCGCGGCCGGTCTTGAGCTGGCCGTCGGTCTGCACCGTGATGCGGTCGCGCAGCTTGTTCATGACGAGCGTCTGCTGCGTCTCCGCGAGGCCGATCTCCCACGGCACGCCGGCCGACTGGATCGACGACACCGGCGACGCGCCCGTGCCACCGTCGTGACCGGCGATGACCACGTGGTCGGAGTTCGCCTTGGCCACGCCCGCGGCGACCGTGCCCACGCCCACCTCGGAGACGAGCTTCACGCTGATCCGCGCGTCCGGGTTTGCGCAGCGCAGGTCGAAGATGAGCTGCTTGAGGTCCTCGATCGAGTAGATGTCGTGGTGCGGCGGCGGCGAGATTAGGCCGACGCCCGGCGTGGAGTGCCGGATCTTGGCGATGTACTCGTCGACCTTGTGGCCGGGGAGCTGACCGCCCTCGCCGGGCTTCGCACCCTGCGCCATCTTGATCTGGAGCTCGTCGGCGTTGACGAGGTAGTGCGCGGTCACGCCGAAGCGGCCCGACGCCACCTGCTTGATCGCCGATCGGCGCAGGTCGCCGTTCGGGTCCCGCTTGAAGCGGCGCGGGTCCTCCCCGCCCTCGCCCGTGTTCGACTTGCCGCCGATGCGGTTCATCGCGATCGCGAGGGTCTCGTGCGCCTCGGTCGAGAGCGAACCGAGCGACATGGCGCCGGTCGCGAAGCGCTTGACGATCTCCTTGGCCGGCTCGACCTCCTCGATCGGGATCGGCCCGGATTCCGGCGGGCGGAACTTGAGCAGCCCGCGGAGCGTCGCGCGGCGCGAGGCGTCCTCGTTGATGAGCTTCGTGAACTCCTCGTACGACTCGGCGCCGCCGTGGCGGACCGCGTGCTGGATGCTCGCCACGGTGTCCGGGTTCCACTGGTGGTGCTCGCCGTCGCGACGCCACTGGTGCACGCCGCCCACCGGCAGGCGGTCGCTCGTGTGCGGGAACGCGCGCGTGTGACGCTCGAGCGCCTCCTTCGCCAGCACCTCGAGGCCGATGCCGCCGATGCGCGACGTGGTGTTCGTGAAGAAGCGGTCGATGAACTGCTTCTCCAGGCCGACCGCCTCGAAGATCTGCGCGCCGCAGTACGAGCGAACGGTGGAGATGCCCATCTTCGAGATCGTCTTGAGGATGGCCTTGCCCATCGCCTTGACCATGTTCGTCTCGGCCTGTGCCGCCGACTCCACGCCCGGCAGGCGGCCGTGGTCGAACATGTCGTGCAGCGTCTCGAAGGCCAGGTACGGGTTCACCGCGCTGGCGCCGTAGCCGATCAGGCAGCAGATGTGGTGGACCTCGCGCGGCTCGCCCGACTCGACGACGAGGCCGGCCTGCAGGCGGGTGCCCTCGCGCACGAGGTGGTGGTGCACACCGGCGACGGCCAGCAGCGCCGGGATCGGCACGCGCTCGCGGCTCGCGTTGCGGTCGCTGATGATGAGGATGTTGTCGCCCGAGGCGATCAGCTCGGACGCCTCGCGGCAGAGGCGCTCCATCGCGCGCTCGAGGCCGGCCGCACCCTCGCTGACCGGGAACGTGGCGTCGAGCGTGTCGGCCTCGAAGATGTGATGGTCGACCTGGCGCAGCTTCTCGAGCTCGCCGTTCGAGAGCAGCGGCTGTGAGATCACGAGCTGGTGCGCGTGCTCGGGCGTCTCGTCGAGCAGGTTCTCGTGCGGGCCGACCGCGGTCGAGAGGCTCATCACGACCTTCTCGCGGATCGGGTCGATCGGCGGGTTCGTGACCTGCGCGAAGAGCTGCTTGAAGTACGAGTAGAGCGGCGGCTGGCGGTCGGAGAGGACGGCGAGCGAGAAGTCGTTGCCCATCGACCCGATCGGCTCCTCCGCGGTCGCGCCGCCCATCCGCGCCAGCGTGATCCGCAGGTCCTCCTGCGAGTAGCCGAACAGCTGCTGACGCGTGGTGAGCGCCTCCGACGGGAAGTCACGCGGCGCCACGTCCGGCATCTCGTCGAGGTGCACGGTGCGGTCGCGGTACCAGTCGCCATAGGGCTTCTGCGACGCGACCTCGTACTTGACCTCGTCGTCCTCGACGATGCGGCCGTTCTCGACGTCGACGAAGAACAGCTTGCCCGGCTGGAGGCGGCCCTTCTTGACGACCTCCTCGGGCGGGTACTCGAGCACGCCGGTCTCGGAGGCGAGCACGACGAAGCCGTCGGTGGTCACCTGCCAGCGGCCCGGACGCAGGCCGTTGCGGTCGAGCGTGGCACCCACTACCCGGCCGTCGGTGAACGCGACCGCGGCGGGGCCGTCCCACGGCTCCATCATGCACGAGTGGTACGCGTAGAAGTCCTGGACGTGACGGGGCATGTCGGTGCGCCCCTCCCACGACTCCGGGATCATCATCATCAGCGCGTGCGGCAGCGAGCGGCCGGCGAGCACGAGCAGCTCGAGCACGTTGTCGAAGATCGCCGAGTCCGAGCCGCACTCGTCGATGACCGGGATGACCTCCTGGAGGTCGTCGCCGAACGCGTCCGAGAGGAGCCGCGACTCGCGCGCGCGCATCCAGTTGATGTTGCCGCGCAGCGTGTTGATCTCGCCGTTGTGGGCGATCATCCGGTACGGGTGCGCGAGCTGCCAGCTCGGGAAGGTGTTGGTCGAGAAGCGCGAGTGGATCAGCGCAAGCGCCGTCTTCATCCGCTCGTCGCACAGGTCGGGGAAGAACTGGCGCAGCTGCGGCGAGAGCAGCATCCCCTTGTAGACGACCGTGCGCGAGCTGAAGCTCGGGATGGCGAGGTCCTGGCCGCGCTCCTTCTCGATCGTGCGGCGGATGACGTAGAGCTTGCGCTCGAACGCGTCCTGGTCGTCCAGCGTGGAGCCGACGAACACCTGGCGGATCACCGGCATGACCTCGGCGGCCGTCTTGCCGGGCACCGACTCGTCGACGGGGACGTCGCGCCAGCCGAGGAGCTTCTGTCCGTGTGTCTCGATCTGGCGCTCGATCAGCGCCTTGATCTCGGCGCGCGGCTCGTCCTCGCGCGGCAGGAACACCATGCCGCATGCGTAGCGACCGGGCTCGGGCAGCTCGAAATCGACCACAGCGCGCAGGAACTCGTGCGGCGTCTGCAGCAGGATGCCCGCGCCGTCGCCCGTGTCGATCTCCGGACCGGTGGCGCCGCGGTGCTCGAGGCGGTCGAGCACGTCGAGCGCGCGCACGAGCGTCTGATGGCGCGGAGCGCCTGAGAGATCGGCAACGGCGCCGACACCGCAGTTGTCGTGCTCGTAGGCCGGGTCGTACATTCCCGCGGCCGAGGGTCGCTTGAACGTTTCCATATTGGTGGGGAGGGACGGATTGACCCCGAACTGCGGGCCGCGGCGAGTGCGAAATGTTAGCGGTGCATAAGGCGGAATGGCACCGCGCCGGTTGAAAATTATTGCGGGGCGAGCGGCCTGCAGGAGGCCGGAAACCGGCTAGTGGGAGGCGTCTTCGCGCGCGCTGGGCGGCTCGGGAAGCTGATCCGCGCCCGCCGCGCGGCGCTCCGAGAGCAGCGCATCGATGGTCTGCGGATCGGCCGGCCGGGCGAACAGGAAGCCCTGGCCGAGGCGGCAGCCGAGGTCGATCAGGCCCTGGCGCTGCTCGCTGAGCTCGATCCCCTCGCCCACCACGTCGAGCTCGCAGCTGTCGCCAAGTTCCACGATCGCGCGCGCGAGCGCTACGCCCTGCGCCTCGTCGCCGATGCCGTCGACGAACGACTTGGCGACCTTCAGGATGTCGAGCGGGAAGTCGCGCAGGTACTGGAGCGACGAGTAACCGGTACCGAAGTCGTCGACCGCGAGGCGGACACCGAGCTCCTTCAGCTCGCGGAGGCGGTTCATGGTCGGCTCGTCATCGCCCATCAGCACGGTTTCGGTGATCTCGAGCGTGAGGTGCTCGGCGGGCAGGCCGCTGTCGCGGAGCGCCTCCTCGACGTCGCGGACGAGGTTGGGCTGCGCGAGCTGCATGCCCGACAGGTTCACCGACATCGTCAGCTCGCCGTGGCGGTCGAGCCAGCGGACCGCCTGCTCGCACGCTGCACGCAGCACGCGGCGGCCGATCGGCACGATCAGCTGGGTCTCCTCGGCGAGCGGGATGAACGCGCCCGGCGGGACGAGGCCGCGCGTGGGATGGTTCCAGCGGACAAGCGCCTCGGCGCCGAGGATGTCGCCGGTCGCCAGCTCGACGATCGGCTGGTAGTGGACGACGAACTCGTCGCGGTCGACCGCGCGCCGGAGGTCGGCCTCGAGCTCGAGCCGCTCGACAAGCGCCTCGTGCATCTCGGGCTCGAACCTCGCGTGGCGGTCGCGGCCGCCCGTCTTCGCGCGGTACATCGCGAGGTCGGCGTCGCGCAGGACGTCCTCGCCGCGACGGCGCGCCGTCGAGATGCCCACGCTCGCGGACAGCAGCAGCTGGCGACCCTGGATGTCGAATGGCCGGCGCATCTCGGCGAGGATGCGGTTGGCCACGTCCTCGGCGTCCGCGTGCCCGTCGACGCCCTCGAGCAACACGGCGAACTCGTCGCCGCCGAAGCGTGCCGGAGTGTCGCCGTCGCGCAGGCAGCCGCTGAGCCGCTCGGCCACCGCGACGAGCAGCTGGTCGCCGGCGGCGTGGCCCAGGCTGTCGTTCACGGTCTTGAAGCGGTCGATGTCGAGGAAGAGCACGGCCACCTCGTTGCCCGTGCGCTCGGCGATGGCGAGGGCGTGGTCGAGCCGGTTGAGGAAGGCGGGACGGTTCGGAAGCTCGGTGAGCGAGTCGTGGTAGGCCTGGTGGAACGCCGCGTCGACCATGGCGGCGTCGGTGAGCGCGATGCTCGCGTTCTCCGCGAGCGCCTCGAGGGCCTCGCGGTGCTCGTCGGTGATCGGCTTCGTGGCTTCGGTCGAGCCGATCACGAGCGCGCCCACCACCTCGCCCTGCTTGCGGACGGGCGCGGCCATCGCGGACCTGACGCCGCGCTGCGCGCTGTCGGGGTTGCTGCGCGCGTCGCCGGCGTAGTCCTCGAACAGAACCGTGCGATCCTCGGCGATTGCCGTGCCCGAGGCGCCGACGCCCACGCGCGCGTGCCGCACGCTCTCGAGCAGGTCGGCGGGGAACCCTCGCGACGCGACAACCGTTGCGCAGTCCGGGTTGTTCGGGTCGATCATGCGCAGGAAGGCCATGTCGTGGCCAGTCAGGTCGCTGAGCGCCGCGACGACCGACTCCAGCACGTCCTCGATCGTGCTCGTGCGACGCACGATCGAGCGCTTGATCTGTATCAGCCGCCCGAGCAGCTTGGTCTTGCGCTCGCTGGCCTCACGCAGCGCGCGCTCGCTCTCGATCACGCTGAGGCTGCGCTCGGTGAGGCCGATCACCCGGGCCATGCTGCGGACCAGCACGAGCTCCTCGGCGCTGAAGCCTTCGTCGCTGATGCGTGCGATCAGGAGCCAGGCGCCGCGCGTCTCGTCGAACGGAGCGGCCGTCGTGCGGCAGCGTCCGAGGCCGGGGAGCAACATCGTCGGGTGCGAAACGGCCGCGACGAGCTCCGCCGTCGGCACCTTGCCCTGCGGGAAGCCGATCGAAGCTTGAACGGCGCCGTCGCGCACGATCGCAGCGACCTCTGCCTCGAGTCCCTCCGCGGCCCGCTGCACGGCCAGCCGCGCGGCGCGCTCGGAGTCGGGCGCGATCGATACGGCGGCGAGGAACTCGGCGAGCTGCTGAGTGGACCAGGTGGAGGGAACTGCCACGCTCAGCTCACCGACAGGACGACCAGCGTCTGGTTATGGAAACCGCTGACGCCGCTCGTACGCGCGATCTCGCCGTAGGTGTAGAAGCCCGCGATCGGAGCGCCGGCGGCACGCTCGGCAACCCGCGCCACCTCGCTCTGGATGCCGCCGTCGTCGCCGAGGACGCCGCGGCGGGCGATGCAGTCGAACGCGACCAGGCCGATCGGGGCGCGGCCGTCGAGCGCGGCGACCGCGTCGGCGCAGGCGGCCTCGGTGGCGCTGAGGACCGACTCGGCGTCGCCCTCCATCGACCAGACGAGCGCGCCCGGCGGGACCTCCGCGATCGCCGACAGCGAGCCGTCGCTGAAGTCGGCGCCGCCGATGAAGCGGACCTGCTCCTCACCGCTGCGGCGACTCATGCCGAGCGGGTGCGTGGACGCGAAACGGGTGAACGCCTCGGGATCGGTGCGGGCCTCCGCGGGGGCGTTCAGGCGCTCGAGGTACACGTCCAGAGCCGGGCGCTCGTCGAGCTTGTACACGCGGTTGTTCGAGCTCTCGGTCACGAGCATCGGCTCGCCGACGCGGCGCCAGCCGTGGCGGACGCCGATGCCGAACGGCGCGTCGCTCGCGATTGCGGCGGCGACGACCGCGTCGGTCAGGACCTCGCGGCCGTGGAACTGGTGGGTCTGCTTCATCGCGAGGTCGTCGCCCGCGCAGCCCCCGACGAGCGGCACCGAGGCACCGAGCACGCTGTACGCGCCGCGGACGATCTCCTGCTGATCGCCGGCGAGGCCGTCGGTCAGGAGCATGAGCACGCGGTGCGGGCGCTCGGAGTCGACGCCGGTCATGCACGCGGCGGCGTCCGCGCCGGCGTCGTGGAGACGCTCGGAGACGCCGCGCACGACCGTCGTCGCGACCGAGAAGCCGGGGCCGCCGAGCGCGGTCACGACGATGCCGTTCTCGCCCGGGCCGGCCGTCGCGTACTCGCCGGCGGTGGAGCAGCCGATCAGCGGGAGGCCACCGGAGCAGTCATCGAGCGAGTCGACGAGGGTCTGGAGGTCGTGCGTCTGCGAGGCGAAGACGACGAGGAGCCTGGGATCCTCGCCCACGACGGCCTGCGTGTACGCACGTACTGCCGCGCCGGCGGTGTCGCCCTCGGCCTTTCCCACTCCAACCCAACGCTGGTCGCTCATCTGTCTACGGGCCTCCCTCGGCGCACGGGCCGACGAATCGCTTTCTCCTTCCGTATTCGGCACGTCGGCGCTCGAAATGAAGGGTGCCGGAGATAAGAAAGGGCGCCCGCGGTGGGCGCCCTTTCCCGTAGCTGGCCTGTAAGCCGGATCCTGTCGTGAACAGCCATCCATCTGCCCCGCCTCGCGGCGGGGCGGGCTTCCGCCCTGCGGCCGACCTGGGACTCGGCGGGCAGCGTCGACGTCCCTGCTTGGCCTTGCACCGGGTGGGGTTTGCCCGGCCGGCGCGTCACCGCGCCGCCGGTGCGCTCTTACCGCACCATTTCACCCTTGCCGGCGACGGGGGAACGTTCGTCCCCGCCGCTTAGGCGGTTTGTTTCTGTGGCACTTTCCCGCGGGTTTCCCCGGGTCGGATTTCCCGACCACCCTGCCCTACGGTGTCCGGACTTTCCTCGACCCGGTTTTCTCTCCGGGCCGCGGCTGTCCAGCCAGCGCTCACGAGTTTAGGTTCGGAGCTTGCTGCGGTCCACCCTTGGCGCGAGCGCTTGTGGCGGGCGGGTCCTGTCGGCGGGAGCGACGTCCTTCTTGCCGGCCACCCGCCCGAGGGGCGCCTGTTGTGGAAATGGTGGGCCCTCCCCAGGTTGTTTCGCGCTCAGCGGGGTGAGCGCCACGGCATTTATCCTCGACGGCGCATGCAGGTCGTCGCCGTCTCCGCCCGCGCCTCACACACTCCGAGCAAGGACACTCGGGACGGCATTCGCCTGATCGCCGGGCTCGGGGTCGAGGGGGATGCTCATGCCGGTGAGACGGTCCAGCACGTCTCGCGCATGCGCGCGGATCCGACCCAGCCCAATCTGCGGCAGGTCCATCTCATTCACGAGGAGCTCCACGACGAGCTGCGCGAGCAGGGGTTCGACGTCGCACCCGGCGTGATGGGCGAGAACGTGACCACGCGCGGGGTCGATCTGCTCGGGCTCCCGACCGGCACGAAGCTGCGCCTCGGCGAGGAGGCCATGGTCGAGGTCACCGGGCTTCGCAACCCGTGCAAACAGCTCGACACGATCCAGCGGGGCCTCATGAACGCGGTCCTGGACCGTGACGCCGACGGCAACCTCGTCCGCAAGTCGGGGATCATGGGCGTCGTGCTCGCCGGCGGCGACGTCCGGCCCGGCGACGCCATCGAGGTGGAGCTTCCGGCGCAGCCGCACTGCCCGCTCGAGAAGGTCTGACGCAGCTCAGGTGAGCGTCGTGCCGCAGGAGCCGCAGCGGCCTGCGTCTCCCGCGCGCTCCATCTCGCCGCCGCACATCGGGCATTCCGCCGCCCCGGCGGCGAGCAGGCCCTCCCATACGCGATCGAGCCGCTGCTCGAGCGTGAGCCTGCCGCCGTCGGAACGACGAAGTCGCTCGCTTGTATCGCCGCCCTCGGGGACGAGCGGCATCTGCGTGAGCGGGGCCGGTGGCGCGAGCGCACTCACGAGACTCTCCTGAAGACTCCGACGACGCGTCCCATCACCGCCGCCTCGCGGGTGCGGATGGGCTCCATCGTCTCGTTCTCCGGCTGAAGCCTGATGTGGTCGGGTTCGCGGAAGTACCGCTTCACGGTCGCCTCGTCGCCGACCAGCGCCACGACGATCTCACCGTTGTTCGCGATCTCCTGCCGGTGGACCACGACGAAGTCGCCGTCGAGGATGCCGACGTTCTTCATCGAGTCGCCGCGCACGCGCAGGACGTACTCGCCCTCCTCGCCGCCCGCGAGCTGGGGGACCTCGACGTAGTCCTCGACGTTCTCGTCAGCGAGGATCGGCGTGCCGGCAGCTACGCGGCCGACCAGCGGAAGCCCACTCGGCCCGGGCACGACCTTCCTGGCCGCCTCGCCCAGCAGCTCGAGCGCGCGCGGCTTGGTCGGATCGCGCCGCAGGAGCCCCAGCTTCTCGAGGTTCGCGAGGTGCGCGTGGACGGTCGACGACGACGTCAGGCCAATCGCCTTGCCGATGTCGCGCACCGTCGGCGGATAGCCGTGCTCGCTGGAGTAGCGCTTGATGAAGTCGAAGATCTCACGCTGCCGCTTGGTCAGGTTCAAATCGACCATCAGGCACCCCCGTCCAGGTCGCTAGGTGTCGGTGAAGCGAACATGTGTTCGTTACCGTAGCGAGGTCGTCGGACGACTACAAGGGCCCGAAGGGCCGGTCTATACTCGGCGCGTCACGCGCCTGTGGCGGAATTGGTAGACGCGCAAGGTTGAGGGCCTTGTGGGCCGTATGGCCCGTGGGAGTTCGAGTCTCCCTGGGCGCATTCACTCGGTTGCTCTAGCGGCCTACGCGCCCGTCCGCGCCGAGGCCCGCGCGCACCACCCCTGCCTGGTCGTTCTCCGGCGTGATGATCGTGTTGAGCTGCGTGAGCAGGCGGCGTAGCTGGCCGAACTTCCGGGGCCCCAGTTGTTGTTCCCATTCGGCTTCGACGTCTTGGACGATTTCGTAGATTGCCCTGGTCGCAGCATGCCCTCTGGGCGTGAGGCGGATGCGCTTGGAGCGCTGGTCGTTGCTGTCGGCTTCGCGGGTCAGGTATCCGAGCTGCTCGAGCTGGCCGAGCAGGTAGTTCAGCGCCTGCTTGCTCATACGCGTCTGGGCCGCGAGTTCCGAGGGGCGCTGGCCCTCGGGACCGGGGTATCGCCAGACATCGACATGCGCCGCGACGAGGTCGGTGAAGCCGCGGTCGTGTAGGCCGGCGAGCATTCGCCCGCGCACCGCCTCCCAGGGGACTCGCAGCAACGCGCCGATCAGCGGAGGAGGAACCGCTGTATCGGTTTGAGTAAAACCACTTGACAAGCTCACGCGGCTCAGCATACGGTAGTCAAGTTGCTTTACTCAACTCCCGATCGCCGCCCAAGGAGCCGCCATGCACCAGATCATGGATGAGGACACGATCACGGTGGGTGCGCTGAGCGTGCGCTTCGTGGTCGAGGCCGCGGACTCGGACGGGGCCGCGTCGGTGTTCGAGTGCTACGTCCCCGCCAACTCGCGGATGCCCGCCCCGCACAGCCACGACGGCTTCGAGGAGACGATCTACGGGCTGGAGGGGACCACGACCTGGACGATCGACGGCGAGACGGTCGAGGTGGGCGCCGGCGAAGCGGTCTGCGTGCGGCGAGGACAGATCCACGGGTTTCACAACCACGGCGACGTCGACGCGACGTTCCTGGCGATCGCGACGCCAGCCGTATTCGGGCCGGCCTATTTCCACGAGATCAGCGAGGTCCTCGCCGCCAGCGCCGGCGGCCCTCCGGACCTGGCCGCGATCGGGAAGGTAATGCGTCGCCACGGGCTCACTCCCGCCCCGGCCGGTGCCGCCTGACAGCGGCCACCCGACGCCTCATCGCCCGGCGTGCACCGCCGCGGCCGGACCGCGCCCGAGCCGGCGCGAGAGCCACCAGCCGCCGGCCAGGACGAGCGTGCCGGCGGCGCCGATCGCGAGCGTCCATCCGAGCACGTCGTGCGGCAGGGTGAGCGCGTAGAACTCCCGCACCGCCTCGATCGGGAACAGCGCGAGAAACGCGGCGATCATCGCGGACACGAGCAGCGCCCGCCGCCAGGTCAGCGGTAGGGCGAGAATCACGAGCACTCCGAAGCTCACGATCATCGTCGCCAGCGTCGCGCCCGTGCGCTGCTCGACGAGCGGCAGGTCGTTGGCGCGGGCGAGCGAGAACGCGGCGAACGCGGCGACGGTGACCACGAGCCCGGCCGGGACGGCGAAGCGGAGCACGCGATCGACGAAGCCCGGCACGTAGCGCCGCGCGTTGGGCGCAAGGGCCAAAAAGAACGCGGGAATGCCGATGGTCAGGGTGTCGATCACCGTGAGCTGGCGGGGAAGGAACGGGTACGGCCAGCCGGCGACGCCCACCGCGAGTGCAAGGAGCGCGGCCCAGACCGTCTTCGTGATGAAGAGGTTGGCCACACGCTCGATGTTCGCCATCACCCGCCGGCCTTCCGCGACCACGCCCGGCAGGGTTGCGAACCGCCCGTCGAGCAGGACTATCTGCGCGACCGAACGCGTGGCGGGTGCGCCGGAGCCCATCGCCACGCCGAGGTCGGCGAGCTTCAGCGCGAGGGCGTCGTTGACGCCGTCGCCCGTCATCGCCACCGTATGGCCGCGCGCCTGAAGCGCCTTGACCATCGCCTCCTTCTGGTGCGGCGTCACCCGGCCGAACACGGAGTGTTCCTCGAGGGCGCGCGCCAGCCCCTCGAGGTCGTCGGGCAGGTTCCTCGCGTCGCAGGGCCGGTCAGCGCCCGGCATGCCAAGCCGTGCCGCGACCGCCGCGACCGTCCCGGCGTTGTCGCCGGAGATGACCTTCGGCGCCACGCCCTGCTGAACGAAGTAGTCCAGCGCGTCGGCCGCATCGGAGCGGACACGCTCGCTGAGCAGCACCAGTGCCGCCGCCTGGAGCCGGGGAGGCAGATCCTCCCCGTCGAGGTCGGCGTCCGTATGCGCGAACAGCAGCACTCGGCTGCCGGTTGCCGCGGCCTCGGCCGCACGCGTCAGCTCGGGGCCGTCGCGCTTCTGCCAGACCATCTCGGGCGCTCCGAGCACCCACGTGCCGTGGCCGTCGAAGGTCGCCGCGCTCCACTTCCGAGCCGACGAGAACGGAACCGCGGCCGTGCGAACCCAGCCGTCTGGGACCGGGTAGGCCGTGGCCACCGCGGCGAGTGTCGCGTTGCGGCCCTCCTCGTCGGCGAAGGCCCCGAGCGCGGCGTCGACGGGAGCCGAATCGTCGAGCCGCTCGATGCGATCGAAGCTGATCGTGCCGTCGGTGAGCGTGCCGGTCTTGTCGAAGCAGACGATGTCAACGCGAGCGAGCCCCTCGACGGCGGGCAGTTCCTGGACCAGCACCTTGCGGCGCGCAAGCGTGACCGCCGCCACGCCGAATGCGATGCTCGTGAGCAGGACGAGGCCCTGGGGAACCATCCCGACGACGCCGGCGACCGCCCCGCTCACGGCCCCCTCCGTGTCGGCGTGGGCGCGCAACTGGCTCGCAAGCAGCAGGCCCGCGACCGGAAACAGCGCCCACGTGACGAAGCGGAGGATGCGATTGACGCCCTCGACCAGCTCCGAACGCACCGGCGCGAAACGGCGCGCCTCCGCCGCCAGCTTTCGCGCATAGGCGTCAGGACCCACAGCGGTCGCCTCGAAGCGCCCCGATCCGGCGACCACGAAGCTGCCCGAGAGCAGCGGCTCGCCCGCGTCCTTGCCGACCGGGTCGGACTCGCCGGTGAGCAGCGACTCGTCGACCTGAAGGCCTGACGACGCGCGGACCGTGCCGTCGGCCACGATCTGATCGCCGCTTCGCAACTCGCAGAGATCGCCCAGCACGACGTCCTCCACCGCGACCTCGCGCGCCGTCCCGTCGCGCACCACTCGAGCGCGCGGCGCGCCCAGCACGGCGAGGCTGTCGAGGGTGTGCTTGGCCCGGACCTCCTGCACGATCCCGATCAGCGCATTGCTCACGAGGACGATGCCGAACAGCGCGTCCTGCGGCTGCCCCACCGCGAGGATCGCCACGAGCATCGCGCCCAGGATGGCGTTGAAGCGCGTGAAGACGTTGGCGCGCAGGATCTCGCCGAACGTGCGGCTCGAGCGCTCGCCACCGGCGTTTGTCTGACCGGCTCGAATACGGCTGGCGACCTCGGCTGAGCTCAGCCCCGCTGACGGCGTGCCCGTATCGGAGAGAGCGATCTGCATCGCCCCCAGGCTGTCATGACAACGCCGCTGCGCGCCGCGGACTGACCGCAGCGCGGCGCGGAGGTGTACGGATGTCGCCGTTCGCGCGGCGAGCCATCCTGTGGCCATGGCTTCCGCCGACTTGGCGCCGCAGTCAGTGTCGACACGGCCGCGAGCGTCGATCAAGTCCACCCTCACCCTGATCGTCGAGCACCGCGCTCGCATCCTCGCGACGATCGCGCTCGTCGTTCTCGCGTCGGGCGGGATCCTGCACCTGGCCGGCGCCGGCAGCGCGGGCGACGCGGTCTGGGCCGCGGGCGTCGCGATACTCGCTGCCGAGCTCGCGGTGGAGGTCGTCCGGACGATCGTCGTCGAGCGCCACCTCGGGGTCGACACGATCGCGCTGCTGGCGATGATCGGCTCGCTCGTCCTCGGCGAGGAGCTCGCCGGCGCCGTCGTCGCGCTGATGTTCTCGGGTGGTGCGGCGCTCGAGGATGTCGCCGCGACGCGGGCCCGGCGGGAGCTGACGGCACTCATCCAGCGCGCGCCGACGATCGCCCAGCTGCGGATCGGCGAGCGCATCGAGCCCGTGCCGGTCGACCGGGTGGGAGTCGGGGACATCGTGGTCGTGCGCACCGGCGAGGTCGTGCCGGTCGACGGTCGGGTGACGAGCGACGAGGCCGTCGTCGACACGAGCACCCTCACCGGCGAGCCGCTGCCGCTGACGCTGACGGCGGGGATGGAGGTCTTGAGCGGCGTCGCGAACGCCGGTGCCCCGTTTGACGTCGCCGCGCAGCGTCCGGCCGTCGAGAGCGCCTACGCCGCGCTCGTGCGGCTCGTCGAGCAGGCGCAGTCCCAGCGCGCGCCGTTCGTCCGCCTCGCCGACCGCTACGCAGGGTTCTTCCTGATCGCGACGCTGCTCGTGGCCGGCTCGGCATGGGCCTTCAGCGGCGACCCTGTCCGCGCTCTGGCGGTCGTCGTGGTCGCCACGCCATGCCCGCTGATCCTTGCCGCACCGATCGCCCTGGTCTCGGGTGTGTCCCGCGCCGCGCGCGCCGGCGTGATCGTGAAGGGCGCGGGCGTGATCGAGACGCTCGGAGCTGCGCGCACGGTCCTGTTCGACAAGACCGGGACGCTGACGGCGGGCACACCGGCGATCCGCGAGATCCTGCCGGCGAACGGCACGGCGCCCGCCGAGCTGCTGCGGCTCGCGGCCTCCGTGGACCAGATGTCCGCGCACGTGCTCGGCGCGGCGCTCGTGGACGCGGCGCAGGAGGCAGGGCTCGAACTCGACACGCCGATCGACGTTCGCGAGGACCCGGGGCAGGGCATCGTCGGGACGATCGACGGCCGCACCGTCGCCGTCGGCAGCCGGTTCTTCCTGACATCCGTGGGCGTCCTGGCCGAGGAGATCGCGTCCGCGGCCGTTCTGAGCGGCCGCGGGTCAGGCGAGGCTCGGGTGCTCGTCGGTGTGGACGGCCGTCTCGCCGGGGTCATCGTGATGGCGGACGAGCTTCGGCCGGAGGCGGGACGGATCGTCGACCGCCTGCGCGCCAAGGGCGTGCGCCACATCGCGATGGTGTCCGGCGATCGCCGGTCGGTCGCCGAGCGTGTGGGACGCGAGCTCGGTGTCGATCGGGTCTACGCGGAGCAGTCGCCGGAGGAGAAGCTCGCGGTCGTCCGGCAGCTGCGCGCGGACGAGGAGCTGCGACCGGTGATCATGGTCGGCGACGGCGTGAACGATGCGCCCGCACTCGCGCTCGCGGACCTCGGGATCGCGATGGGCGCGGCAGGCGCGACGGTCTCGTCCGAGACCGCGGATGCCGTCATCACCGTCGATCGCGTCGACCGCGTAGCGGACGCGGTCCACATCGGGAGGCGAGCGCTGTTCATCGCGCGGCAGAGCGTGCTGGTCGGAATGGGGCTCAGCCTCGCCGCGATGGGAGTGGCGGCGTTCGGGTATCTGCCGCCCGTCGCCGGCGCGCTGTTCCAGGAGGTCATCGACCTCGCGGTGATCGTCAACGCGCTGCGGGCCCTGCGCGGCTGAGAAGCCGGGCCTCCGCAGGTGATCGCGTGTCACGTCTGCCGGTCCCCGCGTGTCGTGGGAGTAGTGACCACGACCACCGGAGGAACGGCAATGTTGGAGAAGGTCTTCTACACGAGCGTGCTCGTCAGCGACCAGGACAAGGCGCTCGACTTCTACACGAACGTCCTCGGTCTCGAGAAGCGTGTCGAGAACCCGACACCGGACGGACCGCGGTTTCTGACCGTCGGCGTCAAGGGGGACGACTTCCAGCTGGTTCTCTGGCCCGGAACGCCGGGGCAGGCCGAGCCGGCGATGGGGCGGCCTCCGGCTTCGATCACGATCGAGACCGACGACTGCCGGAGGACGGTCGAGGAGCTGAAGTCGCGCGGGGTCGAGTTCGTCTCGGACGTGCTCGAGTTCCCGTGGGGCTACGTGGCGCAGTTCCAGGACACCGACGGCAACCGGCTGCAGGTGCGGCAGGGGCGCTAGCTGGTCCGGCTCAGCGGAGCAGCGTGCTCGTCAGCGTGGCGGCGATCCACCGCTCGCAGTCGTCATAGCTCCAGCCGTGGTCCTGCGTGAGCTGCGCGTAGACCGGGTGCCAGGTCAGCGTGGCCATCAGCGCGGCGGCCTCGTCCGCTGTGATCCCGTCGCGCAGCGCGCCGAGCGCCTCCAGCTTCTTCGCCGACCAGGCCGTCCCCTCATGGTGGCGCCGCTTGCCCTCCTCGGCCGCCGCCGCGACATCGGGCTCGCCCGGCGGCGCTGAGATGAGGGCACCGACGATGTCGCCGCAGCGCTCGTTCAGCTGCCTCGTCAGTCGCGCGCCGAGCGCGATGATCTCGCGCGGGTCGTCACTGTCGGCCACCTGCCGTGCGAGCGTCGCGACGTCCGCCTCCTCGTCCACCAGATCCACGAGGGCGAGCAGCAACTCCCTTTTCGAGCCGCAGCTCGCGTAGATCGTCTGGATCGCCACGCCGGCCTCGCGCGCGATGTCGGCCATCGACGTGGCCGCGTATCCCCGCTTCGCGAACAGGCGGCGGGCTGCGCGCAGGATGTCCCGCCGCGTGGCCTCCGCCTGTTGTTGTCGGCGTACGGACTGGTAGGTGGCCATTGCTTGACAGGGTAGCGGAGCCTGGAGTAAGCCTCTAGTCGTTAGAGGGTCATTCCAGTGAATATGTGGACCTTCTGAGAAAGGAGGAGCAGGTTCATGAGCACAACCGCGACATCGAACGTCGGCCTCTGCGTCAGGGCGCAGCTGGAGCTGTTCGGTGCGGGCCGGCTCGAGCTGGCCGACGAGCTCGTGACGCCCGACTGCGTGGACCACGGCGACGCCGGCGCGCCACAC
Organism: Thermoleophilaceae bacterium; assembly: GCA_025928265.1. Classification (GTDB taxonomy): domain Bacteria; phylum Actinomycetota; class Thermoleophilia; order Solirubrobacterales; family Thermoleophilaceae; genus JAICJV01. Next base: position 23,314 of record JAICJV010000016.1, read on the forward strand.
GGACCCGAGGGGATCAAGGGCGTCGTGCTCTGGCTGCGTGCCGCGTTCCCGGACCTCGCCTACGAGATCGAGGACGCATTCGGCGACGGCGACCGCGTCGCGCTGCGCTGCACGGTGCGCGGGACGCACAAGGGTGAGCTGCTCGGCCACCCACCCACCGGGCGCAGCTTCGCCGCCCAGCAGATTCACATCTTCCGCGTCGAGGACGGGCGGATCGCCGAGCACTGGGCGTGCCGCGACGACGTCGGAATGATGCGGCAGCTCGGCCTCGCCGGCTGACCCGCCCCACCCCTACGCAAGGAGAAATCCATGTCACGCACATCACTCGCGGGTGCGGCGGCGCTGCTCGCCGCGCCGGCATTGGCGATCGTCGGCACGCTGGTCCAGCCGACGCTGTCGGACGACGCCTCGAAGCAGGTCGCCGCGCTCACCGATCACCGCGCCGCGACGATCACCGGGATCGCGCTTCAGGCGATCGCGATCACGCTGCTGATCGGCGGGGTGATCTGGCTCGCGCTCACCCTCGCCCCGCGTGCCGAGCGCTGGGCGACCGTGGGCGGCATCCTCGCCGTGCTCGGCTCGCTGATCGTCCTGTTCGAGAACGGCATCGCGGCGGCGGCGCCGTCGGTCGTGCGCGGGCTCGACCCGACCGCGGCCACCGCGGCGCTCGACCGAATCCAGTCGAGTACGGCGGTCTCGGCGCTCGAGCCGCTGTCGCTGCTCGGCGACATCGGGCTTGCACTGCTCGCCATCGGCGCCGTGAAGGTCGGCGTGTCGCGGATCGCCGCGGCCGCGATCATCGTCGGCGCGTTCGGCGAGGGGATCGGCTTCGGCAGCGGGACGAAGCCGCTGGTCGTCGTCGCGTTCGCGATCCTGCTCATCGGGCTCGTGCAACTCGTCCGGACGCTGGTTGAAGCACGATCCACGGCGTGGGAGTTCGCCGGCAGCCCGGCGACCTCGCCGGCGCACGCGCCGTAGGGAGGCGCGCTCGACGCGGCGCGGGGCCGTCAGCGAACGCGGGCGATCGCCACTCGCTCGCGCGGCCCCGCGACCCGTGTACCGACCACGAGCAACCCGCCACGCGGATCGGCCGCGACGCTCAGCTGCGGCCCGTTCGGCAGCGGCGGCGAGCGGAAGGCATGATCGACCTGTCCCGACGGTGTCAGGCGCACGAGCGTGCCGCGCGCGTCGATCCGCCCCGCAAGCACGATCCAACCGTGCTCATCGACCGCAACCCCCGTGGCGAACGCCTCCTCCGCTCCCGGGACGATGGCCACGCCGCGTGTGCCGAACGCCGGGTCGAGCGCGCCGCCGGGTGTGGCGCGCAGCGCGATGAACTTCGATCTCCCACCCCGCCGGCCGCTCGCCGCGATCACGGCACGGCCGCTCGAGTCGAGCGCCAGCGCTCGCGCCACCGTGCCGTCGGCGCCCGACGGCAGGATCCGCGGCGCGCCGCCGGCGCGCGCGACGAACACGTCGCTGCTGCCGCTCGAGTCGTACGCCGTGCCTGCCACCACGATCGCACCGGTTCGCGTGACGGCCACGCCGGCGGCGCTCAGCGACCTATCGCGCATCCCGATGAACGTGGTGCCGAGCCTGTGGCCGCTGCCGTCGTAGCGCATCACCGCGACGACGCGGCGGCCCGAGCGCGTCGCGTCGGCAACGAGCACGGCTCCGCCGCCGGGCACATCGGCGACACCCCGCGCGAGCGCATCGCCGTCGCCGACCGGCTTGCGCGCGCCCGGTACGAGCTCCGGCACGTAGCGCCCATCCGAGAAGACCGTCGCGGCCGCGAGGCCTGTGGGCGTCACTGCCGCGACGGTGCCCTGAACGCGCGCGACGTCGGAGCCATGCACCACGAACCCCTGCCCGCCAACGACGACCTTCCCATTCGCGCCGACAGCCACGGCCGTCGCCGCCCCGGGAGGCAGCGCCGTCCCGTGCTTCTCCCCCGGCCGCGTGGCGAGCACGACGACCACGACGGCGATCAGCGCCGCGACCGCTGCGAGGAGGAGGCGGCGCCGGGTCGTCACGGCAGCTGCGACCAGGCGTAGTAGGCCGGGCGCGGGGTGCCGTCGAGGTCGCAGAGCCCCGAGTCGTAATTCGCATCCGTCACGAACAGGTACTGGCACACGAGCGCGACTCCCGCACCGTCGGGCCCGAACGCCAGCCGCCGCATCGACCGCTCGATCAGCGCCGCCTGCCTCAGCCGCGCGGCTGCCGGGTCGTGCACCCCAAGCTGGTCGATCCGCGCGCCGGACTCCGTCACGAGGATCTCCTGAGATCCGCCCCAGCGCCCGCTCAGCATCTCGCGCACGCGCGCGAGGCTGGAGCGGTCGCCGCCGCGGTCGTTCTCCACATCGCCGTAGTTGTGATGCGACCATGCGAACCGCGCGCCCGGCTTGAAGCCGCGCTGGTCGAGCGTGTCGAGCAGCTCACGCGTAAAGACGTCGTACGCGGTCCGCTGCGACGACCCGTCATCCACGTCCGCGGTCGCCGGCCCGACGAGCAGCGGCGCACCGGAATGCCGGCCCGCGACTTCCGATGCCGTTTCCATCATCTGCGCGACGGCCGCGACCACTCGGCTCTGCGGCCGCAGCTGGAGATTGGGCTCGTTCACGATCTCGAGCGCTTCGACCTTGCCGGCGTAGCGCGCGATCAGCGCGTCGAGCCACTTCCCCCATGCGCTCGACGGCGACAGGTCGGCCGGCAGGTTGAAGGTCGCGTCCTGGCCGCCGCCGCTCGCCCACTGGGCGAAACGCCACGCCGTGATCATCACCTTGAGCCCATCGGCGCGGGCGGCGGCCACATCGGCATCGAGTGCGCTGAAGTCGGGCGGCCGCGATGCGTCCGGCTGCACGCGTGGCCAATCCGCCCACAGCTTGACCCACGGCGTGGCGGTCTCGGCAAAGCGCGCGCGGTTGGTCACGTAGCGCTGCTGATCGCCCACACCACCCGGGCCGAGCGACACGCCGCGCGCGAGCCGCTGCATCGCCGCGGGCGGCACCGGCTGACCGGCCTGAGCGAGCACGCGAACGCCGGAGCCCGCCATCACGAGCCCGGCGCCGAGCGCGCCGCGGCGAAGCAGCGCCCGCCGAGTGAGCGATCGCGTCACGCCGGGGACGGTACGAGCTAGATGGTTGTTTTCACGGGAGCGTGTGTGCGGGGCGCGTCATCCGCGCGTGCGGGCCCGTGGAATCAACCATCTACCGGTCGACCGGACCGCTGCGCAGCAGGGTGGCCGCCGAGACGGCCGTGAGGCGGCGCTGGCGCACCTGCCTGCAGAGCGAGTCGAGCCACGCGCGCCAGCCCGGCTCGTCCTTCACCGAGATCTCGATGAGATCGCCGCGCTCGACCACCCCCAGGCCGCCGTACTGCGGCACCCTCACCGACCCACTCACAGGAGTTGCGCCCGCCGTATGGCCGAGCAGGTCCTGCGCGAGGGTGAACCCGGTTCCCGGAACGGCGTAGTACACGTGCCCGTCGATGCCGAGATCCTTCGCCGCACGATGGATCTGACCGCGCGTGCCGATCCAGCGCACCGGGCCGCCCGGTCGCAGGCGCGGGACCGCATCGCTGCCGCTGTCACGTACCGCCGTGATCGTCTTGGCCGAAGGCTGGCCGGTGAACGCGATCGACGCCGCGGCCCCCTGGCTCGCAAGCTGGTCGGCCACGGCCGGCGCGATCGATGCCGGAGCGTCCACGATCAGGCCCACCTGCGGGCGGGTGGTGTCGACCGCCGTCACCGGCTTGGTGCCTGGAATCGCCTTGGCGATGAGCGAGAGGCCGTCGTCGCTCGCGAAGCTCCAGAAGAAGCCGAAGGTGACGAGAATCGCCGTGACCACCGGGCGCAGGGCCGGGCGCCAGGCGGACGCGGCCACGAGGCGCTCGCGCAGGGCAGCCAGCCGAGGCCGCGGGGCGGCGTCGCGCTCGCGGCGCCATGCGACGTAGCGACGCGCGCCCTCGGCGAACGGCGTGACCGGCTGCCAGCCGAGCTCCTCCAGCGCACGGTCGCTCGACACCTCCTTGCCACCGAAGTCGCCGGCGCGCGCCTCGGTGTGGACGATCTCGGCCTCGCCCACGAGCGCGCGCACCGTCTCGGCGATCTCGAGGATCGTGGTGGTCTCGGACCCGGCCAGGTTGTAGACGCGGTTTGCCGCCTCCGGCGCGAGCGCGCGCTCCACCCCGTCGGCCAGATCCTCCACGTACACGAACCGCCGGCCCTGACTGCCGTCGCCGGCGACGGTGAGCGGCTCGCCCTTCAGCGCCTTGTTCACGAACGCGGCGAGAACCGTGGCGTCCCGTGCCCGCGGTCCGTACGGGATGCCGAAGCGCAGGATCGTGTAGTCGACGCCGTACAGCTCCGCATACGAGCGGCAGTAGTGCTCGCCTGCCAGCTTCGTCGCGGTGTAGAGGTGGCCGGGCGCCTCGGGACGGGTGCTCTCGTCGACGGCCGTCTCGGGACAGTCGCTGTAGACCCAGATCGTGGAGCCGTAGACCACGCGCTTCACCTCGGCCCGGCGCGCGGCCTCGAGCACGGCCAGGGTGGCACGAGCGTTCGCCCGCTCGGCCCCCTCGGGGTCCTTCTGGACATGATTGACGTCGGCCATCGCGGCCAGGTGGATGACCGCGTCGCAGCCCTTCATCGCGTGCGCCAGCACATCGACGTCGGTGGCGTCGCCCAGGATCGCCTCCACCGTCCCGCGTTCGTGGTGCGGCGACGTCACGCGGTCGAAGTTCACGGGCACGTGGCCGCGCGCCCGCAACACGTCGACCACGTGCGAGCCGATGAAACCTGAGCCTCCGGTTACTAGGACTCTCATGAGCGGCCCGGGGGCGACTGGAAGACGGGCGCGGACGCTCCTGTCCGGACGCGCGCCCTCCCCCCGCTCGGGCCGCCCGATCCTATCTCTCCGGGCGGCTGCCCACCAGTTTGTTAGTGGCTTTTCAGCAGCGCGTGGTAGGCGGCGCTGAGGGCGCCATGCGGGCTGATGAGCGACGTGTCGAAGTTGCCCAGTGCCTTCGGCGGCCTGACCAGCAGGTACTGGAGCATCTGCTTCACGCGCGGGTTGCGGCGGGCGATCCGGTATGCCTGGCGCAGGTACCTCGCGCGGCGGCCGGCCGGGATGCGGCGCTTGCCGGAGGCGAAATAGCCGAATTCGGTCAGGTAGACGTTCAGCCGCTTGCCGCGCGAGGTGCGCAGGGCGCCGTTGTGGCCGAGGCGGTTGAGCGCCCTGGTGAGCCGGCCGAGCGTCCCGATCGTGACGTTGTCACGGCCCGGGTAGCGGAAGTGCGGCGAGTGCAGGAAGTCGTACGGATGGTGCGCATAACCGTCGGCCTTGAGGCCGTGGCGGCAGTGGCGGTGCCAGTGGCGGTCGACGCAGGTCGCGCGGCGCAGGAACCACAGCGGCGAGGTCGAGTGGCCCTTGGACGCGTACGGGACGGTCTCCCCGAACAGCACCTGCGCGTGCGGCTGGACCGACTTGATGCCGCGGTAGCCCGCCGCCATCAGGCCGCGGTAGATCCGCGGGCCGCTGCGAAGCGGCTTGAGCCAGCCGACGTAGTTCGGCTCGTTCCAGATCGAGTAGCGGGACACGCGACCGCGGAAGTGCAGCGCGGCGGCGCGGGCAAACCCGCGGAACCTGCCGGCCTTCGGCTTGTACACGCCGACGAGATGGTTGCGCGTGGCCCAGGCGGGCGCGGGGCCGGCGATCGTCAGCTGGACCTTCATGCCGTGGCGGCGCGCGGCGTCGATCAGCTGGTCGTACTGCGACCAGTCGTAGAAGAGGTGCCTCGGCTTCGTGCGGCGGTTCGTCTGCCAGCCCGGAAGGACGCGCGTCCAGAGCAGGTTCGCGCGGATGTGGCGGACGCCGAGCGCGCGGATCTGCTGGAGAGCGAGATCCTGGTTGTAGTAGAGCTTCTGGAGCAGGACCGCATCGTCCTGGAGGGCGAGCTCCAGATGGCGCGCTGCGTGGGCCTGAGGGGGCGTGAAGAAGACGAGGCTCGCGGCGAGGGCAAGCAGGCTGAGGCACTTCCTGGGGAGGGTCACACTCCTGATATCGGAGCCCACCGGGCCGGCTTGATACCCCGTTCCGGGTGAACGGTCTGGCACTCTTCGCGGGCACATGAAGGACCTGCTCGAAGACCTGATGGACTCAGCGTCCGGCCGCGCCGACTATGCCGACGTCCGCCACGTGCGCTCGCGCGCCGAGTCGCTTTCCACGCGCAACGGCGCGGTCGAGGAGGCCGAGTCCGCCACCTCCGAGGGCGTGGGAGTCCGCGTGCGGGTCGGTGGCGCCTGGGGTTTCGCGGCAACGCGCGAGTTGGACCGGCCCGCCCTCGAGCGTGCGCTCGACCAGGCGCTCGCGATCGCCGATGCGCAGCCGCGCGCACCCGCCACGCCGCTTGCGCCCGAGCCGGCGGCGCGCGGCGTGTGGGAGAGCGAGGTGGAGATCGACCCGTTCGCGGTCTCGCTCGACGACAAGCTCGCCGCGCTCCTGGCCGCCGACGAGGCCATGCGCGGCGACCCGCGGCTCGCCATCACGAGCGCCCACTTCATGGCGTTCTCCGAGTACGAGACGTTCGCCTCGACGGACGGCGCGCTGTGCGAGCAGCGCAAGGTGGACTGCGGCGGCGGCATCTCCGCGACCGCCGTCGGCGGCGACGAGACGCAGGTCCGGACCTACCCGGCCTCGTTCCGCGGCGACGTGATGCGGCGCGGCTACGAGCACTTCGTCTCGCTGGATCTGGTGGCCGCGGCCCCGCGCGTGGCCGAGGAGGCGGTCGCGCTGCTCACCGCGCCACCCTGCCCGTCGGGTCCCGCGACCATCATCCTCAGCGGCCAGCAACTCGCTCTCCAGGTGCACGAGTCGGTGGGCCATGCGGTCGAGCTCGATCGCGTCCTCGGGACCGAGGCGTCGTATGCGGGCACGAGCTTCGTCTCGCTCGCGGACGTGGGGTCGCTGCGCTACGGGTCGGAGCTGATGAACGTGACCGCCGACGCGACCAATCCCGGCGGGCTCGGCACGTTCGGCTGGGACGACGAGGGCGTCGAGGGACGGAGCGAGCCGATCGTCCGCCACGGCGTGCTGTACGGCTTCCTCTCCTCTCGCGAGTCGGCGGCCGAGGTCGGGCTCGAGCGCTCGGGCGGATGCATGCGCGCTGACGGCTTCGCGCGCCAGCCGATCGTGCGGATGACCAACGTGAACCTGGAGCCCGGCGACGCCGGGACGCTCGAGGACCTCATCGCCTCCACCGACGACGGGCTCTATCTCGAGACGAACCGGTCGTGGTCGATCGACAACCGCCGGCTGCACTTCCAGTTCGCGACAGAGGCGGCGTGGGAGATCCGCGACGGCGAGCGGCGGCGGATGCTGCGCAACCCGAGCTATGCCGGCATCACGCCGGAGTTCTGGGGCAAGCTCGACGCCATCTGCTCGCCGTCGGAGTGGCGGCTGTGGGGACTGCTGAACTGCGGGAAGGGCGAGCCGGGGCAGTCGATGCGCGTCTCGCACGGCACGGCACCGGCGCGCTTCCGCGACGTGCAGGTCGGCGTGGCGTGACCGACCGCGCGCTCGAGCTTGCGGAGCGCGCGCTGGGCGCGGCGCCGCCCGGCGAGACGCTCGCGAAGGTGGACTTCGAGCGCTCGCTGCTGCTGCGCTTCGCCCGCTCGCGGCCGACACAGGCGACCGCGGTCGACGACGTGACCGTCACGCTCGCCGTGGTCTGCGACGGTCGCGTCGGGACGTCGTCGACGAACGCCGTCGACGACGAGTCGCTCGCGCGCGTGGCACAGGCCGCTCGAGCGGCTGCCGAGGCCGCTGCTCGCAGCGCAGGGCCAGGCGAGTATCCGGGCTTTCCGGCGGGCGGGGTGCCGCGCGGCCACGACGGCTTCGACGCCGAGACGGCGCGGCTCGATCCCGCCGTGGGCGGGGCCCAGCTCGAGGCCGCCTTCGCGGCCTGCGCGGAGCGCGGCGTCGAGGCGCATGGCACGTGGAGCGCCGGCGACCTGCGGACTGCCGTCGCCTCGAGCAGCGGGACGTCGGCGATCGACCGGGTGACGGACGCCTTCATGAAGGTGACCGGGATCGCGCCGAGCGGCCGGTCCGGCTACGTCGAGCGGACCGCCGTGGCGCTGCGCGACCTCGATGGGCGCTCGATCGCCGAGCTGGCCGCCGGGAAGGCCGCATTCGAGGGCGAGCCCGCGCGACTCGAGCCCGGCGAGTACCCGGTCGTGCTGGAGGCGGACGCCGTGGGCGACCTCGTCGGGTGGGTGGGTGTGCTGGCGGCGAACGGGCTGGCGTTCGCGGAGGGGCGCAGCGCGTTCTGCGACCACATCGGCCGTCGCGTCGCGGCCGCGCGGATCAACCTGTCCGACTCGCCGCGCTACACCCACACCCTCCCCCGCGCGTTCGATGCCGAAGGCGTGGCCAAGGCGCCGCTCCCGCTGATCCAGGACGGCGTGGCGCACCGCGTCGTACATGACACCCGCAGCGCGGCGGTCGTGGGCGGCGAAGCCCAGTCCACCGGTCACGCCATCGTGCCGGGTGGCGACGACTTCGGACCGGTCCCCACCAACCTGGTGCTGACGGGCGGCGGCGCGGCCGACGAGGCGGAGCTCTGCAAGCCGATCGAGCGCGGCGTCTACGTCACGCGCCTCTGGTACACGAACCCCGTCCGGCCCAAGGAGACGCTGATCACCGGCGTAACGCGTGACGGCACGTTCCTGATCGAGGACGGCGTGGTCACCCGCCCGCTGGTGGACATGCGGCTGACGGACTCGGCGCTCGGATTGCTCGACCGCTGCGAGGAGCTGGGCGCGCGCCCGCGGCTCGTATCGGAGGGCGAGTTCTACGGCCGCCGCTTCGCCAACGGCGTGGTGGTGCCGCCGATGCGGGTGAGCCGCATGCGCTTCACCGGCTGAGCGCCAAGGAGAACTCAGCGTCAGATGAGAGTCGCGACGCCGGCGTTCGCGCCGCCGGTTGCTGGCCGCGATTAGCGACTCTCAGATGACGCTATTCGATCTTCAGCAGCAGGATCACGTTCGCCACGAACAGGATGGCGAAGAAGATCGTCCAGCGGTCGAGGTTGCGCTCGACCAGGGAGCCGCCGCCGAACGGGCCGGCGCCGGTGCCGACACCGAACGCGCCCGAGAGCCCCGCGTCCTTCCCGGAGTGCAGGAGGATCAGGAGAATCAGGACGATCGAGATGATCACCTGGGTGGCGCTGAAGAGACCGACCATGAGGCCCTGAGCTTAGCGGCGCTCCGCGTCCAGCTCGTCGAGGCTCCGAAGGATCTCGACGGCCTGCGCCCGCAGCTCACGGTCGGTGGTGCGGTAGTCGCTCTCGGAGACCTTGCCCATGCGGAAATCGAGCTCCGCGTCGCGGATCTCGCGGTACTTGGCCTCCTTCGCGGCCTCGAGCGCGGCCCGCCGCGCGTCCTCGCGCCGGTCGACATCGGGGCCACGCCGCAACGGCGCGGCGACCACAAGCGCCGCGATCAGGGCGAGAACGACGATCGCAAACCCGTAATCCATCGCATCGTTCAGCATACGGGCGGGTTGACACCGCCGTGGACCTGGATCAGGGTGAACTCGCGTGAGGGGCGCTAAGACAGTCCTCATCGGGCTTGCGGCAGCCGCAGCGCTGCCCGCGACGGCCGACGCGCGCGCCGGCACCATGTACCACGTTGTGCGCGCCAGCGGCACCGAGAAGGTCAGCTTCACGGCCGACCCGAACACCTGCGGCCTGATGCTCACGTGCGGCTACGCGGGCACCGTCACCTACAGGTTCGGAGGCACGCCGAGAGGGCGACTCGCGGTAACGCGTGACCGCCACCACCACGTGAGCGGCGTCGCCAACTTCAACAGCCGTGGCAAGACGACCACGCGGATCACGCGGGGCGCCGTGTGCAACGACTCGATCTCCCATGGCAGGGAGCACTTTTCGCTGCGGTCGCGATCACGGCTGGGCAGCCTCCTGTTCGAGCTCCACCACGGCAAGACCGACCACCTCGTCACCGACTGCCCCGGGCCGACAGAGGCCGACCTGGCGCACGATCGCGCGCTGCCCGAGGGGTCGTTCAGGCAGAAGGACTTCAAGGGCTTCAACGTCAACTTCGGGACGAAGGGCAGCTCCGCGTTCCGCGAGAGCGGCTACCGCGGCACCGCGACGTGGAACCTGAAGTACCGCCTCGAGCGCTACCGCTGCAGCCCGCGCTGCAAGGTCCGCTAGCTACGCGCGCGACAGCTCGCGGCCAAGGCGCGCGGCGGCGAGGCTCGCGGCGCGGCGCCGGCGTGCGTCAGGCGACGGCCACAGCGCCGTGAGCGACCCCATCACCACGATCAGCCCGCCGATCCAGATCCACATGATCATCGGCGAATGGATGGCCCGGAAGGTCGCGGGCGGGCTGTGGTCGCGGTAGTTCGCGGCCAGCGCCGCCAGGATCAGCGCCTGCTCGTCCGGCGTCGCGTTCGGGAACTTCTTGTTGGCCACGTTGATCGGGTGCTCGAGGCGCGAGATGTCGGGCTGGATCGCCGTCCAGAAGTTGCCGAGCGGACCCCAGCGGGTGTCGATCTCGCTGTTCGACTCGCCGTCGAAGTAGCGCCCGATCGAGCCGCCGGTGCCGTCGCTCGCGGGGTAGTAGTTACGGGCCGGGCGGAAGGTCCAGTGCTTGTCGCCCTTGCGCACGTCGAGCACCGCGCCGAGCGTGACGGGCGCGCCGGTGTGCGCCCTGTCGTCGAGCAGCGCCGCGGTCGGCTTCTCGTAGGTGACCGTGTAGTCGCCCACCTTCGCCGACTGTCCCGGCGCGAGCCGCATGTCGCGCTGCTGGATGAACGCCGACGATGCCGCGACGCCAAGCAGCAGCACCGACAGCCCGGCGTGCACGGTGTAGCCGCCGTAGCGGCGCCGGTTGCGCACGATGAGCTGCCCGAGGGCCACGGGTATCGGCTCGCGCGCCACCACCCGCCGCGCCCGTGTGCCGCGCCAGAACTCCTGGCCCACCGCAGCGAGCACGAACGACACGAACGTGAACATGATCAGCGACGTGATGCTCTCCGACGCCGTCGTGAGCGCCAGCATCGCGAACAGCGTGACGCCTGCCACCGCCGTCGGGAACGCGAACACCCGCCACGCCTTCGAGGCGGTTCCGCGCCGCCACGCGAGCATCGGTCCGATGCCGGTGAGGAGCACGAGCAGCAGCGCGAGCGGCGTGGTCACGCGCGAGAAGAACGGCGGTCCGACGCTCTCCTTCGTGCCGGTGAACGCCTCGGAGATGAGCGGGAAGTACGTGCCCCACGCGATCACCACGCACAGCGCGACGAGCACGAGGTTGTTGAGCAGGAAGAACGCCTCACGCGAGAGCAGGGAGTCGAGCCGCGTCTCCGACCGCAGCGAGTCGAGCCGGCTCACGATGAGGACGACCGACCCGATGGCCACGAGCCCGATGAACACGAGGAACGGCGTACCGAGCGTGGACGCCCCGAACGCGTGGATCGAGTCGAGCACGCCGGACCGCACCAGGAACGTGCCGAGCAGCGACAGCACGAACGTGCCCGCGATCAGCGACGCGTTCCACACCTTCAACATGCCGCGCTTCTCCTGGACCATCACCGAATGCAGGAACGCGGTGCCCACCAGCCACGGCATCAGCGCTGCGTTCTCGACCGCGTCCCAGGCCCAGTAGCCGCCCCAGCCGAGCTCCGAGTACGACCACAGCGCGCCGAGCAGGATGCCGGTGCCGAGGAACGTCCAGGCGATCAGCGCGAAGCGGCGCGTCGAGCGAATCCAGTCGGCGTCCGTGCGCTTCGTGATCAGCGCCCCGACCATGAACGCGAAGGGGATCGAGAAGCCGACGTAGCCCGAGTACAGGCACGGCGGGTGGAACATCATCGCGGGGTGGCGGAGCAGCGGATTGAGGCCCTGTCCCTCTGCCAACGGGTGCGCGACCGTCGCGAACGGGTTCTGGTCCGCGATGACGATCAGCCCCAGGAAGAAGACCGCGATGGCGGCGAGGACGCTATTGGCGTACGGCGCGATCTCGCGGTGGCGCCGGCGCGTGGCGTACAGCACGATGCTCGAGTACACCGAGAGCAGGAACACCCACAGGAGCAGCGAGCCTTCCTGGCTCGACCACATCGCGGTGAGCTTGTAGAAGCCGGGCGTGTCGGTCGAAGAGTGTTGCTGGACGACGCTGAACGAGAAGTCGGAGCGCGCGAAGGCGACCTCGAGGATCACCATCGCGAGCGTCATGAGGCCCGCGAGCACGTACATCGCGCGACGCGCGGAGACGACGAACTGGCGCCGGCCGCTCACCGCGCCGTACACGCCGGCGCCGGCGGAGTACGTGGCCACCAGCAGGCCGACGACGAGGGTGGCCCAACCGACAGCGGCCATCAGATGGTCGAGCTCGGGCCTGAGTGCCTTCGGGGAGCCGAAAAGCGAGCTGGCCAGGGACGCAGGGCGATGCGCGTGCCTCTAGGCACGTGCGAACCCGAGGACGCAGGTCCAGCGACGCTTTGCAGGGTCATCCGGAGGTGCTCGGGTTCGGGCGCGGCCATCTAGAGCGTGCTACCGGGCTTGCTCTTGAACTTCGATGGGCATTTGGTCGTGAGCGTGTCCTTCTGGCCCTGGAAGACGCCGTTCTCGAGCTTGCCGGTCACGATGATCTCGCGGCCGCCCTTGAAGGTGTCGGACACGAGGCCGGAATAATGGACGGGCAGCGTCGCGGTCCCGGACCGGTCGCGCACCCGGAACGCGAGGCCGTCGCCGGCCGTGTGCTGGATCGTGCCCGGCACGACCTTGCCGGTGAGCTCGTAGGTCCCCGAGCTCGAGCCCTTGGAGAGCGCCTGCGACGGGCTCAGCGCAGTGGCCGCGCTGCCGAAGCTCGTGTAGAGCAACGCGCCGGCGAGCACGATGGCTGCGCCGAGGGCGACGAACAGGCGGATCTTGCGCTTCCGGGAGGGATCCATCGGGGCAGGTCGCAGTATCGCAGCCCGCAGCCCGCAGAGTTCTTACTGCGGGCCGCGAGCTACGCGATACGTCTGCGGGCTTACTTCCTCTTCGGCCGGTGACCGGTGAAGCTGATCACCTGCTGGATCCCGCTCGGCCGGTTGGTGTACCGGATGGTCGTCTGCAGCAGACCCGGGGCGAACTTGATCCGCTCCGCATTCGCATCCGAGGTCCACGCGTTCGGGTCCTCGCTGCCCTGGGCCGCGGCCAGCTCGTTGCCGGCGGCATCCACCGCCGCCCACAGCGAGGCACGGCAGGTGGCGAGATCGCCGCCTCCGCAGAACCGCGTCTTGAACGGGCTCTTGAAGGTCTGCCCAACCAGCTGGCGCAGATCCTTGTCGACGAAATTGATCCGTCCGCCCGTGAACCCGCTGCGTGGGCTGTTCGACGCACCCTCCAGCGTGGTGAGCTGGCCGAGCTGCGGCCCGAGCACCGGTGACAGCACGGCGTCCGCCACCTTCGGGTACAGCGCGTCCATGATGGCCGGCGCCCCGCCCGCGTCCATCTTGCCGTCGAGGTCACGGTCGAGGCGGCTGCCGCCCTGCGACCGCCAGTCGCTCAGCAGCTTGATCATCTGCTGGTCACGGGCGCTCGGGGCGGGCCCGGGGCTGTTCAGCACGCCGAGCAGGCCGTCGAACACGCTGCCGTCGACCCGCAGGTCCTCCGTGGCCGCGGCGTTCATCGCGCTCGTGACCGACGCCAGGTCGTGCTTCTGCTGGGTCGCCAGTCCGGCATTCAGCAGCTGCACCCGCTGGATCGACCCGTAGGTCCACTCACTGTCCGACGACCCGAACCCGGGCGCCGGCTTGTTGTTCCAGTTCGTGAGGGTCCCGCTGGCCGGGTTCGCCACGTGCGGATGCTCGTTCGGCTTGAGAAAGCCCTTCCACTCGTACTGGCCGGTGCCCTTCGTGGGCAGGCGCGGGTCGACCCGCTTGTCGCGGAGCGGCAGGCGCCCGGCCGAGTACATGGCGATGTTCTTGTCGTCCGCGTACCCCACGTTGAACGTGAACGGCGACGTGGCGGCGGCGTTGTAGAACGACTTGACGCCGCTCACCTTGCCGTCGGAGAGACGGCGGAACATGATCTGCCACAGGATGTCGCGGCCGTGGCTCGAGCGCGCGAACGAGATCGCCACGCGCTTGCCATTCACCTTGGCGTAGCCCTGGACCGGGCCATGCACGGTCGTGCGGTACACGACCCGCCCGACGCCGCTGACCGTGCCGGCGTCGACGCGGCCCATCTTGCGGCACTTGCCCTTGTAGCGGTACTTGACCTTCGAGCCGCCGCAGAGCGTCTCCACGAACTGGTCGTTGGTGTCCGACCCCGCCGACGTGAGGCTCCAGGCGAAGTCGGGCCCACGGCCGATCAGGATGTCTCCGGGGCCGCCGGGCATCGCTGCCCCACGCGCCTCGATGCCGGGCCCCTTGAGGTCCATCTCGAGGGTCAGGCCGGGGTAGAAGTAGCCGATCTGCGGACCCGCCACGAATAGCGGATGCCCGTTGGTCGAGCGGCTGCCGCCGACCATCAGGAAGTTCGACGCGTAGCGCCGCACCTTCGCCGACAGCGCGATCGCCTTGCCGTTGGTCGTGGACCCGTTGTCGATCACCGCGTTGCCGGAGCTCCCGCGGAAGTCCTGCTCGTACGGGTAGCGCCGGTTGATCGACACCGGCGCGTCACGATCGTCGTGCTCGGTCAGGTCGTTCCAGACCTGCCTGCCCTTGGCCGCGCCCAGGCGCTTCTGCAAGCCGCTCAACAGCTCCGAGCGACGCACCTCGTCGCCGCCGCCCTGGCCGAAGATCTGGCCGGCGAGCGCATTGACCGCGTAGATGTCCACGCGCGTGAACGGCTTCTGCTTGGACTTCTCGAAGCGCAGGCGGGCGTTGATGCCCTTCACGTACACGTCGATGTCGTGCAGCAGCGCGCGTCCCTCCTTGCCCTGCCGCCGGAGCGCACGCGTCTGCTCGCGGTTGATGATGCGATCGGCCTGCTTGGTGACCTTCACGGTCTTCAGGCCGGTGACGAGCGAGAACGCATCGATCCCGGGCGCGTCGAGCGCGGCCATGCGCGCCGGATAGCGACCCTGGGCCAGCAGCAGCGCGCGATCCTCCTCGAGCACCCAGCCGGCGCCCCAGATCACGTCGTCGCGCGTCTTGCCGGTGATGTGCGGAACGTCGAACGCGTCGCGCACGATGGTGAGGCCCTTGCGCGGGGTCTTCTCGACGCGCGTCGGTCCCGGTGAGCCGGGGGCTCCCAGTGCCTCCGACTTGAAGTACTTGGTCAGGTCGGGCGCGGTGACCTGGTTGAACAACGGCGTGAGGCCGTCGTACATCAGCGCCTGCTGGTCGGCTCCTGGGGGCACGGGCACACCACCGGGCTGGCCGGACGGGATGATGTTCAGAGCCGTCCCGGCATAGTCCTTCGCGAGTGCCGTCCCAGGCAAGATCGCCAGCGTCGCGGCAGTCGCGAGCAGCACGCGGCGGAGCATCAAAGCTTCTCCTCCTTCAGCCGGGCCTCCCTAGCCCTGGCGGGCGATACTACTTGGCTGGCCAGCCAGAGCCGCGTCAGCGCTCGGACGGATGTCCCGGGCCCGGCCACGGCGCGAGCAGGAGAACGAGGCGCGCGTCGGACTTCGCCGTGACCTCGTGTCGCTCCGCCCGCTCGAAGTGGACGACGAAACCCGTGCCGGCCGTCTGCGAACCGCCGTCCTGCGTCGTGATCTCGACGTCGCCCTCGGCCACGAAGAGGTACGCGCGCTCGTGCACCTGATGATCCTGGAGCTGCTCACCGCTCGGGAGGGTGATCGCGATCACCCGGGCCTCACCGTCCGAGCGCAGCACCTTCGGCTGGTGCGGCTGCACGTCGAGCGAGGTGATGTCCCAAGTTTCCACTGTCTCTCCTGGTCTTCGGGTGCGAGCGTCGCGGCGGGGAACTATGCCGGAACCGAACGCGCCTCTGCCCGCTCGGTCCGCCGGGCGATCCACTCGGCGCCGGAGTAGTCGGTGAGGCCGTGCGCGATGATCGACACGAGCACGGCGAGCGAGGCGAGGTTGAAGATCTCGCTCCCCGCAGCGATGCCCTGGCTCAGCACGAGCAGCGAGAACGTCATGGTGGCCACGCCCTTCGGACCGAACCAGCCCATGAATGCCCGCGTGGCGGCGTCGGTTCGCGTCCCGATGAGCGATACGAAGACGGCGATCGGCCGCGCCGCCAGCAGGGTGAACGTCACGATCGCCACCGCGGCCCAGCCGTCCTGGAACAGCCCGTCGAAGGTGAGCAGCGAGCCGAACACGACGAAGATGCCGAGCTTCACCACCTCGAGCATGTCCTCCGCACGCGTCTCGAAGCTCGCCCTGATGTCGGGGCGCCGGATGCCGAGCATGATCGCGCACACGAAGACGGCGATCAGGCCGTTGCCGTGCGGCAGCAGCACCGCGATCCCGTAGGTCAGGAACGCCACTCCCAGCGCGAACAGCGACTTCTGGCGCGGACTGATCTCCGTTCGGAGGGCGTGGGTCTGGGGCATCGCGCGCGATGCGACGTAGCCCAGGAGGAGCCCGATCGCGAACCCGATCGACACGTCCTCGAGGACGAACCTCCACCACACGAAGTCCGACCCCGACGGCGCCAGCGCCGCCGCGAACGCGAGGACCGCGGGCAGTGCGAGGCCGTCGTTCAGCCCCGACTCGAGGTTGAGCGAGTGGCGGATGACCCGTGGCACCCGCGGGTTCGTGACAACGCTCGAGGAGAGCACGGGATCGGTCGGCGAGAGGAGGGCGCCCAGCAGGAAGGCCTCGGTCCAGTTGAGGCCCGTCAGCGCCTTCGTCGCGCACGCCACGAGCACGCAGGTGATCGGCATCGCCAGGACGAGCTTGCGAAACGGCAGCCGCCACGCGGTCTGGAGCATCTCCTGCTCCACCTCGAGCCCGTCGCGGAACAGGATCAGGATCAGTGCGACCGTCGCGAGCGTGCTGACGAAGCCCGACGACGGGTCGAACTCGATCCACTTGAGCCCGCCCCCGCCGATCGCAAAGCCCGCCACCACGAAGACCGCGGTGAGCGAGAGAAAGCTCCGCCGCGCGAGCCCGGCGATGATCGACCCGAGCACGAGCAGCGCGCCGAGCGCGACGATCGAGTGCTCGTAGAGGTCGGTGCTCGTGGCGGCGATCACGCCGCCAAGGGTGTCAGAGACCCTCGTCCAGGAAGAGCTGGGAGTCGAACAGAAGCGCCGCGGCCGCGCGGTAGACGAGCGGGCGGCGGGCGTCGAAGCGACCGATGCCGAGCGGCAGCGTCACGCCGTCGTCGGTTCCCTCGAGCGGCTGCCAGACGAGCCAGTCGCGCACGAGGGTGTCGAACCAGATGCGCGGCTCGTCCTGCTCGCCGCGCTCGGCCGCGCGCTCCTTGCGCGTGCGGCAGCACGGGCAGCCCTCGCGGGCGATCAGCTCGAGGCAGGCGAGCGCCTCGTCGCAAGCGGCCTCGACCGCGCCGCGGCCGAAGCTCGTGAGAGGCATGTCGAAGCCACCGCAGTCCAGGCAGCTCGCGTGCAGTCGCCAGCGACCGGAGGCGGTGTCGTAGAAGATCGTCGACGTCCCGGAGTCGACCTCGCCGGGGCTCGTGGCGATGCGCAGCGGGAGCCGGCTGCCGCTCGTGAGCGCGCGTGCCGCCGCGCGGACCTCCTGCGGCGCCCAGAAGGTGCGGATGCCGAGCGGGAGCGAGACGCCGTCGGCGAAGCCGTCGACCTGTGCCCAGACCATCCACTGGCCGGTCTCGGTGTCCCACCAGACCTGCGCGTCGCCCGAACGCGGATTGGGGTTCTCGCGCCAGCCGCGAGCCTCGCAGCCGAGACAGCCGCCGCGGGCGTGGATGCGCGCAAGGAACGCCGCCGCCCGCGTGCTTGCGAGCTCGGCATTCTCGGCCTGGGGCACCTGGAGAAGCATGCGGTAGCCGCCGCATTCCTCACAGGGAGCGTCTACGGACCAGTCGCTCTCGTCGGGCAGCCAGGTGATCGCGGCGGACGGCGCCTCATGGATGTCGAGCGGGCTGGAGGGGCGGTCTCGGCGAAACACGGCGCACATTGCGCCTGTCTTGTTCCCATCGTTCTATGCGTCTAACCCCGGCCGGTCAGCCGACGCAGAAAAAGCCCGCTGCCTCCGAGAAGAGCGCCCGCGAGGGCGATAAGGCCGACCTGGATGCCGGTGTTCGGGAGCGTCGCGGCGGTAGCGGTCGAGGGCGCGGCGGCGGTCGTTTCGCCGTTCGTTGAGGACGCAGCGGGGGTCGCCGGCCCCGAGCCCGAGGTGGACCCGGAGCCGGACCCCGCGCTCGAGCTGCCCCCTCCGGCGCTCGCGCCCGCCACAACGACCGTGCCGTGCATGTTCGGATGGACCGCGCAGATGTAGGCGAACGTCCCGGGCTTCGAGAAGGTCACGGACGCGCTCTTGCCGGCCTTGATCGTGCCCGTGTTGAAGCCGCCGCCGGTCGCCGTTGCGGTATGCACGACGCTGTCGCGGTTCGTCCAGGTGACCGTGTCGCCCACGGTCACGTCGATCGTGCGCGGTGCGAAGAGGAAGTTCTGGATGAGCACGCCGCCGGCCGCCGCGGCCCGCACCCGTGCCTGCCTGCGCGTGGACGCCACCTTCGGAGGCGGCGCCGTCAGGGCCGATGACGGCGTCGTCTGTACCTCGGGTGGCGACGCTTGCGCAGGCGCAGCGGCGGGTGCGGGCTGAGCGGTTGCGGCCGCGCCATCGCCCGGGGGCACGGCCGCGCTGTCGCCGCCCGGCGAAACGGGGGCGGCAACGGTGGACGGCGGAGGCTGGCTCGGAGCGACCGGAGCGGTTTCGCCCTGGTCAGCGAGCAGGACTCCCGGCGCGAGCAGCGCGCCCGCGGCGGCGGCCACGAACGCACGAGTCAGCACACGCATGAGTCCGCCTTCGCTCACCTGTGGCAATACGCACGCGCGCGAGACACGGTTCGCGCGGGGTTCGCACGCAGCTCAGGACTTCACGTCCTCCCCGCGACCCAGCCGCGGCAGGTACCCGTACGTCTCGTCGAACGCCCACGCGAGCAACAGCGCCTTCGTGCGCGTGCGCGCGGCCATGTCCTCCGGGATGCCGGCGGCGTCACCGGCCTCTTCGATCATCGAGAGCAGGTCGATGAAGCCGTCGAGCCGGGCCGCTCGCTGCGCCTCGCCGAGGCTGTCCCAGCTCGGGGCGACCTCCTTCTCGTAGAACTCGTCCGCATCGAGATGCTCCGAGCGCAGGGCGTTGATGTCGCGCGTCGGGGCCGCCACCTCTCCCCTGAACAGGTCGCGCACGATCCCGCGCAGGTCGACCGCCGCGGCCGGACCGCCGGCACGGACGTTCTCGTCGCGCATGCCGTCGAGCGTCTGGCGCATCGCGCGGGCGTCCCGTGCCAGGTCGGGCGTCGCGTCCGTGGACGTTGCCTCGGCTCCTGCAGATCCCGAGCGAAGTCGATCAAGAAGTCCCATCCGGCGTCCCCCTCACGCGCCCAGGCCTGCGTCCCTGAGCGCCTCTTCCTGGCTTGCGAATACTCGTCCCGACACGATCTTCCCGTCCCTGAACCTCCACACCCAGCCGGTCGGCCGGTCGATGATCATCCCGCCGCCGCGCCCGTGCATGCGACCGAGGGCCACGACAGTCTCCCCCATGTCGCGGAACTCGCTGGGGAAGACGCGCAACTCGTCCCAGACGCGTGCGATGTCATCGAAGTAGCGCTCGATCCCCGCGTGCCCCCGGTACGGCACGCCGCCGGTGGTCAGGTTTGACGTGACCGGCAGGAACTCGCCGTCCTCGGCGAAGATCGCCACGGCCGCATCCACGTCGCGGACGGCGAACGCGTCGAACACCTTCCGGGCAAGATCGACGTTCGCCTCGGACACGCGGGGAGTATCGCGCCTCCGGCGGCCTCAGTCATCGCCGACCTTGCTTCCGGACGGGCTCACGACGTACCACTTGGCGCCGAACTGATCGAGGTCCTGGCCGGTCGTGTCGCCGGGCTTCTGGTCGCCCGCGTAGTAGTAGAGCGGGTGACCGTTGTAGGTCACGAGCGTCGTGCCGTCGGCCGCCTTGGTGGTACCGACCTTGGCGGCGTCCACGCCTGCGCCGACGCTCGCCTTGCCCTTCGCGGTGAAGCCCGGCCAGATGCTGAGGCACGCGCTCGGGCAATTGCTCATGTTCGGCTTGTCGGCCTCGAACAGGTAGAGGGTCCGTCCCTTGCCGTCCACGAGGAACTTGCCGATGGGTGCGGTGCGCGTGTTGATCGTTGCGCCGCCGCCGGATGGCGCCGCGGCGGGCGACGCGGCCGTGGCCGCCTTCGGGGCGCTGCTGCCGCATCCGGTGACCACGATCGCGACGACTGCGGCCACGGCGACCAGAGCGACGGGGATGAGCCGTTTCATGTGCTCGCTCCTGGTTGGGGGGTGTGGCGGGTGTTACGCCACCCCCGGCGAGCGCGGTTCGGCGCTCGGGCGTGCGATCGCACACACTCGACGCGCGACGACGAAGCGGACGACGGGCCTCGAACCCGCGACCCCCAGCTTGGGAAGCTGGTGCTCTACCAACTGAGCTACGTCCGCGAAGGTGCTACTTCGCGGCCAGCGTACCGCAGGATGCGGAGCCCAGACAGAGGCGGCGGAGCGCGTCCAGAGTGTCCGGGCCGAAGCGCGGGCGGGCGGGGCCGCGCGTCGCGCTCCGGCTGTAGACGGCGTCGGCGCCGACGGCCAGCCGGGCCCGGCCGACAGCGTCGAGCGAGCCGACCAGCGCCAGCATGTCCACGTCCTCGTGGTCGGCGGCGCGCGCGCCGTGAAGGACGGGTGCGAGGCGTTCGACGGCCACGGCCGGATCGAGCTCGCTCGCGTCGATGGCAAGCGTCACGCCCGCGGCGTCGCTCATGCCCTCGACGTACCGCTGCACGAGCTCCGGCTCGTCGATCAACTCGTCCGCGAACGCGAGCACGACGAACTCGCGGGCATGCGCGAGCGGCGTCTGCCCGGCCACGTCAGCGCCGCCCGGCGATGCGGCGAGCGCTGCCACCACACCCTCGCGCGCGGCTTCGAGCCACGGGTCCGCCGCCGCCGCTCGGACGTATGCCACGAGCGCCGGCTCGGCCTCGCCACACTCGAGCAGTGCGGCGGCGGCCGCGAGCTCCGCGCCCGCCGCGGCGCGGTCCGCGGACGTGACGTCGATTGCCGCGCCGATCGCCGAAGCGCCGAGCGCGATGGCTTCGCTCGCAAACGACGCGAACGCGCCGAAGGCCTCCGCGATGTCGCGGGCGCTTCCCGCGGCGTACGTGATCTGACGCAGGAAGTGGCGTTGGAACGCGAGCGCCTTGCGGAGCTCGCGGAGGCGGGCGGCGCCGGTCGTGCCGAGTGTCTGGTTGTCACCGTGGAAGCGATAGAGCGTGCGCGGCTCGGCGAGGTACGCCACCTCCGCGAGCTCCGCCACGCGCACCGCGAGCCACCAGTCGGTGTAGGCCACGTCGGCCGGCACGGGGAAGAGCGCATCGCGAAGCTCCGCGCGAAACATCACCGACGACGCCGTGGCCACGTTGCCCGCGAGCAGACG
>JAICJV010000108.1 GCA_025928265.1 Thermoleophilaceae bacterium
CTCGCAGCGCAGGGAGTTGCCCTGCACGTCCATCTTGATCACCTGCGTCAGCGACGGCATCTGCAGGTTGTCGGCCACCACTGCGCCGATCGTGTAGCACTCACCGTCGTCCGACTGCTGGCCCAGCAGCACCAGGTCCGGGCTCTCCTGCTTGAGAACCTGCGCGAGCGCGTAGCCGGTGGCCACCACGTCCGAGTTCTCGAGGGCACTGTCGGTCAGGTGGACCGAGCGGTCGGCGCCGAGGGAGACGGCCTTGTGGAGCGCGCGCACGGCGCTCTCCGGGCCCATCGTCACCGCGACGATCTCCTCCACGTCGACCGCGCCGCCCTCCTTGATCTGCATGGCGGCTTCGATCGCGTGGGTGTCGAAGGGGTTGAGGTTCTTCTCGCCGGAACGGTCGAGACGCTTGGTATTCGGGTCCATGCGCTTCTCGACAGCGGCGTCCGGGACCTCCTTCACCAGGACGCAAATCTTCACAGGGGAAAGCTCCTTGTTTCGTTGAGCGGTTCGCTCGCGGCGCGGGATTCTAACGAGTTGACTGACGAGTCAATCGCGTGCACCATTCGCGCGTGCGCCGCGTCCGGTACCTCCTGGCGATTCCCCTGCTAAGCGTCGCCTTCGCCACCGAGGCCCCTCCGGCGCGGGCCGAGCTGCCCGCGTGCGCGGCGGCCCCCTGCCCCTCCGACGCCGGCAAACCGGTGGTGATTCTGGCCTACTACCGCGACCGCTACCTCCGGCGCCTGGTGCACGGAGTGAGGCACTCCGGGCTGCCCGGCGACGTGCCGATCTACTACGGCAGCTACTGGGGCACGGGCGTGAACACGCGGCCACCGCCGAGCACCCCGCCGCCGCCGCGCCACGGCCCACCCCCGGTCATGCCAAACCGGCGCTACGCGCCGATCTTCTCGTTCGCGCGCACGAACTTCTGGGAGGAGCGGTCGCTGACGCCGGAGGAGGAGCAGGCGGTCCGGAGCGGCGGCTACACGGGCAAGATCCCGCAGCTCGCGACCCTGCTCAGGAAGTCGGGCAGCGTGCGCTACCAGGCGGGCCTCGAGGTGGGCCGCCGCTTCCGCGACGCGATCCGCTACAAGCGCGCCCACCACCTGCGCGTGGTCACGTGGCAGTTCGACGAGATCCCCAACGAGTCGGTCGCCGCGGGTGGGTCGAAGTACCTCCCCATCGTCCAGGGGATCCTGCGCGGGCTCACCTACGGGCGTCCCGAGCTGGGTGACGTGAAGCTGCCGGGAATCGTCTACGCGTCGGGCAGGACGGTCGTGGGCATCCACTCACGGTCGTTCTGGAACGCGGTCGACGACTCGTCGCTCTGGCTGGTCGGCGAGGAGTACCCCGACTTCGTGGGCGCGCCGGGATCGGTGGCGCGCGCGATCTCCGGGTGGCGCAGCCGGCTTCCGGCTTCGCTCGAGGCCAAGTACGTCGCGGGTCTCACCCCCGGCTACCGCCTCGGCGTGGGGCTCGGCGGCAACGTGAAGCACCGCAGCGAGTCGTTCGTCAACAAGTGGCGACTGGGATACGTCCGCACCCGCGCGCTCGAAGGCGGCGGCCTGGCCGGCTTCGCGCAATACAACTTCAACTACCACAACGTCGCGACCAAGGTCGTCGAGGATGTGATGCTCGCCACGAGCCGCGGCATCCGGCTGTTGCGCCGCTAAGCGCTGTCGACGGCCCGGATCACGGCGTCGAGACGCGCGCGCAGCTCCGCTGGGTCGGCGACCGCGCCGCCGTCCGCGAAGGCGAGCTCGATCTCGCGCGCGGTGACGGCGGTGGCGCTGAGCCCGTAGGTGCCGAGCGTGCCCACGAGCTTGTGCGCCGCCGCGCGCGCCTCGCTGCGCGTGTCGTCGGCGAGCTCGTGCTGTTCCGCCGCGGCCACCGCGCGCTCCACGCTCGCGAGCGCCGCGTCGATCCGGCCGCGGCTCTCCGGCCAGAGGTCTGCGAACTCGGGATGGATCCGCTCGCCGTCAGCCACCGCGGCCGATGAGGTCATCGAGCCGGCGCGGCAGCTCGAGCGGGTCGAACGGCTTCGCGATCGTGCCCTGCACCGGCAGTTCCGAGAAGCGACCGTGGTCGCTCGGGTGCACCTTCGCGGTGAGCAGCACGACGGGGATCGCCGCGGTCTCCGGCCGCGCGCGCAACTGCTCGAGCGTGGCCCGCCCATCCATGCCGGGCATCATCACGTCGAGCAGGATCGCGTCGGGGGCGTCGGCCGCGGCGCGCTCCACGCCCTCCGGGCCGTTCGCCGCCTCGAGGACGATCTTGCCGCCGGCGCGCTCGAGGCTGAGCCGCACCAGCATCCGTACGTCGTCGTCGTCGTCGATCACGAGCACGCGCGTCATCGGTTCTCGCGTGCCCGAGGCAGAGCGAACGCGAACGTGGCGCCCTCGCCGGGGGAACTGTCGACCCAGACCCGGCCGCCGTGGTCCTCCGCGATCCTGCGGACGATCGCGAGCCCGAGGCCCGTGCCACCGTGCTCGCGCGAGTCGGACGGGTCCGCCTGCGTGAAGCGCTCGAAGATCGACGTGTGCAGCTTGTGCGGGATGCCGGGTCCGCGATCGGCCACGCTGAACAACACGCGCTCGCCGTCGGGCACCACGAAGACGGTCACCGCCTCCCCGCGAGGCGAGTGCTCGATCGCGTTCACGAGGAGGTTGGTCAGGGCCTGAACGATGCGCTCGGTGTCGGCAGCAACCGTCGCGGGGCGCACGGTCGTGCGCAGCTCCACGCCCGCCGCCACAGCGCTGGCCTCGGCGAGCGCCGCCGCCTCGGCCACCAGCGCCGAGACCTCGTGGGCGCGCACGTGGAGGGGCGCGACGCCCGATTCCAGCCGCTCGAGGTCGAGGATGTCGTTGAGGATGCGCTCGAGGCGGTCGGAGTTCGCGAGGCCGGTGGACACGAGCCGCGCCGCTTCGGGGGGGAGCCCGTCCGTGCCGGCGAGGAGGCCGAGCGACGCCCGGATCGACGTGAGCGGCGTCCGCAGCTCGTGACCCATGACCGACGCGAACTCGTCCTTCAGCTTGTCGATCTCGCGCCGGTCCCGGATGTCGTGGAACGTGGTCACCGCCCCGAAGATCTCGCCGTCGCGCTCGAGCGGGGCCGTGAGCGACTCCACCGGGAACGAGCTTCCGTCGCGGCGCCAGAAGACGTCGTCGAGATGGACCACCTCCCCGCCGCGAAGCACGCGGGACATCGGGCATTCGTCGCGCGGGTAGTGACTGCCGTCGGGGTGCGAGTGGTGGAAGAGGTCGTGGCCGATCTGACCCACCATCTCCTCGAGCGACCAGCCGAGTGTGTGCGTCGCAGCGGGGTTGGCGAACGTGATCCGACCCTCGGCGTCAAAGCCCACCACCTCGGTCACGCTCGCCTCGAGGATCGTCTGCACGATCTGCTCGCTGTCGCGCTTCGCCGTCAGCGCCCGCGCCAGCTCGACCGCTCGCAACTCCGTCTCGACGATGCCGGCCAGGGCGCGCAGATCGGCGCGCTCGTCGAGCCCGAGGTCGCGCGGCTGCGGGTCCAGGACGCAGAGCGCGCCCACGACCTCGCCACCGCGTGCGTGGAGCACCTCGGCGGCGAAGAAGCGAGCGTTCTCGTCGGCCACGCACGAGGCGAAGCGCGGATCGGCACGCAGGTCCGGCACCACCAGCGCGGACCTGCTGCCGATGACGTACTGGCACATTCCGTCGGAGCGCGGCCGCTCGGCGGCGCCGACCCCGACCCGCGACTTGTGCCACTCGCGCTCGGCGTCGACGAACGTGATGCAGGCGGACGCGACTCCGAGCATGCGCGTGGCGAGCCGAGTGACGCGGTCGAAGCGCTCCTCGGGCGGCGTGTCGAGGATCGCGAGCTCGTACAGCGCCGCCAACCGCGCTGCCTCCTCGTCCGCGGGTATCACCCGGGTTACCGCCACATGGCGGATATTCCCCCGAACGAGGGGCGGAGAAGCCCCGTCTTAGCTTGCGACCGACTCTTGGATGAAGTCGATGATCGACTGCGTCGACGAGCCTGGCGTGAAGACCTCGGCCACGCCGAGCTTCTTCAGCTCGGGCACGTCGTCGGACGGGATGGTGCCGCCCACGGTCACGATCACATCGTCGGCGCCCTGCTCGCGCAGCAGCTCGACCACGCGCGGGACAAGCGTCATGTGCGCGCCCGAGAGGATCGACAGGCCGACGGCGTCGGCGTCCTCCTGGAGCACGGTCTCGGCGATCTGCTCGGGCGTCTGGTGGAGCCCGGTGTAGATGACCTCCATACCTGCATCGCGCAGCGCGCGGGCGATGATCTTCGCGCCGCGGTCGTGCCCGTCGAGCCCGGGCTTCGCGACCACCACGCGGATCTTGCGGTTGCCCTGAGCGCTCGCGGCCGGGCTCTCTGCGGTGCCTTCCATATACGCCCAGCTTATTGGACATATCCTTCGGCCCGTGCGTACCCCCGCTATCGCGCTTGCCGTGTTGGTCGGTCTTGCCGTTTTGCTTCCGGCGAGTGCGTCCGCGTCGGTATCCGTGACCAGCTTCAAGGTCACCCCGTCGACGACGCAGGCGGGCGGCCACCCCGACGTCACGATCGACACCGCGTTCTCGCTCAACCCGGCGAGCGACGACGTGAAGTCGGTCGGAGTCGTGCTGCCGCAGGGGCTGGTCGGCGACCCGAACGCGGCCACGCGCTGTCCGGTCGCATCGTTCAAGGCCGACAGCTGCCCGGCGACGAGCAAGGTGGGGACGACGGTGGCGCAGGTCACGGCGACGGTCGTGCTGGCCGAAACGCCGCAGACCGTGAACGGCGACGTCTACAACCTCCAGCCGCAGGGCGACGAGCCCGCGCGGCTCGGCATCGTCCTCCGGCCGACGGTGGGCGGGCTGCTGCCGCTCGACAAGGTGTTTCTCCAGTCGACGGTCACGAGCGGCCCGCAGACGAACTACGGCCTGCTCACCACCTTCGACGGGCTGCCGCGCTCGTCCGGCGGCCTGGAGACCCGCGTGAACTCGATGAAGCTCGTGCTGTCCGGGAAGGCGGCGCGCGGTCCGTTCATGACCAACCCGACGAGCTGCCGCCAGGCCGTCTCCACGGCGAGCGTGACCTCCTACGACGACGCGAACTCACCGAAGACCGCCACCTCGAGCTTCACGCCCACGGGCTGCGACGCCGAGCCGTTCTCGCCCAGTGTGACCGGCAGCGTGGGCGGCGCCGGGCAGACGAAGCGCGGCGTCTCCCCCACGCTCACCACCGTCGTGTCGACGAACGTGGGCGACGCCAACCCGTCACGCGTTGTGGTGACGCTGCCGCCGAGCGTCACTGCGAACTTCGCGCTGTTGAGCCATCAGTGCGTCGCGAGCATCTTCGCCGCCGGCAACTGCCCGCCCGAGGCGCGCGTGGGTAGCGCGAGCGCGTCGAGCCCGCTGCTTCCCAAGCCGCTGACGGGGCCCGTGATCTTCACCCAGAACGCGTCGACGGGCGCGCCGGCGCTGGCTGTCTTGCTCGGCCCGCCGGTGCCGCTCACGCTGATCGGCGCGGTCTCGCTCACGAATGGTTCAGTCGGCAACACGTTCGACGGGATCCCCGACCTCCCGCTGTCGCGCTTCGAGCTCACGATCGACGGCGGCGGCGGCAAGAAGACCGGCCTCGTCGTGAACGCCGCCGACCTGTGCCGCGCGGGCACGCCGCTGACCGTGAAGGGCGAGCTCACCGCGCAGTCCGGGAAGACGGCCACCACCACCTCGGAGCTCGCGCCGAGCGGCTGCGAGTCGACCACGGTGAAGGCTGGTCCGGGCAAGCCGCGCGGCAGGCTGACGATGCGCTTCCGTAAGAAGCTCGGCACGCTCAGCGCCAGCTTCCGGTCGCCCACCGCGATGAAGCGCGTGCGGCTCAGGCTGCCGCGCAGCTTCCGCAACCCGCCGCGCAAGCGTCACCTGCGTGTGCGGGGCGGCAAGGGCAAGATCCGGGGGCGTCTGCTCACGATCACCACGAAGCGCCGGTCGGTGTCCGTGCGCTGGACCAGGCTCAAGCCCGGGCGATCGCTCGCGCGCCGCCTGAAGAAGCATCCGCGCCTCGTTTTCGTGGCCACCGTCACGCCCAGGTCGGGCAGGGCAACGCGGCTGCGCCTGGGTGTTCGTCCAAGCGTCCGTTAGCGCTTGACATAGCTCCCTCCAGTCTTACGTTGGGGCGTGATGCCACTGGCCCGGCGTCTGGTTCCTCTTCTGTGCATCTGCGCCTTCGTCTGCGTCTGCGTCTCGGCTGACGCGAGCGCAGCGCGCCGCGGGCTGCCGTCGTGCGCCGCCGCGCCCTGCCCGTCCGACCGCGGCAGGCAGGTCGTGATCCTCGACTACTTCCGCGGCCGCCACTTCCCGCGGCTCGTGCGCGCCGCCAAGCACTCCGGGCTCCCGCGCGACACCCCGATCTACTACGGCAGCTACTGGGGCGTGGGCGTGAACACGCGGCCACCGCCCAGGACCCCGCCCCCGCACCGGCCCCCGGGCAAGCCGAAGCCGGTCATGCCCGGTCGGCGCTACGCGCCCATCTTCACGTTCGCGCGCACGAACTTCTGGGGCAGGCGCCGGCTCGGCCCCGAGGAGCGGCGACTGGTCCAACACGGCGCGATCCGCGGCAGGATCCCGCGTCTGCGGCTGTTGTTCCGGCGCAGCGGCCACTACCGCCACGAGGCCGGGCTCGAGATCGGCCGCCGCTTCCGCGACCGGATCCGTCACCGGCGGGCGCGTCACCAGCGCGTGGTCACCTGGCAGTTCGACGAGATCCCGACGGAGGCCGCCGGGCACCGGGGCTGGAAGTACCGCCAGATCGTCGCCGGGATCCTGCGCGGCCTCACATATGGCCGCAGGGAACTGGGCGACGTGAAGCTGCCCGGGATCGTGTTCGTGCCGGGCAAGGCGATCGGAATCCGCGACCGCCACTTCTGGCGCGTGGTGAACCGGGCGACGCTGTATCTCGTGGGCGAGGAGTACCCGGTGTTCACGGGCTCGCCCATCCGGGCGGCGGCCGCTCACTCGACGTGGCGTAGCCGCCTGTACCGCTCCGGCGGCGCGCGCCGACGGCTCGCGAAGAAGTACGTGGCCGGAATGACGCCTGGCTACCGGATCGTGGGCGGCCTCGGCGGCAACGTGCACCGCCGCTCACACGGCTTCGTGAGGCACTGGCGAATGTCGTACGTGCGCGCGCGGGCGCGGCATGGCGTGGCCGGCTTCGCCGAGTACAACTTCGACTACCGGAACGCGTCCGGCGCGGTGATGAACGACGTGCTGCGGGCGCTGGGGCGCGGCGTGCGGGTACTGCGGAGGCGCTAGCCGGTCGGACCTAGAAGACCGGCGTCTCCGTGTACGTGCCGAAGACCTGCTGCAGCGCGCCGACGATCTCGCCCTCGGAGGCGTGGGCGCGGGCGCAGTCGAGCAGCGGCTCCATCAGGTTGGCGTCAGCCTCGGCCGCCTGCTTCAGCGACGCCAGCGCCGCCTCGACATCCGAGCCACGGCGGCGTGCGCGTACCCCCGACAGCCGGTCGATCTGCTTGCGCTCGAGCGCCGGGTCGATCCGCAGGATGTCGAGCGGCTCGTCGTCGGTCGTCTGGTAGCGATTCACGCCCACCTGGATCCGCTTGCCGGAGTCGACCTCCTCCTGGAACTGGAACGCGGCGTCGGCGATCTCGCGCTGCGGGTAGTTCTGCTTGATCGCCTCGACCATCCCGCCCAGCTCGTCGATCGTACGGAAATACTCGTAGGCGGCGGTCTCCATCTTGTCCGTCAGCGCCTCGACGAAATAGGAGCCGCCCAGAGGATCTACCGTGTTAACGACGCCGGTCTCGTGCGCGATGATCTGCTGCGTCCGCAGCGCCACTCGGACCGCCTCCTCGGTGGGCAGAGCGAGCGCCTCGTCGAACGAGTTGGTGTGCAGCGACTGGGTGCCGCCGAGCACCGCCGACAGTGCCTCGGTGGCCGTCCGGATGATGTTGTTGAGCGGCTGCTGCGCCGTGAGCGAGACGCCGGCCGTCTGCGCGTGCGTGCGCATGAGCAGCGAGCGCGGGTCCTTCGCGTGGTAGGTCTCGCGCATCTCGCGCGCCCAGATGCGGCGCGCCGCGCGGTACTTCGCGATCTCCTCGAAGAAGTCGATGTGCGCGTTGAAGAAGAAGGAGAGGCGCGGCGCGAAATCATCGACGTCCAGGCCGCGAGCGATCTGCTGCTCGACGTAGGTCAGCCCATCCTTGAGCGTGAACGCCAGCTCCTGCGCGGCGGTCGAGCCCGCCTCCCGGATGTGATAACCGGAGATC
>JAICJV010000120.1 GCA_025928265.1 Thermoleophilaceae bacterium
CGCCGACGCCCTCGTAGCGCTCGAGGTCCGGCACGTCGAGCTTCCGGTAGCGCGCGCCCGTCGCGACCATCAGCGTCCGCCCGTTCACCGCCGAGCCGTCCCCGAGCCGGACCGAGTAGTGGCCGTCCTCGCGCGACACACCTGCCGCTTCTGCGGGCACCACGAGGCGCGCGCCCAGCCGGCGAGCCTGGAGCGTCGCGCGCTCGGCAAGCTCGCTGCCGGAGATGCCGGTGGGGAAGCCGAGGTAGTTCTCGATCCGCGCCGACGTGCTGGCCTGGCCGCCGAACGCGACCGAGTCGATCGCCTGCGTGTCGAGCCCCTCTGACGCTCCGTAGAGCGCCGCCGCGAGGCCGGCCGGCCCGCAGCCGACGATCACGAGGTCGCACATCGGCGGCGGAGCGCCGGGCGACCCCAGGCCCAGCAGCCGCCCGACCTCCGCGTTCGACGGGTTGCGCAATACGCCGCTCCCGCTCACGACGACCGGCGTCTCACCCGGCTCGACGCCGAGCCAGCGGAGCAGCGCGTCCGCCTCCTCGTCGTCCTCGAGGTCCACCCAGTGGTACGGCATCCGGTTGCGCGCGAGGAACTCCCGCAGGCGGCGCGTGTCGCGCGAGTAGCGCGAGCCCACCACACGCACGCCCACGCCGAGGTCGATCAGGATTGCGCGCCGCGCAAGGAAGGCGCGCAGGACGATGTTGCTGAGCTCCTCGTCGCCCGACACCAGCTCGCGCAGGCGCGCGGCCGGCACCTCCAGCACCTCGCCGCGGTCGCGCACGATGGCGGTCAGGTACGCGGGCGATCCGGTGAGCAGGTTCAGCTCGCCGAGGAACCTGTGTGGCCCGTGCACCGCGACGACGCGGTTCTCGCGCCCGTAGCCGTCCACGATGGCCACCGCGCCGGACTCGATGACGAAGAGGGGATAGCCGGCGTCGCCCTCGCTGAACAGGATGTCGCCAGGCTCGACCGGGCGCACCGAGCCGACGGCCCGCAGCCGCGCGCGCTGGTCCTCGCTCAGCCGCGGGAACGCGCCGTTGCGGTCGGGCGGCTCCTCGAGCCCGGCCCCCAGGAGCTCGCTCATGCTCAGCCGACCGCGCCGTGCACGAAGTACCAGACGAAGACCGCGGTGAACCCGAGCATGAGCCAGGAAGGCCGCTTCCCGCGCAGCAGGCTGATGACCGAGTACGAGATGAAGCCCGCGCCCACGCCGTTCGTGATGCTGTAGGTGAGCGGCATCACGACGATCGTGAGCAGCACCGGCAGCGCGATCCCCGGCTCGTCCCAGCGGACGTCGCGGATCAGCTCGAACATGAGCGCGCCCACGATCACGAGGATCGGCGCGGTGGCCTCGGGCGGGATCACGCCCGCGAGCGGCGACACGAACAGGCACACCAGGAACAGCAGCCCGGTGACCACGGAGGTGAGGCCGGTCTTGCCGCCCTCGCCGATCCCCGCCGAGCTCTCGACGAACGTGGTGTTGGAGGACGCCGAAGCTGCGCCGCCCGCCGCCGCCGCGAGCGAGTCCACGAGCAGCACGCGCTTCATTCCGGGGAGCTTCGTCTCGGCGTCGAGGAGCCCGGCGCGGCGGCCCAGGCCGAGGACGGTGCCGGCGGTGTCGAAGAAGTCGGAGAGCATCACCGAGACGACCACGGCAACGGCGCTCCAGAACCCGAGCACGGAGCCGAAGCCGAACGTGAAGTTGCCCACGAGCGCGAAGTCGGGTGTGTCGACAACCTTGTCGGGCCAGCTCGCGATGCCGCCCTTCCAGAGGTCGCCGCCGTGCAGCGCGTTGATGATCATCGCGAGCACGGTGCTGCCCACGATCCCGATCAGGAGCGCGCCGCGCACGCCGCGGGTGAGCAGCGCGTAGGTGCCGAGCAGCCCGACCACGAACACGAGCACCGGCCAGCGGTCGAGATGCGACGCGAGCGTGACGACGGTTCCGCTGCCCTTGACCACGATGCCCGCGTCGACGAGCCCGATCGTGGCGATGAACAGGCCGATCCCGATGCCGATCGCCAGCTTGATGTCGTGCGGGATCGCGTTGATCACCGCCTCACGGAAGCCGATGAGCACGAGTGCGCTGATGACCAGCCCCTCGGCCACGATCACGCCCATTGCCTCGGGCCAGGTCAGGTGGTCGGCGCCCACGAGCGCGAACGCGACGAACGCGTTCAACCCGAGCCCGGCCGCGAGCGCGAACGGGTAGCGCCCGATCACGCCCATCGCCAGCGTCGCCACGCCCGCGACCAGTGCGGTGACGGTCAGGACCTGGTCGAACGCGAGCTTGGCGCCGGTGGGGTCCGCCACCGAGCCCAGCACCTGCGGGTTCACGAACAGGATGTAGGCCATCGTCAGGAACGTGGCCACTCCCGCGCGGATCTCGGTGCCGAACGTCGAGCCGCGCGCGCTCACCTCGAAGAACGCGTCGACGCGCGAGGACGCGGAGCGGGACCTCGGTGTGGTGGCGGGAACTTGCATTCGACCTGATGTACTGCCGTTCGTGGGCGCTGCGAGAGGACGTTCGCGGTTGGTCGCCGCTCTGGCGGCAGCGGCTTTCACGGTGTGCGCGCCGTCAGCGTACGCCGCCTGTCTAGCGCCCGGACCGCTACCGGCCGCGAAGCCTGCGCATGCGCTGCGCTTCGGCATCACGCCACAGCTGGCGGGGAGCGCAGGGGCGGTGCAGGAGCCCGTGGCGCCGGAGGATCCCACCAAGGCCCTGGCGGCGCTGGATGCGCTGCGGCCGCCGGGCCGCGAGCTCGTACTGCGGCTCAACCGCATGTTCTGGAGCGACGGGCAGGCAGGCCTCGACCGCTATGCCGCCCTCGTCGACGGCTACGCGCGCGCGGGCTTCCGCAGCGAACTGCAGGTGCGCTACCACCCGCCGGCGGGCCACGACGGCGACATCGACGGCTGGGTCGCGTACGTGCGCCACGCGGTGCAGACGTTCGCGCCGCGGCGCTCGGTGACCGGGCTCTCGATCACCAACGAGGCGAACCTTCCGAGCTCGCCCAACACCTCCGACGGCACCAACAAGAACGTGACCGACGCGATCGTCCGCGGCGTTGTCGCGGCGCGCGAGGAGGCCGACCGGCTCGGGCGTCCGGACCTGGCCATCGGCTTCACGTACGCGTACCGCGGCCCGCAGGACGACAGCTTCTTCCAGAAGATCGGCAAGGCTGCAACGCCCGCCTTCTACAGCGCGCTCGACCACATCGGCATCCAGGCGTATCCCGGCATCTTCTGGCCGCCGGCCACGACCGACCCGGGCAAGGACATGGTCGACGCGATCAACCTCCTCCGCACGTGCCTGATGCCGGAGGCGGGGATCGGCGGCCGGACCGCGATCTGGGTCACCGAGAACGGCTACCGGACGCCGGCCGGGCAGGGCGAGGCGGCGCAGGCGAGCGACCTGAGCTCGACCGTCCGCGCGATCCACGACGTGTCGGGCACGCTCGGGGTGACCGACTACCGCTACTTCAACCTGCGCGACAACAACTCGCACGGGCCCGACCTGTTCGACGCGGTCGGGCTGCTGTTCGACGATTACCGCCAGAAGCAGGCGTTCGGAGCGTTCCGCGACGCGATCGCCACGGTCGGCGCGACCGCGCCTCCCGCGGCGCGGCACTCCCGGCGCCCGCGGTTGCGCGTGAGCGTGCGGCCGCGGTCGCTTCGCCGCGGCGTGCGCACGCGCATGCGCGTACACGTGAAGGACGCCGCGCGCCGCCCCGTGGCGCATGCGCTCGTGCGGCTCGGGCGCTTCAGGGCGCGCACGAATCGCCGCGGCCACGCGGTGCTGAGGGTGCGCGTGACAGCGCGTGCAAAGCGCCGCACCCTTCTCGTAACGCGCGCCGGTTATCGCACCGAGCGCAAGGCGATCCGCGTGCGTGCAAGGCGTCACACCCGCGTTTAGCCCGCTTTCCGGCAGGAAATACCACCGGACAGTGCCCGCCTTCTTCCCCGCAGGCCCGCCGTCAGACGACGGCATGGAACTGTCGCCCGAGCTGCGCGACTACCTGATCGCATGCGTGCGCTCGGCGCGTCCGAGCCCGTCACGCGAGGACGCGCTCAGGCTCCTCGGCGAGGTCGAGGTCGATGACCTGTGGGACGTGCCTCCGCACCCCGTCGACTGGGGTGAGATCGAGGCCGAGGCCCGGCGTCAGGGTTGCACCGTCGCGGACATCCTGTATGACCGCGCTGGGCGCGAACTCGACTAGTTCGCTACCCGAACAGGCGCAGCTCCACGACGCCGTCCTCGTCACCGTAGGGCTGGAAGCCGAACTCTCCGAACAGCGCCATGGCCGCATCGTTGTCGAGCAGCGTCTTGACGAACAGCCGGTCGTAGCCGTTCGTGCGAGCGCAGCGCATGATCGCGCCGACCAGCGCGCGCCCGATCCCGCGACGCTGATGCTCGTCGACCACCACGACGGCGATCTGCGCCGTGTGCGGATCGCCCATCTCCGCGTACTGGGCGACGGCGATGATGCGGCCGTCGTCGTCCATCGCCGCGACGGCCTCGCACTTGGTGTGGTCGGCGTCGAGCAGCAGGGCGAGCTCCTGCTCGCCTATGTACGGCTTGACCGAATGGAAGCGCCGCAGTCGCGACTGCTCACTCATGCGCAGGAACATGTCCGCGACGGCCGCGCTGTCGTCGGCCCGAAGACGGCGTGCCGGAAGCGCGCTGATCTCGTCTATCGCGGTGCATGGCTTCATGGTTCGAGCCTGCCGATCGCGAAGGGCCTTGTCATCAGCCCAGGGGATGACTTTGCACACCCGTCGGGGCCACCGCGTATAAACCCCACAGATGACGCTCGCCCTGGCCGGTTACGACGTCGTCAAGGCGTTCCACATCATGGCCGTCGTCGCGGGCTATGGGCTGCCGATGGCGTACCCGTTCCTGCTGCCCTGCGTCCGCCGCCGCCATCCCGCAGCGATGGCCGGCGTGCACGACGTGCAGCACCTCCTCAACCAGCGCATCACGGGCCCGATGACGGTCCTGATCCTCGCGTTCGGCGCGTGGATGGCGAGCAAGCACGACCTCTGGGGAGAGGTCTGGGTCGATGTCCCGATCGCGATCCTGCTGGTGATCGGCGCGCTCGGCGGCGGCATGGTGGTGCCGGCGACGGCGCGCCTCGCGGAGCTCGCACGCGAGGACCTGGACGGGCCCGAGTACGCGCGCGTGTATCGCCGCTACATGACCGCCGAGATCGTGCTGAGTGTGCTGGTGCTCGTGGCCGTCTTCTTCATGGCCGCGAAGCCGTTCGCGTAGGAAATCGGAGGCCCGTGTCAGCGCGTGCCGCGCGACCGGGCGCAGGCCGCGAGGGCCGAGGGATTTCCTCGGTGGGTGGCGCTCAGGCCGGCTGGTTCTCCTCGACCGCCTCTTCGCTCGACGCGTCCTTGGCGTCGGCGTTGTCGTCGAACCACACGGCCCCGTCGATCACGCGGTGCCCGCGGCGGCGCCGCGGGTCGGCGATGATCTGGTCGGGCGAGATCTCCTTGGGCAGCCGGCCCGACTTCATGCCGAAGTACACGGCCTGCGGGTGCGTGGCGATGATCGCCACCGTCGACTGCTCGGGATCCACGGCGAAGCCGCCCGACAGGCGCAGGCCGATCTGCTCCGCATTCAGCAGGCGGAAGACCTTCTCGTGCTCGGACTGCTCCGGGCACGCGGGGTAGCCCCACGACCAGCGGCGGCCCTGCTCGGGCTGCGCGCCCAGCTCGCGACGGACCTCCGAGTGGAGCCACTCGGCCATGCCCTCGGCGATCTGCACGCCCAGGCCGTGGGTGAAGAGCTGCTCGGCGAACTCGCCCTCTTCGTGCAGGCGGTCCATCCGCTTGGTGACGTCGTCGCCGGCGGTCACCGCCTGTAGCGCAACCACGTCGCGCTCGCCGGACTCGACCGGCCGGTAGAAGTCGGCGATGCAGATGCGGTCGTGCTTGGGCTGGCGCGGGAACACGAGCCGCTCGAGCTCCACGTCCGGGTTCTCCGGGTCGTAGACGATCAGCTCGTTGCCCTGCGAGTTGCACGGGAAGTAGCCCAGCACCGCGCGCGGGTGCACCCAGGCGTCCTTCTCCTTCCACATCTGCTTGAGCTTGGGGTGGAACTCCTCCTCGAGCAGCTTGTCCCAGGCCTCGCCCTTCACGCCGCGGCCGCCCCAGTGGAGCTTGAACAGCACGTGCAGGTCGAGGTGGGGGAACACATCGTCGAGGTTCACGGGGATCTCGCGGGCGCCCCAGAACGGCGGCTGCGGAATCTCGACATCCGTGCGCGCGCCTGAACGAACCGTGTCGTCATCGGTCGGCAGATCCTCGGGCTCCTCGCCCTTCTCGCGCAGCGTCCTCGCCTCGTCCTTGATCTTCTCGACGAGCTGCGCGCGCGCGTCGCCGTCGACGAGCTGGTCGACCACGTGCAGGCCCTCGAACGCGTCCTTGCAGTAGAAGACGCCGGGCGCGTAGATCTCCTCCGACTCGGTCCCCTTCGGGTAGAGGATCCGGCGGCCGAAGTTGCGGTTGATGGCGGCGCCGCCGACCAGCACGGGGTACTCGAGGCCCTGCTCGTACAGCTCCTGGACGGCGGCCGGCATCTGCTTCGAGGTGGACACGAGCAGCGCGCTCAGGCCGATGGCCGTGGCGTTGTGCTCCTTCGCGGCGTCGACGATGGTGCCGATCGGGACCTGCTTGCCGAGGTCCACGACGCTGTAGCCGTTGTTGGTGAGGATGGTGTTCACGAGCGACTTGCCGATGTCGTGCACGTCGCCGAACACGGTCGCCAGTACGACGGTGCCCTTCGTGTAGCCCTCGATCTTGTCGAGGTACTTCTCGAGCTGGGACACAGCGCGCTTCATGACCTCGGCGGACTGGAGCACGAACGGCAGGATCAGCTCGCCGGCGCCGAACTTGTCGCCCACCTCCTTCATGGCGGGCAGCAGCACGTCGTTCAGCGTC
>JAICJV010000020.1 GCA_025928265.1 Thermoleophilaceae bacterium
CCGGCCAGACCGGCGACCGAACCCCGAGCTCGCTGATCTGTACGCCGCCGAAGTCCGCGATGGCAAGCGTCCCCGCCTGCACGACCTAGCGGAGATAGGCGACCCGCGCGTCGGAGCGCTAATCCGCTGCGGCGACCCGGAGATCGGGAAGACGCTGCGCGCCATTGCGGCCGACCCCGATGACGGAGCCCAGCGTTGGGCGGGCCTCGTACTCCCTCAGTTACGGCGTGCGCCCGCAGCCGGCGCGCCGTGGCCGTTGTCGCAATAGACGAGACCCGGCGTACGTCGACCTCGCAGCACTTCCGCCATTCGTCGTCCGGAGCGGAAGTGTGCGTGTTTGCGGGTTCGTTGTCGATCTACCGCCCCTATAGGGGGTGCAAACCGACAACGAACTGAAGACAAGCCGTGATCGTCGCCACGCGGAGAGGGGTGTGGTCAGAAACGGCGCCCATAGCTCCGGAAAGTGACCAGACCCCCCACACCAGCGCGAGCCCAGCCGCCCTACCCAGCCATCCCGAGAGCGGACGACCCGCCGCCGCACGCGCCGAGCGGAGCGCCGCTACGCCGGCCCCCGCTTCCTCTTCAAAAGCAGGGCAGTCGCCTCGCGTGCGAAAGGGCGCCTAGTCCGACGCCTCCGTGAGCGACTGCGGCTCCTCCCCGCTCGGCTGCTCGCCTCGGCAGACCTCGTCGTACACCTTCGCCACGCCCTCCACGAGCGACGGCCACGAGTAGCGCGCCCGCGCCGCCTCGTACGCGGCCTCGCCGCGGCGTCGCCGTTCGTCCGAGTCGTTCACCACCTGCACGAGCGCCTCCACCATCGCGTCCTCGTCGTCCGGCGGGACCAGCCAGCCGGTCTCGCCGTCGTCCACGATCGTGGCGGGGCCGTGGGCGTCCACCGCAAGCGCCGGCAGGCCGCACGCCATCCCCTCCACCAGCACCTGCCCGAACTGCTCGTGCACGGACGGGAGCACCACCGCGTCGGCGGCGTTGAAGCCGTCGGGCAGATCGT
Organism: Thermoleophilaceae bacterium; assembly: GCA_025928265.1. GTDB lineage: Bacteria > Actinomycetota > Thermoleophilia > Solirubrobacterales > Thermoleophilaceae > JAICJV01. The sequence continues at coordinate 1,010 of JAICJV010000020.1, forward strand.
CGTGACCGTGCCAGCCGGCCAGGAAGACGTCCTCGGCGCCGCACTCGCGAACGACTGCCAGGGGGTGCTCGCCCTCCCACTCGCCCGGATAGCCGCCGAGCAGCGCCAGAGCCGCGGGCCCATCGAAGTGCTCGTGCGCGCGCGCCCACGCGCGAATGAGCAGCGGGATGCGCTTGACCTCGGTGTAGCGGCCCACGTACACCAGCACGGGACCGTCGAGCGCGTCGAGGTCGTCCTCGGAGTACGAGACGCTGCCCGCCTCGCCCGACTCGTCCCAGCCGCGCGGCTCCTCCACGAGCCACCTGCGCCACAGCGCGCGCCGCTCATCGCCCCTCTTCGGCCTGCGGTCGAACGCGTCCGGCTCGAACCCGTTCGGTGCCCACACCACATTCGCCGGGTCCACGCCGAGCAGGCCCGGCACGCGCTCGACGGCGTCGGGTGACAGCACGAACAGCCGGTCCGCCGCCTGCGCCCAGCCGCGCATCCGCTCCGCCCACGCGCGCGCGTGCTCCCAGCCGTCGGGCGGCCCCTCGTCGATGGCGTTCAACATCAGGACCTCGGTGCCGTGCAGGTGGCCGATCACCGGCTTGTCACCGAACGCGCGCGCAGCGGCCTCGTTCAGCGGCGTGAGGTGGTGCAGGTGCAGCACGTCGGCATTCTCGGCGCCGGCCTCGCGCAGCACGCCCTCCCAGAGCGAGACGAGCCGCTCGAAGTCGTCGTCGTCCACCTTCGCGTAGACCACGTCCGCCGCGTCGTCGCGATCCTCGTACGACGGCTGGAACGGCGGGTCTGCGCGCAGCGGGTCGTCGGCGTCGCGCGACTCCGTGTAGTCCACCGGGTGCACGTCGATCCCCGCGAAGAACGACTTCGCGTTGGACTCCTCGTCCCCGCCGCCGAGCGACCCGGCGACCAGCGTCACGTCCCAGCCGTGGCTCGGCAGCTCGCGCGCGACGTAGCGGGCCACCTGCGCCGAACCCCCGCGCGGGAAGAAGGTGAGGGCCATGAGCACGCGCGGCACCCGGGGCAACCTATCGAGGGGAGAACTCGCCAGGTTTCCAGAAGGTGTGAATTCGGTCTCAAGCTCAATTCATACCGGCCGAATACCCAGGGCGTGATCCGGCTCCCCCGCAGCACCGGGGGAGCAAACGGAACCCCGACCGGGAGACCCAGACCTCATGACCAAGACTTCGCGGGCCCGCAAGGCTCTCCTCAGCCTGCTCGTGGTGGGCGCCGTCGGCGCCGTCGCCTCGGCGGGCGCGTTCTCCGCCTTCACGAGCTCGAGCACCAACACGGGCAACGAGTTCAAGGCCGGCACCGTTGTGCTCGGCTCGAACGACGGCGGCCAGCCGATGTACGCGGGCGTCAGCGCGATCAAGCCGGGCCAGCCGGTCACGCGCTGCATCGCCGTGGCCTACACCGGCTCGCTCACCTCGAACGTGCGCCTCTACACCACCGACAGCGCGATCGGCGCGCTCGGGAAGTACGTCGACGTGACGGTGACTCCGGGCCACTGGGCCGGCAGCGCTCCGACGTTCCCGAACTGCACGAACTTCTCGCCGGACGGCTCCGCGGCGTACAGCGGGACGCTCGAGAACTTCCAGCAGACCAAGAACAGCTTCGCGAACGGCGTCGCGCTCAGCGGCCCCGCCACGAGCTACTGGGCGAACGGCAACACGGTCGTCTACCAGTTCAGCTACACGCTGCAGGACGACAACGCGGCCAACAGCGGCGACGCGAGCTCGCCGCTCACGACTGGCCTCCACTCGTTCAAGTTCGAGGCTCAGAGCAACTAGCCGGTCGCCGCGCGGCGCGATGAAGGAGTTGCTCGAAAATTGGGCGCGACGGGCCGGCCTTGCAGCCGGCCTGATCGCGTCTGTGGTCGCGGTTGCCGGGTGGCGCGTGCCGCCCGCGGGCGGGTCGCTCGGCCTCGACCTGGCGATGACCTACCAGCCGGATGCGTCGCTCGAGATCACACCCCCGGGGCGGGTCCTCAGCAGCACGGCGATGAAGCCGGGCGAGTCGGTGTCCGGGACGCTCACCGCGCGCAACATCACGGGCGTCACGCTGCCGCTGCGCCTGCGTGCGCTGCCCTCGATCGACGACCTCGACCGCTCGCTGGTCGTGCACATCGACGCAGGCGGACGGGCGCTGTACGACGGCCCGCTCGGAAACGTCGCAGGATCGACGAAGCTGCGCTCGGGCGCGACCACGACCCTGCACGTGACCGCGACGCTGCCGCACGCTGCGCCGGACTGGCAGGGCCGCATCGCGAAGGTGGTGCTGGAGCTCCGATGAGCCGCAAGCTCCTCCTCACCGTCGCGATCGTCGGCGCAGTCGGAGCACTGTCGGGCTTCGGCACGTACTCCGCGTTCTCCGCCACGACCTCGAACACCGGCAACTCGATGCAGGCCGGCACCGTCTCGATCACCGACGACCACACGGCGTCGTCGCTGATCGGGCTGAGCAACGCCAAGCCGGGCGACACCACCACCGGCTGCATCAAGGTGACCTACACCGGCTCGCTCGCCGCGGACGTGCGGATGTACGCCACGCCGACCGGCGCGCTCGCGCCCTACCTGAACGTGACGGTCAAGCGCGGTGCCGGCGGCAGCTACCCGAGCTGCACGGGCTTCACCGCGGAGGCCACGACATTCACGGGCACGCTCGCCACGCTGCCGGCGTCCTGGGCCGGCGCCATGTCCGAGTCGTGGACGCAGGGCGAGTCGCACTCCTACCAGGTGGCCGTCACGCTCGACCCGAACGCGCCCGCTTCGGCGCAGGGCGCCAGCGCGGGCGTGAGCTTCACCTGGGAGGCGCGCAACCAGTGATCCGGCCGCTCGCGCTGTTCGGGGCCTATCTCGTGGCCGGCCTGGCCGCGGGCATCCTGCTGGCCGCCGCCGTGCCGATGGCGTTCGGCATGAAGAGCTTCACGGTGCTGTCGGGATCGATGGAGCCGGCGTTCGACACCGGCGACATGGTCGTGGACCGCCAGATCGCACCCGCCGACGCGCGGCCCGGCGACGTGGTCACCTTCCGCGACCCGCGCGGCCAGTCGCGGCTGATCACCCACCGGTTGCGCAGCGTGAGCATCTCCGGCGGCACCGCGCGGATGATCACGAAGGGCGACGCGAACGACACCACCGAGAGCTGGACGGTGCCGGTCGGCGGGAAGATCGGACGGGTCGCCTACCGGCTGCCGAAGCTGGGCTACGCGCTCGCCCTCACGCACGGGCGCGACGCCAAGCTGCTCCTGATCGTGCTCCCCGCGCTGCTGTTCGGCGCCCTCGAGCTGCGCCGGATCTGGAGGCGCGAGGAAGATGTCCCGGCGCCCGCGTAAGGTCGCGGCGCTCGCGACGCTCGTGATGGCGCTCGGTGGCGGGAGCGCGTACGCGGCGTGGAGCGCGACGACCTCTCCCCCGCCGGCAAGCTTCTCGGGCGCGCCCGACTGGACGCCCCCCGCCGTCACCGCAGCCGCCATCAAGAAGAGCACGAGCGGCTACTCGGCCGGCTACGTCAGGCCGGGCGGCCAGTACTACGTGTACGCGCAGGTCGCGACCGACACCGGGAACCCGCCGAGCGGACTCGCAGGTGTGACGTCGAACCTGACGGGCCTCACGAGCGGCCAGTCCGCGGCAGCGCTCTCGGCGGGCACGTACTCGGTCGAGGGCGTGACCTACAAATACCGCGCGGGCCCGTTCACCGTCAGCGCCGCGGCCGGCAACACGACGTACAGCGTGAGCGCCAGGGACGTGGCCGCCAACGTCTTCACCACGACGAGCCAGCCGGTCGTGGTGGACGGAACCGCGCCCACGGGCTCGGACGTGCAGACGACCAACGTCAGTGGCGGCACGGCCGGTTCGGCCGAGGCCGGTGACACGCTCACGCTCACGTTCAGCGAGCCGATCGATCCCAACGCGCTGGTCAGCGGCTGGGACGGAACCGCTCGTGCGGCGACGCTCGAGCTCGCGAACGGGGGTGGCAGCGCCCCCGACACCGTGCAGCTCTTCAACGGAACGTCACCGATCACGGCGCTCGGGACGATCAGGTTGCCGGACAAGGGCTACGTGAAGGCGATCGTCGACTTCACGAACTCGACGATGGTCCTGTCGGGCTCGACGCTCACCGTGACGCTCGGGTCGACGAACGGTGCCAAGAACGTGAGCACCGGCGGCTCTGGCACCACGCAATGGGTGCCAACCGCGTCGCTCTACGACCGCGCCGGCAACGCGCTCACCTCCACCACCGTGAACGGGTCGGGATCGAATGCCGCTTTCTAGCGTCGTCTCCGGCATCGCGGCGCGCGGGCTCATCGCGGCTCTCGCCACGGGAGCCCTGGCGGCTTCCCTCGTCTCGCAGCGACCCGAGACCCCCGCGACGCTGCAGACCCTGCGGACAGCCGGGGCGGCCGGAGCGATCAGTGACTCGCGCGGCGGCGACGCCATCGTGCGCGCTTCCGACATGCGCGGCGGCGACTCCGTCACCGGTGACGTGACGATGCGCTGGTCCGGCCAGACGCCCGCGAGCGTGGTGCTCGCGCCGCGCGGCCTGAGCGGGTCGCTCGCGAGCGCGCTCGGTGTGGCGGTCGACGACCTCACGACCGGGCGGCACGTGTACGCGGGGTCGCTCGCGGAGATGGGCGCCGTGCAGCTCGACGACTTCGCGCCCGGATCGAGCCACGACTTCCGCTTCACCGTGACGCTCGCGCCGGACGCGCCGGACTCACTGCAGGGTGCCGCGGCTGCGGTGCGGTTCGACTGGACCGCGACCGCGGACGATCCGCCGCCCACGCCGGCGCCGACGACCCCGGCTCCGCCGCCCGTCGCCCCGCCGACCGACACGACGCCGCCACACATCAGGCTCGTGGCCACGAAGCTCGGCGTGCGCGCGACGTGCGACGAGGCGTGCACGTTCAGGGCGAGCTCTTCCAGGGTCACGGGCGTGAAGCACGTGAAGAAGCCGAAGCTGCGCGTGAAGGTCAGCGGTACGTCCGCCACCGTCGCGCTCGCGTTCGACAGGAAGTCGCTGAAGCTCCTGAAGAAGTCGCGCAAGGCGCAGGCGATCGTGACCGTCGTCGCCGTGGACGCCGCGGGCAACCGCGCTACGGCCGCGAAGCGGATCGAGTTGCGACCGTAGGCCCGGGCGGGCATCGTTTGTCGCTACAGCGCAGCTGCGCGCCGTTCCACCGCGGCCACGAACTTCGTGTAGCGCGCCGGCAGCAGCCGGACGAATGCGTCGAGGAGCCTCGCGTCGTTGCCCACCATGATCCGCGCCCGGCCCGCCTCGACGCCGTCGACGATGATCCGCGCCGCCTGCGCCGGATCCATCCTCAGCAGCTTCTTGGTGTAGAGCTTGTGCCGCCGCTCGTCGTCCGCCGTCACGGGCAGCCCGAGTTCCTTGGCCTTCTTCAGCGCGGAGTCGGCGATGTTCGTCCTCACACCACCGGGATGCACGACCGACACCTGCACCGGGTGGCGCGCCGCGAGCATCTCGGCGCGCAGCGATTCGGTGAACCCGCGCACCGCGAACTTCGTGGTGCAGTAGTGCGTCATCTCGGGCTGCGCCAGACAGCCGTTCAGGCTCGAGACGTTCACCACGTGGCCATCGCCCGAGGCGATCACGTGCGGCAGGAACGCCTTCGTCCCGTGCATCACGCCCCACAGGTTCACGGCGAAGACGCGTTCGTAATCGTCGTACTCCGACTCCAGCACGGAGCGCCGGAACGCGATGCCCGCGTTGTTGTAGACCTGGTGCACGACGCCGAAGTGCTGGGCAACCGCCGCGGCGTAGGACTGGACGGCGTCGCGATCGCCCACGTCGAGCCGCTGTGCGTGGACCTCTGCGTCGCCGAGGAGCCGGGCCGTCTCCTCGAGCCCTGCGTCGTCCACATCGGAGATCGCGACACGTGCGCCGCGTCGCGCCAGCTCGACCGCCAGCGCACGCCCGATCCCGGACCCCGCGCCGGTGACGACGCAGACCTTCCCGCGGACGCTGCTCATGCCGCGAGCGGCATGGCCGACTCGCGCGACTCGGCGTTGAAGAACCGCATGGCCTCGTCGGTCACGTCGCCCTCGCGCAGGTAGCGCGCGTCCTTGTAGTAGTTCTGGGCGAGGAACCACGGCGCGTGTTCACCCTGCTTCGGCAGCCGGTCCAGCGCGCGCAGCACGTAGCCCGCCTGGAAGTCGAGCAGTGGACGGGTCGCCATCTCGGGGTCGCGGACCTCGGGCACGGCGGCGTCCGCCCCGGTGACGTCCGTGTGCTCGATCAGCCGGCAGAAGTACTCGCACACGAGGTCGACCTTCAGCGTCCACGACGCGTTGGTGTAACCGATCGCGTACGCGAAGTTCGGCACCCCGCTGAGCATCATCCCCTTGTAGGCAACCCGCTCGGGCACGTCGACCGCGGCACCGTCGACGCGGAAGTCGAGCTCGCCCAGCGCCTTCAGGTTGAGCCCCGTGGCCGTCACGATGATGTCAGCCTCGAGCTCCTGCCCGCTCTCCAGCAGCAGCCCACGCTCGGTGAACGTCTTGATGCGATCGGTGACCATCGAGGCGCTGCCGTTGCGAAGCGCGCGGTAGAGGTCGCCGTTCGGCACCACGCAGACGCGCTGGTCCCACGGGTTGTAGCGCGGCTTGAAGTGGACGTCGACGTCGCATGCGCCCTGCAGCATCTTCTTGTTCACCGACCGGATGACGGCACGCATCGCGCGCGGGAAGCGCTGCGACAGCACGTAGAAGGCGCGCATGCGGATGATGTTCTTGCGACGGGTCAGGTCGTACGCGCGCTGGTCACCCAGCCACTTGCGCAGGCGGTCGTTCACGACGTCGTGGGAGGGCAGCGGCATGATGTAGCTCGGCGACCGCTGGAGCATCGTCACGTGCGCGGCCTTGTCGGTCATCGCCGGCACCAGCGTCACGGCCGTGGCGCCGCTGCCGATGACCACCACGCGCTTGCCGCTGTAGTCGAGGTCCTCCGGCCAATGCTGCGGGTGGACCACCGGGCCGCCGAAGCGATCGACGCCCTCGAACTTCGGCGTGTAGCCCTGGTCGTAGTTGTAGTAGCCGGTCGCTCCGAACAGCCACTGTGCGGTCATCTCGACCCGCTCGCCGGTGTCGGTGCGCTCGGCCTCGACGGTCCAGCGCGCGTCGGCGCTCGACCATTCGGCGCGCACGACCCTGTGGCCGAAGCGGATGTGACGGACGATGTCGCGCTCCTCGGCGGTCTCGCGGATGTAGTCGCGGATCGCCGGGCCGTCGGCGAGCGCCTGGTGCGAGTTCCACGGCTTGAAGGCGTAGCCGAACGTGTGGAGGTCGGAGTCCGAGCGAATGCCCGGATAGCGGAAGAGATCCCAGGTGCCGCCGATCGCGTCGCGCGCTTCGAGGATGGCGTAGGTCTTGCCCGGCAGCTTGTCGTGGAGATGCGACGCCGCGCCGATCCCGGAGACGCCGGCGCCCACGATCAGGACGTCGAAGTGATCGCTCATGTCAGAGATGGTGCCCCTCGCGCGTTACTTCGTCCCAGACGTTGTGCACAATGTTAGTGCTTGTGAGTGTGCAGTTCGCACATACATGGGAGCCTCCCTCGCCGCGCGTGGCCGAGCTGATCCGGACGGGCGCGTCGCTGATGCTCGCGGCGGGCGAGGACGCCTTCGACGAGGTGGACAAGGCCGTGTTCGCAGCGGCACCGAATCCGATGGCCGACGACCCGGTGCTCGCCGCCGCAGTCCGGCGCCAGAACCGCACGAACCTCATCCGCTGGGTCGAGGCGAACGTGCGCGACCCAGGAGCGCCCGTGCCCGCCGATCCCGGCCCGGAGGCACTCGCGACCGCGCGCGACATGGTGCGGCGCGGGCTCGACGCCGAGGCGTTGCAGGGCTACCGCGTGGGCCAGAACGTGGCGTGGCAGCGCTGGATGGCACTCGCGTTCGAGCTCACGCAGGATCCGGGCGAGCTGCGCGAACTGCTCGATGTCTCCGCGCGCTCGATCTTCGCCTACGTCGACGACGTGATCGCCCGCCTGGCCGAGCAGATCGAGCGCGAGCGCGACCAGCTCACGCACGGGACGCATGCCCAGCGGCTCGAGGTCGTCTCGCTGATCATCGAGGGCGCGCCGATCGACGCGCGGCGCGCGTCGGCACGGCTCCAGTACGAGCTCGAGCGATCGCACACCGCGGCGATCGCATGGACCGATCATCCGGAGCTCGACCCGGGCGCGCTCGAACGCGCGGCCGCAGCAGTCGGGCGCGCAGCGATGACACGGCCGCTGACGGTGCTGGCAAGCGCCTCGGCGCTGTGGATCTGGGTGGCCGGGAGCGCCGGACCCGACGCGGGCGCGCTCGACGCCGCGCTGGCGACACTGCCCGACGTGCGCGTCGCGCTCGGCCCGACCGCGCGCGGCGTCGAGGGTTTTCGCCGCAGCCACGTGGACGCCCTGGCCACGCAGCGGCTCATGGCTCGCTCACCGCAGCCCCGGCTCGCTCGCTACGAGGACGTCCAGGTGGTGGCGCTGGCGACGGCCGACGAGGAGCGCGCGCAGGAGTTCGTCACGCGCACGCTCGGCGAGCTGGCGAGCGCGCCAGAGGAGCTGCGCGAGACGCTGCGCATCTACCTGCGCGAGGGATCGAACGCGGCGCGCGCGGCACGCGTCCTGTTCACGCATCGCAACACGGTGCTCAAGCGGCTCGAACGCGCGCAGCGCCTGCTGCCCCGGGCGCTCGACGGGCGCGTGTTGCCGGTGGCTCTGGCGCTCGACATCGTGCATTGGCGCGACGCCTGACCTACAGCGCGGGCGGCCGCGGGCCGTGGCGAACGATCCCGAGCTCGCGCTCGACCGCGGCGATCCGGTCGGGGCTCACTCGGGGACCGTCGGCCGGCGGCGGCAGCCATGGCCACGCGGCCGGCTCTGCGAGCGCGCGAACGTAGTCCTCGATCCCGGCCGGAGTCGAGACGAACAGCACGCGCGCGCTGTCCGACTCGACCCGGAACGTGTGAGGCATACCGGCGGGCGCGAACACCACCGAGCCGGAGCGGCAGGACTGCGCGTGGTCGCGCACCCAGTTCGCGCCGTCCGCCGCCTCCTCGGGATCCACGACCCACGCGGTCAGCTCGCCCTCCACGATGTAGAACGTCTCGTCCTGCGGGTGTGAATGCAGCGGCGGAGCCGCGTCGTGCGGCAGCACGCCGTCCCACAGGCCGAAGCGCCCGCCGGTCTGCTCGCCGTCGAGCTTCATGCGCGCCAGCGTGCCGAGGAACCAGAGCGTTTCCGGCATGGCTACACCGCGGTCGGGTCGGGTGCGCCGAGCCGGAACGACTCGGGACGCTCGTACGGGCGGCCGGGCACCGCGCCGAGCGCGAGCACCCGCGCGCCCTCGGGGCCGGGGTGGAGCTTGCGCGTGGCGCCGGCACCGACGCGGAGCATGCTGCCGGGGTCGAGCGTCAGCGTCTCGCCGTCGACGTCCATCTCAGCCGCACCGTGGAGGAGCACGTAGACCTCCTCCATGCCGTCATCGGCGTGGTCGTGCTCCGGGTAATGCTCGAACCCGCCCGGCAGTTCGAAGATCTGCATCCCGAACGACTCGACCCCGAGCTCGGCGCCCGCGCGCCTGACCGCACCGTGGAAGATCGACTCCATCTCGGTGATCGGCTTGAGCGTGTAATCCGCCACGGCTGCCTCCTTGGTTGGACTGGAGGCAACGTATGTCCGCGCGCCGCCGCGCACATGGGCCGCGCGGCCTATTTTGGGTCGCCGACCAGCCCATCTTTGCCCAGCAGCCCGAGCGCGCGCGCCTGCTCGACCGCGGTGAGGCGGTTGGGAGCACCGAGCTTTCCGAGGATCGCCGAGACGTGATGGGCGACCGTCCGCTCCGAGAGGTGCAGCTCGGCCGAGATCGAGGCGTTGGTGGCGCCGGTTGCGAGATGCTCGAGCACGTCCTGCTCGCGCCGCGTGAGGCCGGCGGCGTTGGCGAGCGTCGAGGCGCGCGGGCCGCGGACCGCGCGGCCACCTGCCGACGCACGCTCGCGCTGGAACGCGCGCGCCGCCCCACTCCCGCCGAGCCGGTGGAGAACAGCCTGCGCGGCCCGCGCGGCCGCGTCGTCGCCGGGCAGGGCCGCGAGCGCGGCCTCGTATGGCGCTTCGAGGTCCTGCCACGCGCGGATCGCCGCACGCCAGTCCCCCGCGAGCTCGAGTGCGATCGGTGCGGGCACCCGCCGCGGAGCGTCGTACTCGATGCCGTAGCGCGATGCCCACAGCGCCAGCTCCGCCGCGGGCCTGGCGAACCTCGGCGTGACCGGCGACCGCCGCGCCGCGTCGATCTGCTCGCGGGCGGCGTCGTGATCCCCCCGTAGCCAGGCGGCTTCGACGAGCAGCGCGCGCATGTTCGCGTGACGGGAGCCTTCCGGCACGGACTGGATCTCCTCCCACGCCCCGGCGAGCACCTGGTACGCCCCGGCGTCCCCGCGCCGGGCCGCGACGATCGCCTCGACGGCCCGCGCCCCCGGCACCTCGGCGTGCCACTTCGTCTGACTCTGGCTCGCCGCCTCGAGCGCCTCGTCCCAGCGGCCGCGATCGAGCAGGCTGCGCCCGATGTAGTTCATCATCGCGAGCCGGGGAATCGGCGTCCCGTATTCCTCGAGGAATGCGATCGCCTCACGGCCGACTTCGTCGACCAGCGCGTGACTGCGCAGCGTCGCCGCGATGAACAGGAGGTTGATGTAGGTCCGCACGGTCTGGATCGTCAGCCGGGCGGCGCGTGTGGCGTCGAGGGCGCCGCGCAGGATGTCGAGGGCCTCCGGCTCCCCGAGATGCCCGCGCGCGAGGCCGATGCTGATCGTGATGTCCATGTGCAACTCGTCGAGGCCGGCGTCGCCCGCGATCTCGAGCGCGTGGGCACCGACCTCGATCGCGCGCAACGGGTCGAACGCCGTCGCCTCCATGCGGACGTCGGTGGCGAGAGCGCGCAGGTACGGCTCGCCGCCGAGCGGCTCGAGCTCCGCGATCGCCCGTTCCGCTGCTCGCTTCGCCCCCTCGAGCCGGTCCGCCGACCACAGCGCCCACGCCAGCCGGATGAGCGCGCGGCCGCGTCCCGGTGTGTCGCCCAGCTCGTCCGCGAGGGCCGCCGCGCGCTCCGCGTAGTCCACCGCGATCTCCAGATCGCTGCTCGCGAAGTTCGCGGTGCGGGAGCACGTGAGCAACAGCTCGAAGCGCTCGGGCGACGGCTTCTGCTCCCCCAGGCGCAGCGCCCGGTCCGCCTGTAGCCACACCTCGTGGAGCGCGCCCACGCGGTCGGCGTCCGCGGCCGCGTCGGCGGCGTAGCGCGCGGCCTCCTCGGGGAGGCCGCCCAGTTCGGCGTGGTGGGCCAGCCGCGCGTTGTCGCCCGCCCCGGGCTGCTGAGCCAGCGCCGCGAGCACGCGCCTGTGCAGCTCGGCGCGACGGCCCGGCGGGATAGACGTCTCGATCGCCTCACGGATCAGCTCGTGGCGGAAGCCGAGCACCGTGCCGTCCGCGATCAGCACGCCGTGCGCGAGCGCCTCGTCGACCGCCGCGGAACTGCCGGGAAGCAGCATGTCGAGCAGCCCGGCCGGGAATCGCCGGCCGAGGACGGCAGCGCTCTCGACGGCCGTGCGCGCCGATTCGCTCAGCCGCCCGGCGCGGGCGAGCGCCGCCTCGCGAACCGTCGCCGGCAACCGGTTCCCCGTCGCGATTGCCTCGACCACGAGGAACGGGTTGCCGCCGGTCAGCCGCACGAGTTCCCTCGCATCTTGCTGCGGCGCCGCGAGCTCGCGAACTGCCGCTTCCGACAGCGGCCGGAGCTCGAGCCGCGTGACCGCCGTCCGCGTGGCCAGATCGCCCAGCAGGAGACCGAGCTGCGGATTGGCGCTGACCTCGTCGTCGCGGTAGGTCACCAGCAGCGCCACGCCGCTGTCCCCGATCCTCCGCGTGAGCAGACGGAGAAGATCGAACGTCATCGGGTCCGCCCAGTGGACATCCTCGACGACTGCGACCGCGGGCGCGCGGGCCGCCAGCGAGCGCAGGAGGGCGCGCGCCAGCACGAGCCGATCGTCGCTGCGCAGCTCGTTCAGATCGCCGCCCCCGGCGAGCTCCGACAGCTCCCGCAACGGCGCCAGCGGCACGGGAACCGACAGCGGCTCGCACGCTCCGACCAGGAACGCGACGGACTCACCGCCCACGCGCTCGCGCAGGGCGTTCACCAGCGATGTCTTTCCGGACCCTGCCTCGCCCGCCACGAGCGTGACGGATCCCCGGCCCGACACCGCGGCATCGACAAGTCCGGCGAGCGCGGCGAGCTCCGCCTCCCGCTCGAGCAGCCGGTCCATGTCGCGATCGTAACGCCGGGCCTGACGCCCCCGCCCCGACAATAGGGTTCGATCGATGACCCACGGCACCCACGACTTCCACGACGACCCGCGCAACGAGCGCACCCTGATCTGGGTGAACGGCGAGCTCGTGCCGCGCGACCGGGCCGTGGTGTCGGTCTTCGACGCGGGCTTCGTGCTCGGCGACGGCGTCTGGGAGGGACTGCGAGTCAGCGGCGGCCACCCCGCGTTTCTCGAGCGCCATCTCGATCGCCTGTTCGAGGGCGCGAAGGCGATCATGCTCGACATCGGCCGCACGCGCGGCGAGCTGACCGACGCGATCTACGAAACGCTGCGCGCCAACGAGATGACCGGCGGCGTCCACGTGCGGCTGATGGTCACGCGTGGCGTGAAGCGCACGCCGTATCAGGACCCGCGGGTCACGATCGGGCCCGCCACCGTCGTGATCATCGCCGAGCACAAGGAGCCGCTGCCGGCGACCGTGACCGACGGCATCACGCTCTTCACCACGCACGTGCGCCGCGCGGCGCCGGACACGCTGGACCCCAGGCTCAACTCGCACTCGAAGCTGAACGACATCACCGCCTGCATCCAGGCCTACACGGCCGGCGCCGACGAGGCGCTCATGCTCGACCCGCACGGCTTCGTGGCCACGTGCAACTCCACGCACTTCTTCATCGTCGCCGGCACCGCGGAGGCGCCCGAGGTGCTGACCTCCGACGGTCGCTACTGCCTCGCCGGGATAACGCGCGCCAACGTGCTGGAGATCTGCCACGCCAACGCCATCCCGGCGCGCGAGACGGCCTTCAGCCTGACCGACGTCTACTCGGCGCGCGAGGCATTCGTGACCGGGACGTTCGCCGGAGTGGTGCCGGTGCGCTCGGTGGACGGGCGCACGATCGGCGAGGGGCGCCGCGGGCCGGTGGTCGAGCGTATCCAGGCGCTCTACCGCGAGCTCGTCGGCGCCGACGTGGCCGCGCGCGCCGCGCCATGAGCGCCGCCGTCCGCGTCGCGATGTGGTCGGGCCCGCGGAACATCTCGACGGCGATGATGCGCGCGTTCGAGAACCGTCCCGACACGGTCGTGGCCGACGAGCCGCTGTATGCGGCCTACCTCGACCGCACGGGACTCGACCACCCGGTTCGCGAGGAGGTGATCGCGTCGCAGCCCACCGACCTCGCCGCCGCCGTCGCCGAGCTGTATGCGCCGCTCCCGCCGGGAAGACGCGTGCACTACGCGAAGCACATGGCGCACCACGTCTCGCACGAGATGGACCTGGGCTGGACGCTGCCGTTTCGCAACGTGCTGCTCATCCGCGACCCGGTCGAGGTCGTGGCGTCCTACGTTCGCGCGCGGGAGACCTGCGAGGCGGAGGACATCGGGATCCCCCAGCAGGGATGGCTGCTCGAGGTCTGGGACGAGCACGGACTCGACGTGCCGATCATCGACGCGGGCGAGTTCCTGCGCGCACCCGAGCCGCACCTGCGCCGGCTGTGCGACTGGCTCGGCATCGACTTCACCACGCGGATGCTGTCGTGGCCCGCCGGGCCGCGCGACTCCGACGGCGTGTGGGCGCCGCACTGGTACACCGCGGTGTGGCAGTCCACCGGCTTCGAGCCGTGGCGCCCGCGCGAGGCGAACCTGTCCGACCACGATGCGGCGGTCGCCGAGGCGTGCCGCCCGGTCTACGAGTCGCTCTACGCGCGGCGGCTGCGCGTGTAGACGGACTACTCAGCGCTCGCCCGCCAGCCGAACCGCACGTCGGTGAGCGGGGGATTGCCGGTGCTCGTCGCGCCGATGGACATCAGCACGAACGGGGCCAGCGTGACGGGCCTCGTGGTGGTGCAGACGGTGTTCCCCTCTGGGACCGTGCAGCTCACCGCCGTGTCCTGATTCCCGGCGTGCAGCGTGAAGGTCCGTGACTCGCCCGGACCGGGGGCCACCGTCAGGCTGACGGCAAGGTTGCCCGCTTTGACGGGCGCGTCCGGTGTGAACGAGCTGACGTTGTTCTCGTTCTGTCTGGCGGATGTCTGCCCGGACGGGGCGAGGAACAGGGGCCCTGTCGAGACATTCACGCCGCGCCCGAGCACCGCGCCGAACGCCGGACTGCCATCGCTGCCGCTCTTGCCCGCGGGACCCTGCGGGCCCTGCGGGCCGGCGAGGCCGCGCGGGCCGGGGAACCCGCGCGGCCCGCGCTGCGGTTCGACCGGTGTGACCAGCCTCACTCAGGCGAGCGGTCGCGCTCGCGCATCAGCGCGTCGACACTGATCGAGTCGGCGTCGAACACATCGGCGCGGTCCGCGGCGGGCGGCACCCACGCCTGCGCCGGCCGCAGCAGCAGGTCGTCGCCGAGCCGGTCCGGCCACAGCGGGACGAGCTCCACCACAAGCGCCCCGTTCGCGCGCCGGACCACGTACTTGCGGATCTCGGCGGCCAGCGCGGCGGCCGCGCCCACGTCGGTCCCGTGCGCGAGCACGACCAACGACCTGCCCGGCACGCGCAGGATCACGTCGCTGTGGCGCACGCGGCGGGCGAGCATGCGCGCCAGCGTCGACCCCGGTTCGGTGCCGTCGGCGAGCGAGACAAGCAGGGCGGTGAGCGGCTCGTCCTTCACGCCCGCGTCCGCGATCGCACGCTCGAGCAGGCGCTCCGTCGCACGGCGCAGGCCGCCGCGGCGGCGCCGCAGAAGCGCGACCAGGCCGATCACCGCGAGCGCGAGCAAGGCCAGCACGGCGATCAGCAGCACCTTCCCCCAGATGCCGCTTCCACCGCCTGCCTCGGGCCCGCCGAACTGCTCCTGGCGAACGGCGTCGCGGTGGCCGAAGCGCACGTACTGGTCGAGCCGTGCGACGCGCGGGCCGTAGTGCATCGTCGCGCGCACGCGGTAGGCGGTGCCCTCGCGCGGCTGCTCCGACGGCGCGAGCACCGGGTAGGCGATCGACGTGCCGCTCACGAAGGTCCCGGGCCCGACCTGAGTGCGCGCGACGACGTGCTTGCCGCGCGTGATGAGGATGTTGCCGCTCACGTTCTGCAGCACCGAGTTGCCCGCGTTGCGTCCGAACACGTAGAACGTCGTGCCCGCGGGCTCACGCTTCACGATCGCGTGCGTGAGCCGGATCAACGGCGTCCGCGGGCCGGGTACGCGAACGAGGAGACCGACCGCGTAGCGCTGGACGCTGGCGATCGCCACGTTGCCCTTCACGCGCTGCGTCCGCGGCTTCGTGAGCGCCTGGACGCTGACGCCGCTGAGGTAGTCGCCGGCGCGCGTTCCGTCCGGCACGGCGACAGAGATCGGGATGACCCGCGTGCCGCGCGGGGCGAGGAGCACCCGCCGCGGTCCCACGTCGCTCCACGCGGCCGAGCCGGTAGTGCCGCCGCGGATCTTGTAGGCCGATCCCAGCGTGGACGACGTGAGCGAGCCCACCGGGTCGATCAACACGGTGAGCGGCCGCCGGACGGTGGAGCGCACCTCCACGGTGCCGACCGCGACGGGTACGCCGGGCCGTGCCGTCAGGTCGAAGTAGCTGCCGCTGGCGCCCGACGCCGGGTGGACGGAGACCGTGACTGCCGGTCGGGCCGACGCGCGCGCGGGCAGCGGCGCGATCAGGGTCGCGAGCGCGAGAAGTCCGGCGAGGAGCGCCGTCGCGCGTCCGGGCGAGATGGAGGGCATGCGGATAGAACGGATCGAAGGGCTGGGGCACGACCTGTATCGGCCGCTCGCCCCATGAAGTGAAGGGCCTACGGCCCGGTGCTGAGGGTCCAGACGAGATCTACCTGGTAGACCTCGCCCGCCTTCAGCGCCTGCACCGTGGACGGCGCCGCCAGGGCGATGCTCGTGGCGGAGTAGCCCGTGGTCAGGTAGGTGCCCATTCCGGCGGACGACGCCGCCGAGACCACCTTCACCGGGGATGCGGGCGCCGCATCCACGAAGCAGCCGGCGTTGCACTGATGCGTCGGCGCTGTGCCCGTGGTGCCGTTCTGCGCGCTGAAGCTCGCTCCGGTGCTGTTGAGCGTGAGCGAGTTGGCGGCGAAGCCGGGGCCGCCTGCGACGTATCCGGACGGGTCACCGGCGCAGCCGCCCCCGTTCGTGCAGTACGCCTTGAAGACGGGGCTCTTCGAGGCCGCGTTGTCGCCGTTCACGGTCACATTCCAGCCGGCCGCCCCGCCCGTGCCGTCGACCACCGAGAAGTTGTTCATCTGGGCGTTGAGCGTCTGCGCCTGGCCGTTCAGCGTGAGACCGGGCAGGTCGGGCACGTTGGGGTTGGTGCCGAACGCCAGCGAGCCCGGCGTCACGGCGAGCACCGACTGGTCGTTTGCCGTCGTCGCCGCAAGGGCGATCGAGGAGGCCACGAGCGCAGCCAGCAGGGCCAGCGCCGCGAGCAGGCTGATCGCGCGTGCGCGCGCGAGGGATGTATGGCGGTATCCCATACCTTGGTTCTCGACTGAGCGGGCCGGTCGTCCGTCCAGTTTTGGACGGATATACGAGGGCCTACGGACCCGTTCCAAGGGTCCACAGAAGGTCTACTCGGTACACCTCCGAGGCGGGGAGCGCCCTCACCGTGGTGGGCGCCGCGAGGGCGACGCTGGCCGCCCCGAAGCCGCCCGCCGTCCAGGTGGCGGCCGCGCCTCCGGACGCGCCCGACGCGACCTTGATCGGGCTGGCGACGTCGAGCGCGCAGGCGGAGGAGCACTGCAACGCCGGCGCGGTGCCCACGCCGCCCGTGAACGTCGCGCCGCCGCTGTTCAGCGTGAGCGAGCTCGGTGCGAGCGACGCACCCCCGGCCGGGTAGCCGGGGCCGCTGTCGCTGCCGCAGGTGGCGGTGGGGCAGTAACGCGCGAAGACCGGGCTCCTGCCGGCCGAGCTATCGCCGCTCACCGTCACGTTCCAGCCCGACCTGCTGCCGGTCTCGTCATCCACGGCGAAGCTCGGCATCGGCGCGGTCAGTGTCTGCTGCGTGCCGTTCAGGATGAGCCCCGGCAGGTTCGGCAGGTCGGGCGCCGTGGAGAACGACAGCGTCCCGCCGGCCGGTGTCAGAGCGATCGTCTGCAGGGCCCAGGGCACCGCCGGGTTTGTGCTGAAGCTTTTCGGCGGGGTCGTTCCGGCGGCAGCCTGGGTGAAGTCGGTGGTATCGACGCCCTGGCGCGGGTTCCCCGTGCCCGTGATGTTGGCTCGCTGATCGGTCCCGCCGCCGGAGACCGCGCCGGCACTCGTCCTCTGCCACGTCGCGTTCGCGATCACGAGCGAATTGGCGGCGAGGGTGTCCACGCTGGGCGTCGATGCGGTAACGGCGGAGGCGGCCGTGCTGGCCGCCGATGCGCCGATCGGGTGGCTGTTGTCCACACCTGAGTACGCGACGATCGTGCCCGCCGCCTGCACCGACGCGCCGAGCGTCCAGTCGTAGGCCGGAGGCTCGCCGTTGCCGGCCACCTTGAAGTACGTCACCACGTTGCCGGTCCAACCGGGTGCCGTGGTGGTGATCGCGGTCCAGCCGGCGGGAGCGCCGGGCAGCGCGCCCACGGTGTTGACCGTCGCGATCATCACGTCGCCGGCCACGACACCCGCGGGCTGGCTGATCGCCAGGGTCGCCGCCCCGGTGGCGGTCTCGGCGCTGGCCGCGCCGCGGAAGGCGATGGCCGCGTGCGCGTCGCCGGTCGCGAGCAGCACGAAGCAGCACGCCGCAACGGCGAGCGCGAGAACGGCCCGGAGCTTGTGCAGGGACTTCATGTTTCCCTTGCACGGGTGGTTCGGCCGCGGCGGCGGTGTCTTTAGAGCGGGAGCGGCACGGTGCCGCCGTCGACCGACCAGTTGGCGCCCACCACGTCGCTCGCACGCTCGGAGCAGAGGAAGGCGATTACCGCCGCCACCTCCTCCTCGGTGCCGAAGCGGCCGAGCGGGATCTTGTCGCGCGCCGCCTGCAGCGCATCCTCGCGCGAGACCCCGCGCAGCTCGGCGGTCTGGTCGGCAAGCCCGCCCTCGGCCGTCCACAGGCCCGACTCGGTCGGCCCCGGCGCCACCGTGTTCACGAGCACGCCCCTGGTCACGTACTCCTCCGCGAAGACACGCGAGAGCATGTGCTGCGCCGCCTTCGTGACCGAGTACGCCGAATTGGTGCGCGACGCGCGCTTGCCGGACGACGAGCCCACGTTCACGATCCGCCCCCAGCCACGCTCCGCCATCGCGGGCGCCAGGGCGCGCATCAGGCGCAGGGGCGCCATCACATGCAGGTCCCACTGCGCCTGCCACTCGTCGTCGGTCAGGTCCTCGAGCGGCCGGGCAGCGCTCGTGCCCGCGTTGTTCACGAGGATGTCCGCGCTGCCGATGCGATCGGGCGTGCGCGGGTCTGTGACGTCGGCGGCGAGCGTGGACACGTCGCCGTCGATCGCGGCGGCCGCCACGTGCAACCGATCCGTGTTGCGGGCGACCATCACCACGCGCGCGCCCTCCGCAGCGAGCGCGTGCTCCGTCGCCAGGCCGATCCCGCTGCTCGCGCCGGTCTCGTCTGCGGTGCGGCCCTGGATCCCGTGGTCCATCGCGGGGATGATCTCAGCCGGCGTAGCGGCGCGCGGTCGACTCGGCCTGCGCGCCGTAGCCGCCGCCGAACAGAACGGTGTGCACGAGCAGCGGGAAGAGCTGCCACAGGCCGACGCGCTCCTCGTGCCCGTCGGCCAGCGGCGCGGCCTCGTCGTACGCCGCGAAGACCCGCGCGCTCGGCGATCCGAACAGCCGCAGCATCGCCAGGTCGACCTCGCGGTGGCCGCCGTACGCGGCAGGGTCGATGAGCCACGCGCGGCCGTCGGCGCCCGCCAGGACGTTGCCGCCCCAAAGGTCGCCGTGCAGGCGCGCCGGCGGCTCGGCGGGCCCGGCGAGATCGTCGATCCGCTCGCACACGGACTCGATCACCCCGATGCCGGCCTGCCGCGCGAGCGGCATCAACAGCCGCTCGGCGTAGAACGACGGCCAGTCGTCGTACGGCTCCACGGGCAGGGCGATCGGGCCTATGCGCAGGTCGCTGACCGGGGCGCCGGGTGGAAGCGAGCCGAACGCGTCCGCGCCCGCGGCGTGCATCTGCGCGAGGCCGCGGCCCAGCTCCTCGGCGCCGTCGGGCGACAGCGACCCCTCGTCGATCCACTCGATCGCCAGCAGGCCGGGCTGCACCTCGATCACCTCGGGCAGGCGCACGCCGCCGGGTTCCGCGAGCCAGCGCAGGGCCGCCGCCTCGGTCTCGTACTCCCCCGCTGCCACCTCCTGCCGCGTCTTCACGAACGCGCGGCCGCCGTCGGCGAGCTCCACGCGCCAGCCATCGTTGATGCAGCCGCCGCCGACACGCTGCTCCGAGACGATCCCGCGGGCGAGCTTCAACGCAGCTCGTCGAGCAGGCCACGCGCCGCGGCCTCGGTGAGGTCGAGCACGTGCTCGAACCCCTGCTCGCCGCCGAAGTACGGGTCGGGCACGTCGAGGTCGCCGCCGTTCGACGCCGGATCGAACTCGCGGAACAGCCGCACCTTCGAGCGCGCCTCGTCGTCGGGCGCGATGCGCTCGAGCTCACGGCGGTTCTCGGTATCCATGGCGAGGATCAGGTCGAAGCGGTCGAAGTCGGCGGCCGCGAACTGACGCGCCGAGCCGTCCAGCTCGATGCCGCGCCGGCGCGCCGCCTCGGCCGCGCGCGTGTCCGGCGACTCGCCCACGTGCCAGCCGCCGGTGCCCGCGCTGTCGATCTCGACCTCGCCCTCGAGCCCCTCGTCGCGCACGAGCCGCCGGAGGACGCCCTCGGCCGTCGGCGACCGGCAGATGTTGCCCATGCACACGAACAGCACGCGCGTCACCGCTCGTAGACCTCCGGGTTCGCGCAGTACGGCATGCGCTCGCCCGCCAGTGCCGCGAGCAGGTTGCCGGCCGCCATGTCCGCCATCCTCTCCCGCGTCGTGCGCGTCGCCGATCCGATGTGCGGCAGCACGGTCAGGTTCGGCGCGGTGAGCAGCGGGTGGTCGCCCGGCAGCGGCTCCGGGTCGGTCACGTCGAGCGCCGCCCCGGCGATCGTGCCGTCCTTCAGAGCGCGCTCGAGCGCGCCGGTCTGAACGAGCTCGCCGCGCGCGGTGTTGATCAGGATCGCCGTCGGCTTCATCAGCGCGAGCTCGCGCTCACCGATGAACCCGCGCGTCTGCGGCGTCAGCGGCGCGTGCAGGCTGACGAAGTCCGAGCGCTCGAGCACGTCGTCGAGCGTGGTGCCACTCGAGCGCGAGTTCTGCACGATCTCCATGCCGAAGCCCTCGCCGCGCCGCGCCGTCGCCCTGCCGATCCTCCCGTAGCCGACGATCCCGAGCGTGGCGCCGGCGACGTCTTGACCCAGGAACGCGCCGGGGCTCCCCGTGGGCCAGTTGCCCGTGCGCACGGCCTCGTCGGCATCGCGGATGCGGCGCGCGGCCGCGAGCAGGAGCGCGAACGCCAGATCCGCCGTGGCGTCGGTGAGCACGTCGGGCGTGTTGCCCACCGGGATGCCGGCGTCGGTGCAGGCGGCGAGGTCGACGTTGTCGGTGCCGACCGCGTAGTTCGCAACTCCGCGCAGTGGCTGCGTCGCCTGGATGAACTCCGCGTCGATGCGCTCGGTGAGCATGGTGAGCAACGCGTCCGCCTCACGCGCGTGCTCGACGAGGACATCCTGCGGCGGCGGGCCGTCCTCGGGCCACACATCCACGTCGTGCGCGGCGCGCAGCCGGTCGACCGCGTCGCCGGGGAGATGCCGGGTGACGTAGATACGCGCCAAAGGGATCTGGACGCTACCGCCTCCGTGTAGGGGAAGATTCGTTGCGATGCGCGTCGCCTGCCTCTCCGATCTGCACGAGCACCTGGTGGACATCCCCGAGTGCGACCTCCTGCTGCTCGGAGGCGACCTGACGTTCGCCTTCGGGGGAAGCCGCGACAAGCGGGCCTGGCTTGAGAGTGAATTTGCGGGTTGGCTTGCACACGTGCCGGCGCGCGAGGTCGTCGCAGTCGCCGGCAATCACGACAAGGACATCGAGGCCCATGGCTTCCCGGACGGTCTCCGCTGCCACTACCTCGAGGACGCGGCCATCGAGCTCCTCGGGTTGACCATCTGGGGGACGCCGTGGCAGCCCTGGTTCCACGACTGGGCCTTCAACGCGCCGCGCGACGGCGGCGAGAAGTTCCTGGCCGGGAAGTTCGCGGCCATCCCGGCCGGTACCGACATCGTCCTCGCCCACGGCCCGCCGCTCGGCTACGGCGACCGGCTCGCGACCGGCGACAGGGCCGGGTCATCCGCCGAGGTCGAGCTCATCGACCGGGTCGAGCCGCGGCTGCTCGCGTGCGGCCACATCCATTCGGACGCGGGACGCTGGCAGCGCGGCCGCACCGAGATCATCAACGCGTCGATCGTGGACGACTCATACGAGCTCGCCCGCGACCTGGTCCTGGTCGACTGGGCCTAGCGCTCTTTCAGAACCCGGTCGATAAGCCCGTACTCGACGGCCTGCTCGGGCGTCATGTAGCGGTCGCGCTCCATGTCCTCGTGCACCTGCTCGACGGTCTGCCCGGTGTGCTGCGAGTAGATCTCGTCGGTGCGCTTGCGCAGCTCGAGGATCTCGCGCGCGTGCACCTCGATGTCGGCCTGCTTGCCCTCGTAGCCGCCCGACGGCTGGTGGATCAGGATCCGCGAGTTGGGCAGCGCCGCGCGCTTGCCGGCGGCGCCGCCGGTGAGGATCAGCGACCCCATCGACATCGCCACGCCCACGCACGTGGTGGCCACGTCGGGCGTGATGAACTGCATGGTGTCGTAGATCGCGAGACCCGCGTACACCTGGCCGCCCGGCGAGTTGATGTACATGTGGATGTCCTTCTGGGGATCGTCCGACTCGAGGTGCAGAAGCTGCGCCACGACCAGGTTCGCGACCTGATCGTCGATCGGCGTCCCGACGAAGATCACGCGCTCGCGCAGGAGACGCGAGTAGATGTCGAACGAGCGCTCGCCGCGCGCGTCCTGTTCAACGACCATCGGAACCAACGGCATTACTCAGCCCTCCCCAGCCACTTGATCAGGGCGATTCGCGAGAAGCGCCACTCGTCGCCCAGCTTGCGGCCTGGCAGGTCGCCGGCCTCGGCCATCTCCACCACGACGTCCTCCTCCACGTGGAGCAGGTCCGCCGCGAGCGGAAGCGTGAGCACCTCCATCGGCGCGTAGGGCAAAAACGACGCCCGCCCGACGCTCACGTTGTCGTCGATCTCGACGACCTCGGTGCGCCTTCTGGTGAATCCGGGAGCGATCTTCATGTCTTCCACCAATCCCGCGATGAGGTCCTGTTTTGGGATCTTCAGCTCGAATGCCACGCGGTCCAGCTTCTCCGCCTGCGCCTGCGGAATCCGCACGTAGAGAGGGGTCCGCTTTTCTTCTGCCATATCGAAATATCAAGATAGCACCACTCCGGCGCAGGCGCTCACGGCCGAGGTCCTGCGCCGGCTGGCCGACCCGCACTGGTTCCAGGCGTTCGCGTGCGTGCTCGGCTTCGACTGGCACTCGAGCGGCGTGACCACGACCGCCACCGGCGCCTTGAAGCAGGGCGTGAAGGGGATGGAGCACGACCTCGGGCTGTGGGTCGCCGGCGGCAAGGGCGCGACATCGCGCAAGACGCCCGGCGAGATCACCGCCGCATGCGAGCGGCTGGGCCATGATCCTGCCCCGCTCGTGCGCGCGAGCAAGCTGTCGGCCAAGGTGGACAACAGCGCGGTTCAGAGCGCACGCTGCGCACGCTCGACCGCGCGACGGAGCTGGTGATGCCGCGCCGTCACGAGCTCAAGCTGGCCGACGTGAACCCGCGCTACCTCGACAAGATCCTGCTGAAGACCTACGAGCGCGCGCCGCGCGACTTCGAGGATCTGCTGGGCATCGAGGGCGTCGGGCCGACAAACGCCTGGCACGACTGGAGGAGACGGCCACCTGACGGCCGCCTCCTCTGCGGGCTGCCGGCTGCGGACTGCCGGCTGCGGACTGCCGACTTAGGCGGCGGCGCCCGCGGAAGCCTTCATGCCTTCGTGCTTCCCCTCGCAGAACTCCTCGATGATCTTCTCGCTGAAGGCGGGGATGTCGTCGGGGTTGCGGCTCGTGACGAGGCCCTCGTCCACGTGGACCTCCTCGTCGACCCAGTTGCCACCGGCGTTGCGGATGTCGGTCTGAAGCGACGGCCACGACGTGATCGTGCGGCCCTTCAGCACGCCGGCCTCGACCAGCGTCCACGGCCCGTGGCAGATGGCGCCGATCGGCTTGGCCTGCTCGACGAACGAGCGCACGAAGTTCACGGCGTCCTCGTCGGAGCGCAGGAAGTCGGGGTTCGCCACGCCGCCCGGCAGCACGAGGCCGTCATAGTCGTCGGCGCTGACGTCTGAGACCTCCTTCTCGACCGTGATCTTGTCGCCGTGGTCGAGGTGGTTGAACGCCTGGACCTCGCCGGCCTCGAGCGTGATGTAGTCGATGTCCGCCCCCGCGTCACGTACCGCCAGCGCCGGCTTGTCGAGCTCGACCTGCTCGACGCCGTCGGTGAACAGGAATGCGATCTTCTTGCCGTCAAGCTTGCCCATGGCCAGGCTCCCTTCGGTTGAAGTCTCTCCTTCTCGCGTACCGAGCGGAGGCGGCGTTTAAACGGCCGGAGCCGGCAGCCCGCAGTCGGCAGCCCGCAGAAGCGGCACTGCGGGCTGCGGGCTGCCCTCTGCCCTTCTACGTCTTCCTACGCAAACACTGCGCGTCCGTGTAGTGATGCCCGAACGACGGGCCGTCGAAGAGGCTGATGTAGATCGTCTTGCTGTGCCAGAGCCGCTTCAACACGGCGTGCTCGTACACGCCCTTCATCGGCCCCGACTTGAACTTGAGCTTGCTGCCCGACACCGAGTACCTGCCGGTCTTGCCGTTGTTCCAGGCGTACTTGCCGGCGCTCATGATGTTGATCAGCCCGAAGAGGCGGCCGCTCTCCGGGTACTTGCACTCGTAGGTGCCCTTCGGGGGTGCTTTCGCGCTTGCGGTGGCCGCAGGCACCACGGCGGCCGCGCATGCGAGGACGGCGATGGCTCTTTTCATGAGAGCCTTCCTAACATGGGGAGCGCCTGCGCGCCAGATGGGTCAGTCCGTCAGGACGGGATCGCAGCGCTCAGGCCGCAGCGAGATCGTCAGGGACCTTCACCACGACGATCGCGATGTCGTCGCGCGGCTCCCCCGAAGTGGTCTCGAGGGCGGCGGTCATCATCCGGTCGGCAACGTCGGCCGCGCTCAACCCGTAGGGCGAGCCGACGGCGGCCGCCAGCTCCTGCGCCGTCCAGATGCGGCTCGGAGCGCCGGCGTCGGTCACGCCGTCCGTGTAAAGCACGACGGCGTCGCCGGCATCCAGCGCGACGCGACTGTCGGTGAGCTCCGGGTCGGACACGATCCCCAGCAGCGTTCCGGGGATGCCGACCTCGGCGCCGCCGCTCGCGCGCAGGAGCAGCGGCAGTGGGTGCCCGCCGCTCGCGAAGCGGAACTCGGGACCCGCGCCGTTCGTCGACAGCTGGCCGTAGAGGACGGTGCAGAAGCGACGGTCGCTCTGCTGGCGCAGGAGCGCCTCGTTGAGCAGCCCGAGGATCTGGCTGGGCCCCTCATGGCGCATCGATGCGGCGCGTACGGTGTAGCGCGCGAGCGCGGTGACCGCCGCCGCGCGCGTCCCCTTGCCGCACACGTCGCCGATCGCCACAGCCCAGCCCGCGTCGCCGAGCTCGAAGAGGTCGTAGAAGTCGCCGCCGACTTCGATGCCCTCGCCCGCCGCGCGGAACCGCGCCGCCACGTCGAGCCCCGGAAGCTCCGGCAAGAGCGGCGGCAGGAGGCTCTCCTGGAGCGTGCGCGCGATCCGGCTGCGCTCCCTGTAGAGGCGCGCGTTGTCGAGCGCCAGCGCGCAGCGCGCCGCCAGCTCCTCGCCGAGCGCGAGGTCGTCCTCGGTCAGCCGGCGGCCCGATTCCGCCGTGAGCACGGTGATCGCGCCCAGCGTCTTGCCGCGCACGATCAGCGGCACGGTCATCGACGAGCGCGGGCGCAGCTGGCGGAGAAGCGCATGGTGTTCGGGATCGCGCGCGACGGCCGCCAGATCCGCGTCGTTCACCTTTTGGACGAGCTCGGCCGCGCCGAGCGGCCGGCGTAGGTACGAGGCGCTCGTGAGCGGGTAGCGCCGCAGGAGCTCCTGGGCGAGCGGGCTGTCCTCCGGGTCGACGTGCGCGGTGCCGACGGTGCGCGGCGACCCGTCCGGCTCGAGCAACTCGATCGAGCACCAGTCGCCGAGCTGACGCGCGGCAAGCTCCGCCACCTGCGGGAAGGTCTCGTCGACGTCGAGCGAGCTCCCGAGCACGCGGCCGACCTCGGCGAGGAAGCGCTGGCGCAGCTCGCGCAGGTGCTGCACCGTCACGTCCTCCACCACGTTGATCGCGAGCACCGGGGTGCCGCTCTCGTCACGGATCGCCGTGGCCTTGATCAGCGACCAGCTCTCGGTGCCCGTCGCGCGGTTGCGATAGCGGATCAGGACCGGGTCGGGATCCTCCCCGGACAGCGCCTGGCGGCCCGGAAGGTTCTCGAGCGGGAAATGGCGCCCGTCGGGATCGATCAGGTCGTAGCGACCCATGACCTCGGCGAGATCGGCTGCCAGCAGTTGGTCGGCGCGCTCGAACCCGAGCAGCGCCGCGGCGGCGTCGTTCGCGTACACGAGCTTGCCGCTCGGGTCCTGGGCCGTGACTGCGTCGGCGACGCCGTCCACGATCGCCTGAAGCTGGTCGCGCGAGGTGCGCAGCTCCCGCTCGGTGCCGCGCAGCCGCGCGTATAGGCGCGCGTTGTCGAGCGTGATCGCCGCGCGCGCGGTGACCTCCTCCGCCAGCTCGAGGTCGCGCCGCGTGAACACCTGGCCCGACTCCGCCGACGCGAATACGATCGCGCCCAGTGTGCGCCCTCGCGCGACGAGTGGCGCGACCATCGAGGACCGCAGCTTGAGCGCGCGCAGCAACTCGAGGTTCTCGTCGTTTGCCGAGATCGCGCGCAGCAGATCCTCGGTGACCTGGGGCTGGAAGTCGGACCGGCCCGTGCGGATGACCTTCGCCGGGCCCTCCGGCCGATCCGGGTCGAGCGGATAGCGGTAGAGCAGCTCCCACGCCTGCGACTGGCGCTCCATGTCGACGTGGGCCGCAGCAAGCTGACGGATCGAGCGATCCTCCTCGAGGATGAAGATGAAGCACCAGTCCGCGAGCCGGCGTGAGATCAGCCGCGCAAGCTCCGTCAGCGCCAGCTCGTAGTCGAGCGCGCCGCTCATCACGGTCCCCACCTCGGCGATCATCTGCGAGCGGAAGCGTTCGCGCTCGAGCTTCCGCCGACCCACCGCCAGCCAGACGATCGCCACGGCAACCGCGATCACCACGGCGATCTGGATGAGGACCAGAACCACGCTCCCGCCCATCGCGATGTCGAGCCCGACGGTCACGAGCAGGAGCGCGGCCAGCCCAGCGACTAACCGCACCTCGTTGCGGGTGCCCACGGATCCGCGGCCAGCCTGGCGGATGATCTCCTCCTGGAGTTTTTGAGCGCTGTGGCGGCGGCGCCCCTCAAAGCGCCGGCACCCGGAGTCGGAACCGGTTGGCACCTCCGCTCCGCCCCCAAGCGTCGCGTCAGTCCAATGACGATCCTATCCCGCAAACGCGTCGCGCGGGAAGGACTTTTAAAACGAAGTCAGCTACCGGCGGCGGGCAGCTCGCCGATCACGTCGAGGCGGTCCTCCAGGCCGACGGTCCGCAGGATCCGGCGCGGCACACCCTCGCCCGAGACGATCGTCAGGCGGCTGCCGCGCTTCCTCGCGCGACCGTCCGCGTTGATGATCATCGAGAGGCCCGTCGAGTCGATGAAGCTGACCCGCGTGAGGTCGAGGATCAGGCGGGCGGGCTTGCGCTTCTCGAGCTCCATGAGCCGGCTCTCGACGCTCGCCGCGCTCGAGATGTCCAGCTCGCCGGTGAGTTCGACCACGTAGCCGTCGTCGCGCTCGGAGGTCTCCCAACCCACGCTCATCGCGGCGACATTAACGGAGTCGGCGGGCGCCGGCACGGAGCGCCCGCCGGTCCGTGGACGAAGTGACTAGGCGCAGTTGGGCCAGGGATCGGTCCCGCGTGCCCGGTAGAGCTTGAGCGCGATCCGATCCTGCACCGATTCAGACGCCGCAGCCGGGTCGCCGGTGCCGCCCCAGCGCTTCCAGGTGGCCCGGTCGAACTGGTACTTGCCGCGGTAGCGGCCACTCTTCGAGACCGCGCGCGGATTACCCCCGGACTCGCACTGCGCGATGCGCTCGAGCACGCGCGGCACCGAACTGGAGGAGGAGTTGTCGTCGCTCGACGCGCCGCCATTCGAGTACGACGCCGCGGTGGCGCGGATGCCGAGGGCGCGGAGCGTGGCGGGACCGGCGATGCCGTCGACGGCCAAGTGCGTGCGGCGCTGGAAGCGCTTCACCGCAGCCTTCGTCTGCGATCCGAAGTAGCCCGTCGCGCTTACGTGGAGCTTGCGCTGGAGCAGCTTGACGGCGGCACCCTTCGAACCGACCTTCAGCGTCGCGCTCTGCGTCGAGGCCGAGCGCTGCGACGAGCCGGTGGTGGCGGCAACGGCCACGCCGGAGATGGCCGTCATGGCGGTGACGGCGGCGATGGCGAGCGTGCGGCCGCGGAACAGACGGCGCCTGCGGCGCATCGCCGCCACGCGGCGCTCCTGCGACCGGCGCAGCGACGCGCGCCATCGCGCGGGCGCAGCCAGATCGTTATGCGGGGACATCGGTACCTCTCTTTCTCGCGCCTACGGGGTGAGCTGACGGGCTCGCGCGAAAGAGATGCGCTACGCCGCACCAAGGCGGCGATTCGCCCCACGGACCCCCTCTCGAGAGAGGAAATGGCCCAATTGGGTCCCCCGTTCCCCACCGCCTGAACGGCGGGGACTCGGCTAGATCAAGTCGGGAATACTAGTGAAGCTGTCGGCGACAACGCGGCGGGCCTTGAGCCCGCGGCTGTGCCAAGCCTCCCATTCCCCTGACGGACCGTCACCAAACGCCCGTCAGGCCAGGAAGTTCTTAAGCGCTGCAAATCCGCCCTTTTCGAGCGGGTCGCCATGGGCGAAGAGAAGCGCGTCGAAGTCCTTGTCCAGAAATCCGCGCAGGCTGTTCCGGAGGCCCGCCTTGGTGTCCTCGGCGTCCTCCATCAGACTGTCCGGGACGAACGCCGGCGCGCCTTCGTGGGAGATCAGGCCGTCGGCGAAGGCGATCGCACCGCTCCCGTGGGCGATGTGCAGGGCGGTGTCGTCGGCACAGATCTGACCCACCTCGAGGGCGCGCACGCCGGGCGCCACCTCGTCGCCGTACTCGAACGTCGCCGCCTCGCGGTCGGTGCCCTCCCAGCGCGGCACGCCGGAGCTCACGACGCGGATCGTGGCGTCGTAGCGGTCGCGGAAGCGGTCGCTGTGGCGCCAGTGGAGGCCGCTCGTGAGCACCACCTGCTGCGGCGGCAGGTCGAGCTCGTCGAAGAAGCCCATCCCGTCCTCGGGCTCGAGCGGGTCGATCACGATGCCAGCTGGCCGGACGTAGTAGGACGAGACGCGCGCGTGGATGTCGGGGTGGCGCGCGGTCCAGTGGTAGATGCCGGGAACGATCTCGTTCATTGCTCCTCCGCGTCGATGGTCAGGCCGATCAGCACGGGCTCGGGCACCAACCGTACGCCGAACTCGCGCTCCACCCCGTCCGCGATCTCGCGCGCCAGGGCGAGCAGCTGCGCCGCCGTGGCGCCACCACGGTTGGTGAGCGCGAGCGTGTGCTTCGTCGAGAGCGATACCGGACCCGGGCTGCCGTAGCCGCGCGCGAAGCCGGCGCGCTCGACGAGCCATGCCGCCGAGGTCTTCACGCGGCCGTCGGCTTCGGGCCAGGCGGGCGGCTGCGTGCCGTCGCCGAGCAGTTGCTGCGCGCGCTCGCGGAGGCGCTCGAAGTCCGCTTGGTCGAGGATCGGGTTCGTGAAGAACGAGCCGGCCGACACCGAGTCCGGGTCGGCGGGGTCCAGCACCATCCCCTTGCGGCGCCGCAGGTTCAGCACCGCCGCGCGGACGTCTGCGAGCGGAGCGGTGGCGCCTGGTTCCACTCCCAGCTCGCGCGCCAGCTCCGCGTAACGGATCGGCCGTGAGTCGGGCTGAGCGTCGAGCGCGTAGGTCACCGCCAGCACCACCCAGTGACCGGGGTCGCGCTTGAACACGCTCGACCTGTACGAGAAGCCGCAGTCGGCGGGCTCGAGCTCCTTGATCTCGCGGGCTCTGCGGTCGTATACCCGCACGCGGGTGATGGTCTCGCTCACCTCCTGGCCGTAGGCGCCCACGTTCTGGATCGGCGTCGCGCCGACGGATCCGGGGATGCCGGAGAGGCATTCGATGCCGGCGAGGTCGTTGTTCACCGCTCGCTCCACGAAGGGGTCCCAGGGCTCGCCCGCCTGCGCGGTGAGCGTGCCGCTCCCGTGGTCCTCGACGCCGCGGGTGAGGATGCGGACGACGGTACCCGGGAAGCCGTCGTCGGCGATCACCACGTTGCTGCCGCCGGCCAGCACGAGCAGCGGCTCGTCCCGGCCGTCCGCGTCCTTGACTGCGGCCACCACGTCGTCCTCGGTGCGCGCCTCGATCATGTTCGCGGCGGGACCGCCCAGCCGCAGCGTCGTGAGTTCGGAGAGCAGGCTCATGCGTCGCTTAGCATGCCGCGCCGTGCAACTGCTCGCGTTCAGCGACATCCACCGCGACCTCGACCAGGCACGCCGGATCGCGTCGATGGCCGTGGATGCGGACGTGCTCGTGGCGGCCGGCGACTTCGGCTCGGTGCACCGTGGCGTGGAGCAGCTGATCGACATGCTCGTTGTGGTCGAGACGCCGACGGTGCTCGTGCCCGGCAACAACGAGACCGACGACGAGCTGCGCGAGGCGTGCGGCGGCTGGAAGGCCGCGACGGTGCTCCACGGGGCGGGCATCGAGATCGACGGCGTGTCGTTCTGGGGCCTGGGCGCCGGGATCCCGACCACGCCCTGGCCGTGGAGCTTCGACCTGACCGAGGAGGAGGCGGAGGCGGCGCTGCAGTCGTGCCCTGCTGATCTCGATGTCCTGGTGCTGCACTCGCCGCCGCGCGGGTTCCTGGACGGCGACCGGTCGCTCGGGAGCGAGGCGCTGCTGCGGGCGATCGAGCGGGTGCAGCCGAAGGTTGCCGTGTGCGGGCACATCCACGAGTGCGCCGGGCAGGAGGCGCAGGTCGGCGCGACGCGGCTGTTCAACCTGGGGCCGCGGGGGATGTGGATCGAGGTCTGACCCCCCACCTCTGCCTTCTGCCTTCTGTCTTCTCTACGCCTGCGGCCGCCCCACCAGCTGCGACAGCACCACCTGCGACCGCGTCCGCTCCACCGGTCCCTCGCGCTGGATCTCCATGATCACGCGCTCGAGGTCGGCGTTGTCGCGCGTGCGCACGCGCGCGATGGCGTCGGGCTCGCCGGTCACGCTCCACGCCTCCACCACCTCGGGGTGACGATCGAGCGTTCGCGCGACCTCGTCGAGCAGCGTTCCCGGCGCGAAGAAGAGCTCGACCAGCGCCTCGGTGCTCGACCCGAGCGACGCGTGATCGACGACCGCGGTGAAGCCCCGCAGGGCGCCCGCCGCCCGCAGCCGGTCGACGCGCCGCTTGACCGCCGGCGCCGACAGGGAGACGTGCTTCCCGATGTCCCCGTACGGCCGGCGCGCATCTTCGACCAGCAGCGCAACGATTTGTGCGTCTAGCGCGTCCATTCGTCACATTATTGTGCAGAATCGTTACGAAGCGGCGTTGAATCGTTACGGAGCGGTCCGTACGCTTTCGATATGTCCTTTCACGCCCAGCACCCGCCGGTCGCGCGAGTCCTGTTCGACGAGTCGCACAGCGAGGCGTGGACGATCCGGCCGGACATCGCGCGCGAGATGCAGCCGTCGCATCCGGCCGACTCCTCGTACGCGCGCGCGGCCGATGCACTACGGGCGCGCAGTTTCGCTGTCGAGGCGCACGCCACCGGCCCGCTCGGCGCGGCCGCGCTCGACGGCGTGTCCGTGCTGGTGATCGCGCACCCGTCCGAGGCGAGGTGGGAGCGCACCGTCCCGGGCTCGGGGCCGCCGCGGCTGTCGCCGGACGAGCTCGATGCCATCGAGACCTGGGTGGCCGCCGGCGGAGGCCTGTTCCTGCTGGCCGAGGAGGAGCAGGAGAAGTACGGCAACAACCTCGCGGAGCTGGCGGGGCGATTCGGCATCGGGATCGCCAACGACGTCGTCTCCGACTACGAGCACAACCACAACGCGCCGAGCTGGGTCCTGGCCGAACTGGCGGAGAGCAGGCCGGGCACGGGAGCCGACGTCCTCGCGCGCGTGCGCGAGGTGTGCTTCTACCGCGGCACCACGCTCGCCCCCGACGGTCGGGCGCGGGTGCTCGCGCGCACGCACGGGAGTGCATCGTCGCCGTACGCCGCGCTGCTCGCCGTGACCGAGCACGGCTCCGGGCGCGTGGCCGTCCTCGCCGATTCCGACCTGTTCGGCGACGACTGCATCGGCGACCTGGATCACGAGGCGCTGTGGCTCGACCTGGTCCACTGGGTCGCGGAGCCGTCGCTGGCGCAGGCCGTCCGCGCGCCGCGTTCCGAGGCAGCGGCCGACCCACACTGGGCCGCGCTGAAGGCAGCCACCGACGCGCTGCGACTCATGCAGGAGCCCGACGGCTCCCTCGAGCACGACCATCACGACGGCGTGGTCGCGGGCGGCCATGTCGAGACGATGATCGACGCGATCGAAGGCCTTGCGCCGCGGTTCCGGCACGAGGCCGACTACCTCGACGCGCTCGTCGGCGATCTCCGCTCATGGTCGGCGAACGGCTTCCCCGTCCCCGACTTCGGCCGCTCGCTCGAGCTGTTCCGCCCGGATCTCCACCGCGCGGACGGCATCGAGCACCTCGTCGTGTTCCCGATGTACCTCCAGAACGCGTCGCGCGACAAGCGCTTCGAGGCGCTCATCGTCCGCGTGCCGTGGCCGGAGTGGCTCGCCCAGCTGGAGAGCACACGCTACGACAACCCCAAGTTCGTGCCGGTCACGTTCGTCGAGAACACCGCGGGCTACGACTCCGAATGCGCGGTGCTGTTCCCCGAGACGGTCGCGGTCGCCGTGCGGCCGGCGGAGAACCACTTCGGCGGCATCTTCTGCGACCGCGAGTCGGAGCGCTTCCGGCGCGTGACCTCGAAGGCCTCCGGCATTCTCGGGCTCAACCTGCCGGCCGACGCCTCGGCGCTGCTGCGCTCGGAACGCCTGTCGCGGGAGGCGTACATGCTGTGGGACCTGATCCACGACCGGGCCCACAGCCACGGCGACCTGCCGTTCGACCCGTTCATGATCCGCCAGCGGATGCCGTACTGGATGTACTCGCTCGAGGAGCTCCGTTGCGACCTCACCGCGTTCGCCGAGGCCGTAGATCTCGAGGCCGGCGGCTTCGCGTTCGCGCGCAACGTGCAGTACGCGATCCTCTTCGACCGCCTGTTCCGCTTCCCGGTCACTGGGGCGCGGGTGCGCAACTACGACGGGCTCGGCGGCCAGCTCCTGTTCGCGTACCTCCACAAGCACGGCTTCCTGCACTGGACCGACAACCGCCTGACGATCGAGTGGGATCGCGTGGCCGACGGTGTCGTCGCGCTGCGCGAGGCGGTCATGGAGCTCTACCGCTCGGGCATCGATCGCTCCAAGGTTGCGCAGTGGATCGCCGCTCACGACCTGGTGTCGACCTACGTGCCGGCGACGACGTCGTCGAAATGGCGCGCCGGCGAGCGGCCGCTCAGCGACGAGAGCGACCCGAAGCAGTGGCTCGAGCTGGTCGAGCCGGACGAGTTCCCGCTGTCGATGTTCTACACGCAGCTCCAGCAGAAGCTCGAGCCCACGCTGAAGCCGGCCGCGGCGGCCGCGTAACCTGCCTCGCCGCATGGGCGGCAGCTTCGCGAGCGACAACTACGCCGGCGCGCTCCCCGAGGTGATCGACGCGATCGCGGCGGCGAACTCGGGCCACGCGCCCGCGTACGGAAACGACCAATGGACCGCGCGCGTCGAGGAGCGCTTCCGCCACGAGTTCGGCGCCGACAGCGACGCCTACCTCGTCTTCAACGGCACCGGCGCGAACGTGGTGGGGCTGCGCGCGCTCACGAACCCGTGGGACGCCGTGATCTGCGCCGAGACCGCCCACCTGAACGTCGACGAGGGCGGCGCGCCCGAGCGCATGGGCGGGATCAAGCTGCTCACGGTCGCGACGCCCGACGGGAAGCTCACGCCCGAGCTGGTCATGCCCAAGCTGGTGCGCTTCGGCGACGAGCACGCGGTCCAGCCCAAGGTCATCTCGATCACGCAGTCGACCGAGCTCGGCACCGTCTATACGCCGGACGAGATCCGCGCGCTCGGCGATCTCGCACACGAGCAGGGCCTTCTGCTGCACGTCGACGGATCGCGACTCACCAACGCCGCCGCCGCGCTGAACGTCCCGCTGCGCGCGATCACCACGGACGTGGGTGTGGACGCGCTGTCGTTCGGCGGCACGAAGATCGGCCTCGTGCTCGGCGAGGCGGTCGTGCTGCTGCGGCCGGGCCTGGGCGAGGGCGTCGAGTATCTGCGCAAGCAGTCGATGCAGCTCGCCTCGAAGATGCGCTTCCTGGCGGCCCAGTTCGACGCCCTGCTCGAGAACGAGCGCTGGCGCCACGCCGCCGAACACGCGAACGCGATGGCGCGCCGCCTGGCGGAAGGGGTCGCCGGCGCCGCCGGCGTCCGCGTCACCCAGAGCGTCGATGCGAACGCCGTCTTCGCCGTGTTGCCCCTGGAGGCCACGAAGAAGCTCCAGGAGCGCTGGCGCTTCTATGTCTGGGACGAGGCGACCGGCGAGGTTCGGTGGATGTGCTCGTGGGACACCGCGGCTGACGAGGTCGATGCGTTCGCGGCCGACGTGAGGCAGGTCGCGTCGCCGGCATGACCGCCCGAACTGGCGCGCGCGCCTAAGCGGACGGTTACCATGCCCGCGCCCGAATCGACCTGGCAGGGGGTTTTCGACGCATGCACGCAGTTCCTCGGCTCGCGAGGCTGACGCTGACCGCCACGGCTTGCGCATTCGCGCTCGTCGCAACCGGCACCGCGGTCGCCGCGCCACCACCGGACAACGCGAAGTGGTCGCAGGACTACATCCACGAGTCCGACGGCACCACGCTCCACGCCGATGTGCTGCGCCCCAAGAACCTCCCGGACAACGTCAGGACGCCGGTCATCCTCTCGATCGGCCCCTACTTCAACCACTCGGGCCAGACCGGCCCGGCCGGTCCGGTCGAGGACACGCCGTACAACCCGGCCCCCGCGGACGGCCCCTCCGATCGCTTCTACGACTACATCAACGGCACGCACCTGCTCGACAAGGGCTACACGTGGGTGCAGGTCGACCTGCGCGGCTTCGGCGGCAGCAGCGGCTGCCTCGACTGGGCGGGACCGGGCGAGCAGGCCGACGTGAAGGCGGCCGTCGAGTGGGCCGCGTCGCAGCCGTGGTCGACCGGGAAGGTCGGCATGTACGGCAAGTCGTATGACGCAGTCACCGGCCTGATCGGCATCGTCCAGCAGCCGAAGGGCCTCGCCGCGGTGGTCTCGCAGGAGCCGGTCTACGACCTGTACCGCTACCTGTACATGAACCGGACTCGCTACCTGAACTCGCTCGCGACCCCGGCCTTGTACGACGCGATCGCCGGCACGCCGGGCCCGGCGAACGATCAGCTCGCCTACAACTTCAACTCGATCAACGACACGGCGCGTCCCGGCTGCCCGGTGTTCAACTGGGCCGACCAGCAGAACTCCGATCACAGCGCGGCGTACTGGAAGCCGCGCGACCTGATCAGCGGCCTGCACGGAAAGAAGACGCCGTGGTTTCTCACGCAGGGGCTGCTCGAGAACAACACCAAGCCCGACGGCGCGGTCGACGCATTCAACGCCGAGTCCGGCCCGAAGCGCGCGTGGTTCGGCATGTGGGACCACGTCCGCGGCAACGACACCGACGCGACCGGCCGCCTGGCCATGGGTCGCAAGGGCTGGTTCGACGAGACGATGCGCTTCTACGACCAGTACCTGAAGGGCGTCAAGCCGTCGGTGCAGGACCCGCCGATCGTGGTGGAGACGAACGACGGCAAGTGGCGCCCGGAGATGAGCTGGCCGCCGCGCGACGCGTTCGACTCCACGGCCGCGCTGAAGCCCGGCAGCTACAGCGACGACGGCCAGAACAACGGCTCGGGTGACGGCGGCACGCCGCCGTACGGCCTCGGCATCTGGACGTTCTCGCCGAAGTTCGACCACGAGGTGCGGCTGTCCGGCACGCCGCGCGTGACCGTCAACACCGACGGCGCGTCCGGGGACAACCTGTACGTGGACGTCTACGACGTCGGGCCTGACAACAAGGCCACGCTGTTCAGCCGCGGGGCCTACCTGCTGCAAGGGCCTGGAACGGTCTCCTTCGACCTCTACGACCAGGACTGGGTGTTCCCGGCCGGCCACCGGATCGGAGTGCTCGTCACGGGCGGCCAGGCCGAGTGGTGGAACCAGCCGCCCACGGGCGACCAGGTGACGGTGCACTTCGCGTCGCTCACCCTCCCCTACCTCGCCTGCAAGCGCACCCAGACGACGCAGGGCGACCCGTCGATCCGGCTCGAGGACTACATGAAGAACGCGCCGTTCGACGTCGACCCGGCCACGATCGCGGCAAACACCTCGGGTAGCTTCCCGATTCCCGCCGCGCTCGCCGACTGCGGCAAGTCGGTGGTCGCGAAGAAGTGCGTCGACCGGCGCAAGTTCAGCTTCCGCATCCACCAGCCGAAGCACGGCCGGATCACCCGCGTGACCGCCTATGTGAACGGGAAGCGGAAAGCGGTCAAACGCGGGCACAGGGTCAAGCGCTTCACGCTCAAGCGGCTGCCGAAGGGCGTGTTCACCGTGCGGATCGTGGCCAGATCGAACAAGGGACAACGCACCGTGAGCGTGCGCAGGTACCGCGGCTGCAAGAAGAGCAGGCCACACACCAAGGTGCACAAGCCACACAGGCGCAAGCACCGTTAGCCGGTCTGCCACGATGGGGCGGTGGCCACGGTGACCGGCACCGCCCCGCCCGGACCGCGCCTCCCGGCGCTCCTTCAGACGTTCGCGTTCCTGCTCGCTCCGGGTCGCTACATCACGGCCTGCCAGCGGCGCTACGGCGACGTGGTCCGGTTCAGCACCAAGTTCGACTCGAACTTCGTGATGGTGTTCGACCCCGCCATCGTCAAGCAGGTATTCCAGGCGCCGCCTGACCGCCTGCACGCGGGCAAGGCCAACTCGCTGCTCGGACCCGTGCTCGGTGAACGCTCGGTCCTGCTGCTCGACGGCGACGAGCACCTGCGCCAGCGCAAGCTCATGCTTCCGCCGTTCCACGGCAAGCGGCTCGCGGGCTACGCGGAAGTGATGCGCGAGGCGGCCGACAACGCGATCGATGCCTGGCCGGTCGGACGCGAGTTCGCGCTCATGCCGTCGATGCAGCTGCTCACGCTCGAGGTGATCATGCGCACCGTCTTCGGAGTCGAGGAGGGCGCGCGCAAGGACGAGCTCACGCGGCGGATCCGCGCGATGCTCGACCCGGTCTCGCGGCGCGCCGGCGTGGTGCTGCTGGCCATGTCGGGCGGCTACCTCGGGCGGCGCCGGATCGTCGAGCGCTTCGAGCGCCGCCGCGCGGAGGTCGACGAGATGATCTACGAGGAGATCGCCATGCGCCGCACGGCGCCGGACCTCGAGGAGCGCGACGACGTGTTCTCGATGCTCGTGCTTGCACGCGACGAGGACGGCCGACCGTTGTCGGACGGCGAGCTGCGCGATGAGCTGGTCACGCTGCTGGTCGCGGGCCACGAGACCACGGCCACCGGCCTCGCGTGGACGTTCGACCTGTTGTTGCACAACCCGCGCGTGCTCGCCAAGATCGAGGAGGAGGGCGACGACTACCTCGACGCGGTGGTGAAGGAGTCGCTGCGCATCCGCGCGGTGATCCCGGGGATCGGGCGTGTCGTGCAGAAGGAGCCGTTCTCGCTGAACGGATACGAGATCCCGGTGGGGATCGAGATCAACCCGTCGATCGCGGGTGTCCACCGGCGCGCGTACCCTCACCACAGCGAGTTCCGCCCAGAGCGCTTCCTCGAGCCGGACCCGCCCGACACCTACACGTGGATCCCGTTCGGCGGCGGCGTGCGGCGCTGCCTGGGAGCGAGCTTCGCGCTCATGGAGATGCGAACCGTCGTGCGGCGCGTGCTCGAGCGCACGCGGCTCGAGCCGGCCGGCGACCCGGACAAGGTCGAGCGCCGCGGCATCACGATGGTCCCCAAGCGTGGCGTCCGCGTGATCCAGCCGCAGCCGCCAAGCTAACCGGCCTTGGCGATCCTCTACTCCCTCGCGCTGTTCGTCAGCGCCGCGCTCCTCTTCGTGCTCGAGCCGATGGTGGGCAAGGCGCTGCTCCCGCTGCTCGGCTCGACGCCCGAGGTGTGGAACACCACGGTCCTGTTCTTCCAGGCCGCGCTGCTCGCGGGCTACGCGTTCAGCCACGCCACCAGCACCCGGCTGGCGCCGCGCGCGCAGTCGCTGCTCCAGGTCGCGCTGCTCGCGCTGGGCGCGATCGCGCTGCCGGTGACGATCGCGGCGGACGCGCGCCCGCCGGCAAGCAGCAACCCGACGCCGTGGCTGATCGGCACGCTGCTCGTGACCGCCGGGCTGCCGTTCTTCGCGCTTGCCGCCAACGGGCCGACGCTCCAGCGCTGGCTGGCGGCCACGCGGCATCGCGCCGGGCGCGACCCCTACTTCCTGTTCGCCGCATCCAACGGCGGGAGCCTCATCGGCCTCCTGGCATATCCGCTCGCGCTCGAGCCGCTCCTCACGCTGCACGTCCAGGACGACGCCTGGGCGGTCGGCTACGGCGTCGCGGGGCTGCTCGTGGCGGCGTGCGCCATCGTCCTCTGGCTGCGCCCGGCGCGCGTGGAACAGGCGAAGGAACGAGAGCAACGCCGCGCGATCGGCTGGCGCGATCGCGGCCGCTGGCTCACGCTCGCCGCCGTGCCGTCCAGCCTCATGCTGGGCACCACCACCTACCTCACGCGCGACCTCACCCCCATCCCGCTGCTGTGGGTCATCCCGCTGGCGCTCTACCTCGCCACGTTCGTGGCGGCGTTCGCGCCGGGCGCCAACGCGGAACGGCTCGTGCAGATCGCTCGGGTCGCGCTCCCACCCGTCGCGATCCTGCTCGTCTACACGCTGGCAATCGGGTCGCAGAAGCCGCTCGCCCTCCTGCTCGCGCTGCACCTGATCGGGCTGACCGTTGCGGCGCTGATGTGCCACTCACGACTGGCCGCGGACCGCCCGCCCCCGAGCGGGCTCACCGAGTTCTACCTGTGGGTCGCGGCCGGCGGCGTCATCGGCGGCGTGTTCAACGCGATCGTCGCGCCGCTCGTACTGCCCACGCTGATCGAGTACCCGGCGGCGATCGTCGCCGCGGTGCTGCTGCGACCTGCGGGCGAGAAGAAGCGGCCCGACCTGCTCGAGTTCTTCCTGCGCGACCCGCGGCCGACGAAGCTCATGGACTACCTCGTCCCGCTGCTTCTCGGCGGCGCGCTCGCGATCGCCCTGGAGCTTGCGCGGCCGGCGGGCGGCGGCGACCCGTCGTTAGCTGCGCGCACCGCGATCATCGGACACTTCTGCGGGCTCTCGCACAAACTCGCGCGGCGCCCGGTCCGCGTCGGCCTCGGCATCGCCGCGATCCACATCGCCGCGTCGCTATCGCGCGTGGCCGGCGAGAAGACG